>NZ_CAMXBT010000003.1:0-446737 GCF_947179565.1 Wolbachia endosymbiont (group A) of Andrena hattorfiana
ATTCCAAGAAAAAATCTTCTCACGCTAGCTGGTTTTTGTTGCTGGAAATGGTTGCATCGTTTAAATTTATTAATGTTATATACTACCAAATTAATAGTTGCTCATTTAAGAACCTCCTTCAACTTTACCCAACTCGACACATATACTTTTTGAAACATTGCTGCAAGTAGAAAAAAACAGGTTACCCACCTTAACTTCTTTAAATTTGCTCACAATCTCTACTTGATGCATAAGGTTTTTGTTACACTCCTTTCATCTACCGATTACCTCTACCTACCGCCTTTACCTTTGCTAAGGTCAGAAACACGACTAGCTTCAGGACTTTCTAAGCTCGACTGTGGCAGGTCACCAAAATTACTGGAATCACTAACACCAAGCGATATAGGTGCTTCTACTAATCCATACCCTCCTCCTACTCTGTGATATCCTAATTCTAGATAAGTACGCAGTAATGGATCAATTTGTTCTCTATTTTGAATGTATGCTTGCAATTGCACATCTTGAAATCCCGGATCATTCCTGAATAATTGTGAAATGCCCACTCTTATGTTCTGAAAGTAATTTCTATCTCTGTTTGGGAGGCCTCTTCCAAGAAAATCGCGTATTATATTTATGATATTCTGCACTTGCCCAATATGATTTTCGTTTAGAACTCGATTAATATCACTAGCATTTTCTAATGTCCATAAACCACAATTCCAACCATCTGTTTGCTGACGAACAGAAACATTATTAATCCTGATATTATTTCCTAAGTTATTTTGAATGATATCGGTAATACCACCTGGAACAGCAGTAGCAGTTGAATCAGCATAGTACCCAACATAGTTCCCATTTTGACGTTCAATCACTAGTGTAACCCAATGAGTATTATTTAAAGTAATTATTAAAGTTAAACGCTGTTGTTCTTCATTTTCCCTAAATTGATTTAATACTCTAACAATGTGCTCGTTACCGTCATTCCTTGCCAAATTAGCTACTTCAAAAGTGTGATTACCTTCAGTACGAAGCTGATATCGCAATCTTCCAGCGTGAGCTATATCAATTTGTTGAAGCCAGTAATCATAATGTCCATTTCTCGTCGCAAATTCTAGTGTAAGCAGATCGTTGACATTTTGTATTTGATTACCATCTCCAAGAAGATTGTTTATTTGTCGTAATATTTGTTCTTGTGATAAATGAGTAGTTGTAGTTCCTTGTGATCCATTATGTGCAATATTATCTGTACCTGACCCTATTCTCCTTAAAACCTCTTCTCTTGTACCCTTGAAGTGACGTATAACATGTACCTCAACCCATTCATCATTACCTCGACTATATAAGAAAGTTGATGGCTGTCTTTCACCTTCATTAACATTTTCCTGAAAATTTCTAAATCTTTCATCTAGATTCCCTATTCCCTCCACTATTTCAGGTCTTCCAGTCTGTTCTGCCCCTAAAACACGACTATGACGATCAATTATATGTACATACAGTTCTTGTGGAATAGTTATAAGTTCTTCCTCTCTTCGTGCATCTCTATTAAATAGAGCATAAGACAAAACCACCTCATTTCCAGAAGTAATAAGCAAATATCCTCTTTGCTTGTTCATAAGTTCTTTTATTCGATCTTTTGCGTTATTCTCCTTTTGTGCTACTTCTTCTGCATTACCAGCAAATCTTAATATATATCCAATTGGATGAGTATCTAGATCATTCTCTGTAGGTTGTCTTAATAATAAAAGGTCTAATCTCTGTTCTGTAATTCTTGTGAGTATTACCCTTTCTCCTTCTTCTTCCTGACCCCTTTTCAAACTATATGTTTGACCAATTTTATACATAGTAATCACTTTATAAGGATTATCACTAGCATAAAATGTACCATGTAGTATAGAACGAAATTTATCCTCACTATTAACATTTATTGCATCCATAAGTGGCATCAATGCTCCAGAGATCTCTTGAAATAGTTCTCTATGCTGACCTACATTTTGCCAGCCATCATTCATAACTTGATTCAAAGTGTTATGTACATTTTCAGCATTAGGCACTTGTACAAGATCACCAGCAAGAAAATTATTTGCATTATTATTTTGGTAATCGTGATACAAACCAAGGTCATTTGGTTGATCAATATCTAGCTCAAATTGGTCATTAAGTGTGAATGAAACTTTCCATACATGAACATCATTCCCATCAATATTGAGAGTTTGTAAATTGATAGCTTCTTGTTGTACATCATCATTAATTCTGATATTAAATATAACTATATCAGAACCTTGAGCATGAAAGACCATGGTTAAAGCATGATCCCCATCATCATATCTAAGTATATACTTTGCTATAGGTACCTCTACTTCTTCTTCACCTTCTAGTTGTAAATGATGTATATCAAAAGCACTACTCCCAAAAGCAAAACCAGTTATACAATCAAATATTCTGTTATAATTCTCTGCATTCCTTGGTATTTCATTAGGAAGGTGTTGAAGCAAGAAATCTCTAATATTTTCTCTAATTCCTTCATTCTCCAAACACTCAAATAATCTTTGTACTAAAGGAAATCTATCCTGTTGAAGTTCTACTATATCAACACTAAAGGGATCTAGATTTAAATTAAAATTTAATCCAACACAGACAGTATTTCTTGATTCAGTATGAATAGGTATAAATGAAGAAGTGTGTAACCTTCCAGCGTAGCCTATGGCACAGTTTAATGCAACATCTGACGGTGTATCAAATATAGCAAGATTAATAACAATAGGAATATTTTCTCTTTCTGCTTGATGACGTACAAGAAATGCAACATGTGAGTTTCTAGGAGATAAGTCAAGGTCAATGCCTATTGCGTAGTGATGACTAAAATTTGCTAAGAAACCTAATAAAAACCCGTGACTCTCAAACTTTTGACTGCGATTTTCAATATTATTTTCTATCTGCGCTCTATAATTATTATAGGTATCAGTTATATATTCTAAAATATCTTCTCGGAGAGAATCTCTTACATCTTGTCTTTGGTTGCTTGCTAGCATTTCTATAAAATCGCCAATTCTTTGTTGACTAGGTTCGACTCGTGCAAAATTGATCAACCTATCAAGCTGTTCACACTGATTTCGATTGAGTTGTCTCCTTTCTATTTACTTAATTGTTAATCTGTGATCTTCTAAGAGCTGTCTAATAAGATTAATTTCAGATGCTGAATATTTGCCAAATTTATCTCTACCTCTAAGATCTTTTTCACGAATCACCTCGAATACTGTTGCAATTGCTTCTCCCTGACTCTTGCCCTTTCCATGCATGCATACTTTGTATTGCTCAAAATTTAGGTCTTCTTCCCTTAAATTTGGATTTTGCCCTCTAATCTCTCGCACTAGAGCATTTCTTTCCCTTGTACTGAACCTTAACCCATCACTATTAGGACGATCAGAAATACTGTAGCATCTGACAACTTGCTGTCCGTCACGATAAACAGCAACTTTTAGGTTTCCCGTATCTCGATTTTCACCATTACGTGGATTAACACCATGGTTATCAAAACGAAAATAGACTTTTTCACTTGGATCTAAAATACCTTCATCATGCGCAGTAGCAAACATACTAAAAAGAATACAGGAAGGAAACAACCTGCACTTACATGATACAAGAAAGATGGACATTGATCTAAAAAAGATTCAAACCTTTGTCTGAAGCCTTCAAGATCTCCATCCACTAAACTCCTAATAAGTCCATCACCATTATTCATATAAGATACCCTTCTATTTTCTACGGCTAGAGACACCACTCATACTAGGAGCTTCAAACTTGGACTGCGGACCATCACCAGAACCATCAAGTGGCAAAGATGTTTTCTTACTACCATGAGCTTGAGATTGCGTCCGTAAATCATACCTAGGGCCATCACCTACAGGACCAGGTGGTAAAATTGTTTTCTCTAACTCAGAGAATAATTCTTCTGCAAACAGACCGTAATCTACATTTACTCTTTTACCTTCTCTACCACACAATCTAAGGTTTTTTATTATCTTTTCCTTAAAGAACTCAAATCTCTCAGGAAAGCTATTTTTAGCAAATAACATCATATCTAGTATTTCTTTTTTCTCTATTTCTTTTTCCTCATCAGACTTATAAATGTCTTCTCGTTTCCAGTTAACTATCAATTCTGCAAGTACACCCTTTATAGGAATTCTACCATTCGAAGTATCAATAATAGCAGTCTTTTTGTATTCATCCAAGCTGTCACACTCCCAAATTTTCATAATAACAGACCTAGCTTGAGCACTTGACTCAGGATTTTTCAACATCACATCTGAAAGTGAGGAAAGAAGAAGCTCATAGTCTCGCTGTGAGAATATTTTGTCCGAACAGTCTCCTCCTGCTGGAACGCCTTTATAACACCAGCACTGTACCAAATCATGAACCGTATCAAAAAAACATGACTCTATTAATTCAGCAAGAAGGGAATATACTCCCTTATCTTTCTGCAATAATTTCTGTAAAAGAGTATCTTTGTCAGCTATATTCCTTACACAAAAATCTAAAATAGGAGCGTCTTTCTCAACAGATTGAGGACGAGAAAGAGCAATAACAGCTTCTGTAAGCTTCTTTTCTTTATCTTCTTCTTTTAGATGATTATAAAAATACTCTACTCCTTCACTCCATTTAAGTTTTACAGCACTGTCAAAACCTTCTACTGCATCATACTCCTTTAATTCCCCAGACTCTCTATTGATCCAGAAATCAAAAATACGACCATTCCTCTTTATCGTATCTAGCAGGGAGTTTCGTACGTATTTGTCAATTTCAGTTTCAGTTTTGCCATCAAATTTACCAGGAGGAAATTTGCTCTTGAGAAATTCGAATCTTTTTTGAAAGAACGGAAGAATTTTTTCTACCACACAGTAACTAGAAGCCATCTCATTCTGCGAAGTGGATTATCGATTTCTCCTATTTTCTCTTCAGTCAATCTTGTACCTAAAACATCATTATTTAACCTTGTACCTCACCAACAACCTTCATCTTGGAATACATTGTGCAAAAACTGCAGCTTATCATCCTTAAAAAATTTAATATTCTCTATATAGGTTTCCGCCCACCTTTTAATAGCTAACTTCCTTCCAGAAGCAATTTCAGAATCTGTATGTTTTATAACATCTTGTAGCTTTTTAAGTACTGCAGCATGACGATCTGTCTTCCTTGGCATTTTACCCTCCCATTAAATATTAATAGTATTATGTAAAAGGGGCATTATACAGACATTAGAATGGATTGCAATATTAAAATTACTAGAATAGAGGGTTTAATAAAAAAACGTTATGGCTAAAACTTCTTTTCTTGAATTTTCTCAATATAATCAACAGAGAGGCCAGTATCTTCAGCGATAACATCTGTTCACCTTTTTTTCGCCGATTAGGATTGTATATTAAATCAAAGTCGCAAGACTATAATGAGCAAGGAGTGATACTGTCAATTGGATTGATTGATAGAAATCGTAGGCATCTCAGTACACTCCTAGCTTTAAAAAATGGAGTACGAACGGTAGGAGGATCTAAAAGATCGAATCACAATCCTGTACAGCATTTACATTATTATTTGATTATATTTATAGGTACAAAAATGGCTAGAACAGTTTTTGTGGGTATTGATGTTTCAAAAGAAACACTTGATATCTCAATCAACAATAAACATCAGCGTATAGAAAATGCAGAGAGAGCTATATCTGAGTTTATAAAGTCGAAAATGGCTAACGTATTTGTTAAGTTATGTGTAGTAGAATCCACAGGAGGTTATGAGAAACTTGTAATAAAATTGTTACAAGAACATAACATAGCTGTTCACAGAGCTCACCCAAATCGGGTATGCATTTGCAAAAGCCTGCAACCACTTTGCAAAAACAGATAAATTAGATGCAAAATTACTAGAAAAATATGCTGAATTTATCACAAAAAATGACGAAGTAATAGAATACATAGTTTCACAAAAGCAAGAAGAACTAAAAGAGCTAAGAGCAGTTGAGCGCAATCTAAACGATGAAGTTCATGCAAATAAGTGTCGTTTGCATAAGGTTACAGGAAAAGCCAGGGAATATATAGAAAAACAGATAGAATTTGCAAAAAAACAATTAGAGCAAATTAGGCAAGACATAGAAGATATAATAAACTCTGATCCTGATTTGAAGGAAAAAAGCAAACTGCTAACTAGCTATAAAGGTGTTGGACGGAAAACCGCAAGTATCCTACTCATAGAGGTACCTGAACTTGGTAGGTTAGATAATAAGGAAATAGCTTGTCTAGTTGGAGTTGCACCAAAAACTAGTGAAAGCGGAAGGAAAGTGAGCAAGGCCCAAGTCATAGGTGGCAGATTTTATGCTCGAAAAGCATTATACATGTCTGCTGTGGTTGCAATGCGTCATAATAAAAAAATGAAAGTATTTTACCAGCGTTTAGTTGACTCTGGCAAAGTCGCTTTAGTTGCTGTAATGAGAAAAATCATCATTTGTTTAAATGCTATGATAAAAAACAATAATTTTTATCTTGATGTTTAAGACGGTAGATTCCTACTGAATAACAGTAAGATTTTTCAATCCTGTTCCACAGCAAATTTTAATGCCATGTGAGTAGTTATAGTGCTGTTAACAATCAAAACGACAAAAATTAACATGGTGATTAGTAGTGTATAAATATTCAAGGACAAATTTTCAAATTGAGTTAGCATTTTAAAATACAAAAAGGTTGGCATTATCATTGGCAAAACAAGAATTTGCGATACTCCTGATGCTAAGTTGTTTCGACCAATCATCAATGCATTTCCAGTGGCTGAAATATTAATGATTATCAGCGTATTAAATAATAAAGACACTCCAACTGCTATTGAGTGTTCAATACTATTGCCTAGAACTGCAAAGCTGAATATAGAAGAAACCACTGAAATCGGTAGCCCAAATAATAACCAGTGAGCGAAAATTTTATAAGCAACTATGAGCCTAGAAGAGAGTGGCTGTACAAAGATTTGCTCTAATATTCCATCATGATAATCAGATGTAAACAAATTATTTGTAGAGATCTGCAAAACAAATGTAGCACATATCCATGTTAATGTTAACATAACTTCTTGTTTATTGTTGTTTTCAAGTGTAAATGAAGATAAACTTAACATTATAATAAAAATACATACTATATAGGTAAGGTTCTTACCATCTATTACTAATTTTCTTACTAAGTCGATCATACTAGGCTTTTAAATGTTTATTATAAATTATAGTGTTTACTTTGAGGGTAGTATAATTTTTTGTTTATAAGTTATATAGGTTTTATTATTTTTTTGATAATGCAATTATGGAAAAGTTACCGAAAATAAAGTCACCAGAGGATTATACTCCTTCAGAAGATGAAGAATATATGAGCGTAAAACAACTGGAATACTTCAGCTTAAAGTTACAATCAATACTCGCTGAGTTGGAGAAACAAGAACTAGAAGATAATAGTATTGATACATACTATTCTGATGGAGATAGTGGAAATGAGGAATTAATCAAGCGCCGAAAAGATAGAAAAGAAAAGATTAAGGAGGCGTTAGAAAAAATAAAATTAGGCACTTATGGTTACTGCGATGGAACAGGAGAAGAAATAGGGGTCGAAAGACTTAAAGCTAATCCGCTTGCTATATATTGTATTGAAGAGCAAGAGAGAGTAGAAAAAGAAAAGAACGTGTACAACATTAACGATTAATTTACACATAAGTGGTGAGCCATTGGGCTTCAAGAGGAGCAAGAGGCGGATCAGGACTGAAGTATGTTATGCTATAAAGAAAGTGGAAAATTGGACATTCTCAACTCGACTCCTGCAGATTAAAAATTAAGTTGAATTAAAAATTGGGTTTGACGCAGTTTTTTCCCATAGTTTAAGAAATTAAAAACTTAACGATTAGAATTATAATTACAAACCACAGTAAAAAATAGACTTTTCCATTTGATTTATTTTTAACTTGGATGTTTTCTAATTTTTTATCAGCTATTAGGTTTAATTTTTCTATAAGGCTAAATATCCCTTGGATTGTTTTTACAGGATAAGAATTTCTAATTTTTTCCCTATACCCTATTTTACTTTCATGTTGACTGCTTATCCACGCTTCAACTACTTTCCACATATTGATTTCTGGGTAGATCTTTCTACATGTCCCTTCCAGTAAAATCATAGTTTTCTGCAGCAATAACAATTGTGTTTGAACTTTCATATCAAAATCACCAGTTATTTTTAATAGCTGAGCAAGTAAACTAGCAAATGAAATCTTCTGTATAGGCTGCCCAATAATGGGTTCACCTATTGCCCTGCAGGCTGTGACAAAATTTCTATGCTGTAATGAAACGTAACCAGCTTTAAAGTGCATTTTTGCAACGTGGTCATAATCCCGATTTAAAAAGCCTTTGAGTATCTCTATAACGTAATAGCATGTCTCACGATCTATTCTACCCATGATTCCACAATCCAGGGCAATAATATTGTTATTACTATCAACCATTAGATTTCCAGGATGCATATCAGCATGAAAAAAACAATCCCTGTATACCTGACTACAAAACGATTCTATAAGATTGATAGCTAATTGCTTACGATTATTCAGTTTTTCAACTTCGTATATTGGTGTTGCTTCTATCCATTCTAATGTTAAAACCTTTTTTGCAGTTCTATTCCAATCTATTTCAGGTACATAAAAACCTCTGTCATTTTTTGTGTTTTCCTTTAGTTCTGAAGAGTGAGCAGCTTCAAAACGTAGATCTAACTCTAATCGGCAAATTTCAGCAAAAGTTTTGACTAATTCAATTGGCCTCAGCCTTTTTGATTGTTCGCTAAATTTTTCTGCAATTTCTGCGAGCCAAGAAAGCATTTTTATATCCCTTGAGAATGTTTTCTCAATATTTGGCCTTAAAACCTTCACAGCAACTTTCTTACCCTCAGTTGTAACCGCTCTATGCACCTGAGAAATCGATGCTGCTGCAATTGGCTTTTCAGAAAAGCTTGAAAAAATGTCGCTCAATTTACAATTAAACTCACTTTCTATAGTTTTAACTGCTATTTTATGTGAAAATGATGGCAATCTATCACATATCAATAACAAGTTATTTGTTATATCCTCATTTAAAACATCAGTACGTGATGAGATAGACTGCCCAAACTTAATGAACACCGGACCTAATTTTTCAAGAGCACACTTTAGCTTATGGCCTTGTATTTTATTTATTGATTTCTTTGATGGTGGAAGTAAATAAGGTAATATATTGTAACGTGTCAGCACTGTAGTTATGTGCAGAAGACGCAAAATATTTTGAATCATTTTGCTACGTAACTGCTGAATATTTCATTTAGGGTTCTATTTTTCGTAATCTCATCAGGCTTGCCTTGGCAATAGATAGTATTATTTATACAAATTACGTAATCTGAGGATGGTAGAGCAGAGTTAAGATCATGAGAAGTCATAAGAATCGATACCAATCGTTTTTTTGCTATTTTATTTATAATATCATAAAATTTAGCCCGCGCGTTAATATCCATTGCACTGACTGGTTCATCTAGAATGATCAAGTCAGGCTCTGCAATTAAACAATGTGCAAGCAGTAGTAGTTGTGTTTGCCCTGCAGAAATTTCTAACACTTGATTCTTCAAAATGTTACCGATACCAACCAACTCTATCGCTTCTGTAATAATGGATTGATTTTTCTTTAGTCTTTTCAAGGAGCTATTTAAAAGGAAATATTCAACTGTTATTGGCATCAAATTACTAATACTAAAATTTTGCGGCATATAGCCAATTTTTATGTTGTCAGCAAATACGATACTACCGGTACAGCTTTTATTTATGCCAGCAATTGCTTTCACTAAAGAGGTTTTACCTCCACCATTTGGACCAAGTATTGTAATTACGTCTCCTCTTTCCATGAACATATTGATATTGTCAAGGATTCTTTTACCATCATATGTGAGAGCAAGATTTTCTATTTTTAGAACACGATTATTGACATTATTTAACTTTTTGGCAAAATTTAACTTCTTTTCAACGTTTATATGAGACATTTACTGGCTTTTTTTCTATTACTTTCATTTACACTATACTATAATATTGCCTTTTCATCCAATTTAAAAGTTGTAGCTACAATCAAACCTATCCACTCACTTGTAGCTTCTGTGACAGAAGGGATTTTAGAACCGGAATTGCTTGGCTATGCAACATCTGCGCATAATTATATATTAAAGCCGTCTGATGCAAGTAATTTGGAATCAAGTGATGTTATATTTTACACTGACGATAACTTAGAGACGTTTGTTCAAACTTTCGCCAAAAATAATAAAGAACTAGTGCAATTGTCAAAGGTAATCAACCTACTTCCTGCTCGGCCACATTCATTTTCTAGAAAAATTACCAATACTCAAGATGAAAAAGACCTACACATTTGGCTGAGTCCCGAAAATGCAAAGAGCATGGTACTTTTTATAAGTGCAACATTGTCTAACATAGATAAAGAAAATTTCCATCGATACAACTCTAATGCAACAAAAGCCATAAAAAAAATAGACCAAGAAGTAAAAGAAATAGTGAAAGAACTGAATGATTTTAAAAATCAAAAATACATCGTCACTCACGATGCTTATCAATATTTTGAAAAATATTTTGGTTTAAATCACCCAAGCGCCATTCTTTCTATAGAAGAGGATTCGTACATAGGTATGAAGAGTTTAATGAAGCTAAAAAAGATAATGAAGGAAGAAAACGTTAAATGTATATTTGCTCACTCACAAGAAGATAGCATAAAGCCTAATACTCTTTCTAATGACGCAAAAATGGTAGTTCTTGATCCTATTGGATCAGACATAGAGCCTGGAAAAGATGCATATCTAGCTATAATCAATAGCATTGCACAAAATTTCAAATCTTGTTTTGTTGAGTAACAAGTTCTTTTTAAAATGCCTCTGACTTACTGTTTTATTGTTCTGCATTTAAATCACAATTTGTCCTTTACATATTATACAGGTTTAAAATTATGCTTTATTCTTACGTTTATATCTTGGTCCAATGCAATCAATAAGTTAAGCAAGTATTCTAAGGAAAACCCTTCGATTTTTGACCTATTGATTTGAGATACTTTAGGTTGATCAATCTTTAGAGCGCTTGCTGCTTTTTTCTGTGTTGTGTACCTCTTACTTATTAATTGTGCAATGACCTTTATTAATTTCAGTTTTGCATCTTTTACATCCCTCAACTCTACTATTATAGGATAACTTAATTGTAAATTTTGCATAATAATAAAATTCCTTATAAAAAAACTACTTTAATTTTTCTTCTTTAAATAATACGTGCCTTCTGACTACTGGGTCATACTTCCTAAACTCCAGTTTTCTGGTGAGCTTTTTTGGATTACACTTTTTTACATAAAAATAGCCAGTTGATTTTTCTTCACCAGTTTTTGTTATCTTGATTGCAGTGCTGACTAACTTAACGAGCAAAGAAGCATTTTTTTTCGCCATACTTATAATGATATAATAAATTCTATGCGAGTTTATTACGCAAAACACTAAAAGTCAACCGAATAATGCAGATCGTAAAATTCTTGACAATCAACAGTGCATTAAGTAGCATGAAGTTAACTTCAGAATGAAAAGCAAACGGTAAATAAGTGGCAAATAGTGGCAAAAGGTTATTATTGATAGAAAATTCTGCCTGTTCTAATGAGGTAAGAGTTGCCTTATCAGTTAATAATAAGGTTGTAGAATTTGAACAAGAATTCAAGGAAAAAAAACAATTAAGAGGTAATATATACGTTGCTTATGTAAAGCGTATAGAGCCTTCTTTGCAAGCCGTATTTATTGAATATGGAAAAAACAAGCAAGGTTTTTTATCTTTTTCCGAGATATCTCTAGATTACTTCAATATTCCAGAAAAAGAAAAGGAAACTATCTTTGAGGGCTGCTCAAATGACGATTGTACAGAAGAAGCTTCAGCAAATGTTTCTTCAGATTCTGCAGCTAGTAAGAATGTCAACGAGTTAGGTAGTGGTTTTGTAAGAGAGGTACCTTTATATAAAAAATACAAATTACAAGATGTTATTTCAGTAAATCAAAAAGTATTGGTCCAGCTAACTAAAGAGGAACGAGGCAATAAAGGAGCTTCATTTACAACATACATAACTTTAGTGGGTAGATACTGTGTTTTCATGCCAAATTCCATGAGTAAAGGTGGAGTGTCTCGCAGAATTGAAGATGCTAATGTCAGAAAGCAGTTAAAGGATATACTGAGTTCAATAAACTTGCCAAAAAGATCAGGTTTAATAGTAAGAACTGTTGGTTCAGGAAAAGATAAGAAAGAAATTGAGCAGGATTACAATTACTTATCCTCATTATGGCAGAGCATTCAAAAAAATGCCTTCTCTGTAAATGCTCCATCATTAATTTACAACGAAGCAGATGTAATTATGAGATCTGTTCGTGATTTTTGTAGCGATGGTATAGAAGTCATAGTATCTGGGAAGGAAGCTTTTGAAGCAGTGAGACAATATACTAAAAATGCATTAAAAGGTAGTAAGTTGCGTTACAGATTGTATAGAGGTTCTATCCCAATCTTTACTTACTATGGAATCGAAGATCAAATTTCTGAGTTATATAGCAATAGGGTAGAGTTGCCATCTGGTGGGTCTTTGGTAATAACTTTAACTGAGGCGTTTGTTTCAATAGACGTAAATTCAGGAAAGATGACAGGAGAAGATAGCATAGAAGAAACAGCTTATAGAACCAATATGGAAGCAGCACCTGAAATATCAAGACAGGTGAATCTTAGGGGCCTATCAGGATTAATAGTAGTCGATTTTATTGACATGTTGAAATATCAGTATTGCAGAGCTGTTGAGTCTGCTATAAAGCAAGCGTTTAAAGACGATAAAGCTAAAGTTCAATTTAGCTACATAAATGACTTTGGTTTAATGGTATTTTCAAGACAAAGAATTAAACCAAACATACAAGAAATTAATACTACAGAGTGTTTACACTGCAAGGGTATTGGAAGAGTAAAATCGAACGAAGTAATTGTTGCATCGATACTAAGGGATTTACAACACATTGCTCATAGGAACCAAAATAAGTCTTTTGATTTAGTAGCGCATAGTGCGGTTATAGCGCATATTTTTAATAATAAACGGAATACAGTTTCTACAATCGAAAAAGAGTTTAATATTACATTTAACATTAGTATTGATAACAGTTTAGATATAAATACATTTGTTTTAAAACAAGGAGATGATGTTAATTCAAACGGTTATAAGCCATTACAGAACTCTGGATACCAAATTGAGGATAGCAGCAATGAAGAAGTTGATAATTCAAATAAACTACGAGGCAATTTTTGGCTGACTAAATGGCTTTCGCGCTTTTTAAGTTCTAATAACTAATTAGAAACCCTAAATTGGGCTTGTAATTAATAAGTCCTATACTTATATATTCTTATATCAGATAATATTTACAATGGGGTACTCATTATGGGAAGAGCAATAGGCATAGATCTCGGAACAACAAATTCTTGTGTTGCAATAATGCAGGGCAAGGATACAAAGGTAATAGAAAATAAAGAAGGGGCAAGAACTACTCCATCTATAATTGCATTTACTTCGTCAGGAGAAAGGTTGATTGGCGCTCCTGCAAAAAGACAAGCAACCACCAATGCAAGTAATACTTTTTTTGCTACTAAGAGATTAATAGGCCGTCAATACGGTGATTCTGAAATGAAAAATCTAAACGTGCCGTATAAAGTGTTTGCAGCAAAAAATGGTGACGCATGGGTTAAAACCACTGATAATAAAGAATACTCTCCTAGTCAAATTGGTGCATTCATACTACAAAACATGAAAGAAGCAGCAGAAGCTTATCTTGGAGAGGAAGTAAAAGATGCTGTGATAACAGTGCCAGCATACTTCAACGACTCTCAACGTCAAGCAACAAAAGATGCAGGAAAAATCGCCGGATTAAATGTGCTCAGAATAGTAAATGAACCGACTGCTGCAGCGCTTGCTTATGGTCTTGATAAGAAACATGGGCACACAATAGTGGTATATGACCTTGGTGGTGGTACATTTGATGTCTCAATACTTGAAATAGGTGAAGGGGTTTTTGAAGTAAAGGCTACAAATGGTGACACTCATCTTGGAGGTGAAGACTTTGATAACGCAATAGTGAGTTATTTACTAGATGAATTCAAGAAAAGTAATGGCATTGATTTGAAAAATGATCCAATGGCTATGCAAAGAATCAAAGAAGCTGCTGAAAAAGCGAAAATTGAATTATCAAGTGCAATGGAAACGGAAATAAATCTACCGTTTATTACAGCTGATGCAAGTGGTCCAAAACACTTAAATATGAAATTAACGAGAGCAAAACTTGAAAGCTTAGTGAATGGTTTAATCGAAAGAACTATGGCTCCTTGTAAAAAAGCTCTTGAGGATGCTGGTTTGTTTGCTAGTCAAATTGGCGAAGTGGTTCTCGTTGGTGGCATGACTCGTATGCCAAAAGTCATAGAGAAAGTTAAAGAATTCTTTGGCAAAGATCCACATAGAGGAGTAAATCCTGATGAAGTTGTAGCAATTGGAGCTTCAATACAGGCGGGAATCATTCAAGGTGATGTAAGAGATGTGTTACTACTTGACGTGACTCCACTTTCTCTTGGTATTGAGACTCTAGGAGGAGTATTCACTCCACTTATTGAACGTAATACTACTATTCCTACTAAAAAATCTCAGGTGTTTTCAACTGCAGAAGATAACCAAACAGCCGTTACAATTAAGGTACATCAAGGTGAAAGAAAATTGGCGGTTGATAACAAGCTACTTGGTCAGTTTAGTTTGGAAGGGATACCTCCTGCTCCTCGTGGAGTTCCTCAGATCGAAGTAACATTTGACATAGATGCAAATGGAATAGCACACGTTTCTGCAAAAGATAAAGCTACTGGAAAAGAGCAAAAAATACGCATTCAATCTTCAGGTGGTCTATCTGATAATGAAATAAATCGCATGGTAAAAGAAGCTGAAGAAAAAGCGCAAGAAGATGAAAAGCGCAAAAAGTTTATTGAAGTGAAGAATCAAGCGGATAGTTTAGTTCATTCTACAGAAAAGTCTCTGACAGAGTATGGTGATAGAGTTTCACCAGAAGATAAATCTGCTATTGAAAATGCAGTTAACAAATTAAAAGAAGTTAGTAAATCTGATAACATTGATGACGCTGATTCAATCCAGCAGAAAGTTACTAATCTTTCTCAATTATCTATGAAACTTGGAGAAGCTATGTATAATGCCTCACAACAAAATAGTGCTGGAAATGGCTTTTCATCAGAAGGGAATCCAAATGATAAAGAAGAAAAAGTAGTAGATTCTGATTATCAAGACATAGATAATAAGGAAGAGAATAAATAAGGGTGTATTGTTATATCACTTTTCCTGTCATCCCAGTGTCAGCTACTTGGATGACAAGAGGAGCATGTTGTTGCTTAAAGAAACCATTATGGATATTATTAAAACAATAGAAGAAAAGATACGCGATTCGATAGATGTAATTGATATCAACATTGTCGATGAATCAGCAAAGCATGCTGATCATTATTTTGCTTCATCTTCAACATTACCTTCGCACATTAAATTAATATTAATATCTGACGGCTTTATTGGAATGAGCATTCTAAAAAGACATAAGTTGATTTATGAGTTATTGAAGGGTGAGATAGAGCTAATACATGCAATTTCTCTTCACTTATATACGCAAAACGAGTACAATTTAAAAAATAAATAATAAAAATGTGAAGGAAGAGTCTATATTAGTTAAAGCAGGAAGAAAATTTAATGACTATAAAGGTTCTATGAACCCGCCAGTTTATCATTCTTCTACTATATTATTTCCTACTTACAAGGACTACTTAAATGCAGCCAATGGAGAAAGTATATACGATGTAATTAACGATGGTGTTGCAAGGGATTATAGCTACAGTAATGTTGGTACTCCTACTGTCCATTATCTTTCAAATGCGCTGGCTGAAATTGAAGGGAGTGGACAAGCGCTTATTTATCCTTCCGGACTATTTGCACTTACTTTTGCTATTTTGACTTTCACTAAAGCAGGCTCGCACGTTTTAATTCAAGATAATAGTTATTATAGGCTTAGGAGGTTTGCAGAAAATGAGCTACCAAAAAGAGGAACAGAAGTAGCTTTTTATGATCCAACGCAGGATATAACTGATTTAATTCAGAGTAATACTTCATTGATAATGATCGAGACTCCTGGTTCTATAATGTTTGAGATTTCAAATATAGAGCATATAGTAAAAGTTGCTAAAGAACATGGAATCGTAACCGTTTGCGACAATTCATGGGCCACTCCTTTGTTATTTAAGCCGCTTGATTATGGAATTGATGTTGCACTATATTCAGTGACAAAGTATCTAGCCGGTCACTCAGATTTAGTTATGGGAGCTATTATTGCTGAAGGTAAAATTTTTAAATTGCTTTATGAGAGCTATAAAAATTATGGAGTAACCATTCAATCGCACGACTGCTACCTTGCACACAGGGGACTAAGAACACTGCACACACGTATGAAAAGGCACCAAAATACAGCAATGGAAGTGGCAAAGTGGCTAGAAGCACAGCAAAAAGTTAGAAAGGTTTTATATCCAGCACTTCCCTCCCATCCTCAACACGAATTATGGAAAAGTTACTTCAAAGGAGCAAGCGGCACATTCAGTATAGCACTGGATAGAGAATATTCATGTGAAGAACTAAGCTGCATGGTTGATCATATGAAAATTTTTAGTATTGGTGCTTCTTGGGGAGGGTGCGACAGTTTGATATTACCAGTGGATCGTAGATCTATGTCAAGATCTGTAATGAATTCAGATTGTGGTGGAAGTTTCGTGCGAATATTTTGTGGACTGGAAGATCCTGAAGATTTAATCTTTGACCTTAATGACGCACTAAAAAGGTTACCATGTTTAGACTTTCAAAACGATGAAGTAGGACATGAAACTGAGAGAATTACTGCATGATATTGTTGATGTTAACTTTGACGTTGAAATCAAGGGCGTTACATGTAATCCCAAGAGAGTCAAGGAAGGTTATCTTTTCGTTTGTGTGTCAGAAAGGGATAGGATTTACATAGATCAGATATTATCTTGTGGAGCTAAAGCGATAATTGCAAGTGATTGCATAACAAATGGTGTCATTCCAGTGCGTGACGCTGGAATTCATATTTTCCACCCAAATCCTCAAGAAATATACAGCGAAATAGTCAGCAGGTTTTATCAATTCAAACAGCCCAAATATGTTGCTGCTGTAACGGGTACGAATGGTAAAACTTCAGTAGTAGAATTTTGCCGCCAGATCTGGCAAAACTCTGGCTATAATGCTGCGTCTATTGGAACACTTGGAACATACATCAATAATGGTAGAAAAGGTAATAGCAACAGTCTTACCACTCCAGATGCAGATGACCTTTACGCAACATTGTGTGGTATAAATGTAGAACACTTAGTGTTAGAAGCATCAAGTCATGGGATTGATCAATATAGAATCCATGGATTAAAGTTGAGTGCTGCAGCTTTTACTAATTTCTCGCAAGATCATTTAGATTACCATAAAAATCTTGGTGAATATTTAGAAACTAAAAAAAGGTTATTTTACGAGGTATTACCAGAAGGAAAAACAGCGATTTTAAATGCGGATATAGATGAATACTACGCGTTGCTTAAGATAGCTGAAAAACGCAGCAACAAAGTTATCACCTATGGAAAAACAGGCTCTGATATTACTTTATTGGAGCAAACACCAACCCCTAATGGTCAACACCTTACAATAAAAATTGGTGGTGAAATTTATGATACGTTTTTTCCGGTTCTGGGGCAATTTCAAGCATATAATCTGTTGTGTGCAATGGGTATAGTTACCTCGTCTGGACTGAATTACAGAGAAATATGCGTAGAAAAACTCGTTTCTCCACCAGGAAGAATGGAAAAAGTGAAACCTTTTGCATTTGTGGATTACGCTCATACTCCAAGTGCGCTTAAACAAGCCCTATTGTCTTTAAAATGGCACTTCAATAAAAAAATAATTCTAGTTTTTGGTTGTGGTGGCAATCGTGATCAAACAAAACGCGCAGAAATGGGTAAAGTAGCACAAATATATGCAGACAAAGTGATAATCACGGATGACAATCCGCGTGATGAGAATCCTGCAGAAATTCGTCGTGGTATTTTACTACATTGCCCTAATGCGCTAGAGATAGAAGATAGAAGGGAAGCTATAGAGAAAGGAGTAGATATTGCCTATAACGAGGGTATGATTCTGCTAGTTGCAGGAAAGGGGCACGAAAGATTTCAAATCATAGGGAATCAAACCTTTGAGTTTAGTGATGTTGAGGTTATTAAAAATCACGTTTTAACATGCTGATTTTCACAATCATTCACCGTTCTTGCAAGCGATAGCACTCTCACTTCTTTTGCACCGGAGTTTAAAATTTCTTGAGAGCAAGATCTTACAGTTGCTCCGGTTGTTACCACATCATCAACTAATATCACGATTTTATTTTCGATAATTTTCTTGTTGCTTATGCTAAAAGCCTTTTTCAAATTTTTTTCACGCTGTTTAAGTGAAAGACCAGCTTGAGGCGCAGTATGGCGAAGACGTTTTATTGCAAATGGCGTATAGGATAAATTGGACAACTTACTCAACTCTTTTGCAAGCAATGCTGCTTGATTATATTTACGTTTAAACAAGCGCATTTTATGTAACGGTATAGGAATTATGACCTCTGCATTCTGAAACGTGTCCTGATTAGCTTGGTGTATCCACTTTGCATAGATTTTTACGTAATTCAAATTATCAAAAAATTTGAAATTTATAATCATGTTTTTACTATGTTGATCATAAGCAAAAACTGATCTTAATACTTTAAACGGTGGAGGATTGATGATGCACTTACCACACGTATGAATATTATCTGAGATTACTACGTCACAAACATTGCAGTAATGCTTAGTTAGAAAATTGATTTTTTTGTTGCATTCACTACACAGATTAAGATTTTCATCAATGATATATTCACAACTTACGCATACGTTCGGAAATATAAGATTTGTAGCTTTTTTTAGTAAGAAAAGGTTCACAATTCATTAAATATGTTATAAAATTTATATAGTATAGCTAAAGTAACTTGTACTTACACTCTTTCACTTTTTATTTCATCTCAATGTAATTCAAACTGAGCCACTGCTGAAAAAGCAGAACTTATAAGTATGCGGTATACCATTGACTAAAGTAGTCCCCGAATCACTCCGATTAGCACCGAACAGAAGAAATCTGTCAAACCAGGAAGAAACTCCTCAATTTAAGTTTTTAGTAGTTTTTAAGTATAGTTGTATAGGAAGCACCTCTGCAGTTATAACCGAAATTTTCACTGGTGCCATAAGTGCCCGTCGTTTAGCATGGTTTTGGGAGGAACGGTCAAATCATTGATGGAGTCTTTTAGGCTACCTCGGTTAGGAGATTGTATTATCTAACCGTTCCAAGCTGAAGCGTTTCCCTATTACAAATTATAATAAGGGAGTTACTATGAAAAAAGCAAAAAGTAAATTAGAGATCATGAATCCTGATGCAGCAGGAATAGATGTTGGTTCAGCTGTACATTATGTATGTGTACCAGAAGGAAGTGATGAACAGCGTATACAAAAATTTAGCTGCTTTACAGAGGATCTCCATAACATAGCAAAATGGCTGAAGAAATGTAAAGTTACTACAGTAGCCATGGAGTCAACAGGAGTATACTGGATTCCTTTGTTCCAAGTACTTGAATCATATGGACTTGAAGTAAAGCTTGCAAATGCAAGACATGTAAAAAATGTACCTGGAAGAAAGTCAGATGTTCAGGATTGTCAATGGCTTCAACAACTACATAGTTATGGGTTAATCCAAGGATCATTTAGGCCAGATGATCAAATGTGTGTATTGCGTGGTTATGTTCGGCAACGTAAAAACTTAATTGAAAACGCTGCTAAACATATTAATCGCATGCAAAAGGTGTTAGTACAAATGAATATTCATTTACATAAAGTGATAAGCGATATTACTGGCGCCACAGGAATGCAAATTATTAAAGCAATAGTAGAAGGTGAAAGGAATCCTGAAAAACTAGCTGAATTCAGAAGTGTGAATATGAAGAATGATAAGGCTACTATAGCAAAAGCATTAACAGGCGATTATAGAGAAGAACATTTATTTGTATTAAAGCAAGGATATGAAGCATATAATTTTTTTCAAGAAAAAATAATTGAATGTGATAAAAGTATAGAGAACTATTACAAAGCATTAGAGACGAAGTCCGATGAGAGTAAAGAGTTAGGTAAGGAAAAAAATAAGTCTAGAAGAGGCAGACCAAATTTCACCATGCGTGAGGAATTGTATCGGGTAACTGGTATAGATTTCACTAAAATTCCTGGATTTGATGTATTAACTGTACAAACCATTATTGCGGAAGTTGGCATTAATCATAATAAATGGCGATCAGAAAGGCATTGTACCTCATGGTTAGGGCTTAGCCCTGCTAATAAGATTACAGGAGAAAAAGTATTTGGAACAAAAACTCGTAAAGTTATTAATCGTGCTACGAATGCCTTGCGAATGGCTGCTTATGCTGTGGGAAATAGTAAAAGTGCATTGGGTGCATATTTTAGGAGATTAAAAAAACGGCTAGGAGCAATAAAAGCAATTACTGCTACAGCAAGAAAATTAGCATGCATCTTTTACCAAATGTTGAAATATGGACAAGAGTATGTGGAAAAAGGAATGAGCTATTACGAAACACGTTACAAAGAGAGAGTTGTAAAAAATTTAATCAAAAAAGCACAGGAATTTGGCTACATATTAGTTCAACAAGAAGAGCTAGTTAAGGGAGTTTCTTAGGAGATAAAAGCTGATGTTTTTCTGGCTCCTGTATTTCACTTAACTTACTTTGCACTTTGTTGCAAGCCCACACAAGTGGCGTTATCATTGGCGCGGCAGCCCAAATGATAGCAGCGCAAGCATAACTTACAATCTTGTTAAATACTTCAGCTACTGCACTAGCACAATCTTGCCCAGCACTTAAAAATGCATTTGAATGATCAACTAATGATTTTGTACTTGCTTTTAAACAATAGTCCCCTGTTATTTTTGACAATAACTTGGCTGGAAAGTATGACGAATATGCCACCATCAAAAATAAAGGTTTCAATATTATGCTAGCTGCTAGAAAAGCACCCCGTTCACAAAGTGGAAACACTTCCTCTGCTCTGTGGCCCACGTATTCACATTTATCATTGTTTTTATAATACTTGTTATAATCGTCTTTACTCTCAACTCCACAAATTACATCTTTTACAGGTCCTAATATATTATCAACATAATGTACAGACTTATAGAAACTATTTTCTGGAACTAGTGTGCAATCTTCTGCTCTCTTAGCAGGTACAACTCCATATTTAACGTACCTTCTAAAGTATCGATATACTGACATTCTTATCTCCAAATCATAAATATGCAACCTAGCCTAATATAATTAAGAAATAGTTTATGCTTGATTTAATAAATATGTTTTAAGATACCTGCCTGTAACACTTTCTGGAATTTTTACCACTTCTTCTGGAGTTCCTGTAGCAATCACTTCTCCGCCTTTTATTCCGCCCTCTGGTCCGATGTCTATTATATAATCTGCAGTTTTTATAACGTGCAAATTGTGCTCGATAACTATAACAGTGTTTCCCAGATCGACTAATCTATAGAGTATTTTTAGTAAGTTATTTATATCTTCAAAGTGTAATCCAGTTGTTGGCTCATCAAGAATATACAATGTTCTTCCGGTAAATCGTTTTGATAGCTCTTTGGACAGCTTTATTCGTTGTGCTTCACCCCCAGACAACGTTGTTGACGACTGTCCGAGTTTTATATAGCCAAGCCCCACTTCCTGCAAAGAAACCAACTTTTCTTTTACCATTGGAAGGTTTTCAAAAAAATCATAAGCCTGATCTATCGTCATATCAAGCACATCAGAGATTGATTTTCCTTTATAAGTAACTTCCAATGTTTCACGATTATACCTTCGCCCTTTACACTGCTCACACTTCACATAAACGTCCGGTAGAAAATGCATCTCTATCTTTAAGTGCCCATCACCTTTACAAGCCTCACACCTTCCCCCTCTGATATTAAATGAAAACCGGCCTATATTATATCCCCTTGCTTTTGACTCCGAAAGACCTGCAAACCAATTTCTTATATGAGTAAACATACCGACATATGTTGCTGGATTTGAAGCAGGAGTTCTCCCAATTGGCGACTGATCAACTTCTATAACTTTATCTATATATTCAAGGCCTTCTATTCTATCACACCGACCATACCGTGCAGACGAATGATATATCTTATGTGCTGAATATTTATATAACGTTTCTATGACTAAACTTGATTTTCCCCCTCCTGATATTCCAGTAACACAAATAAGATTCCCTATAGGAAATTTAACGTTCACATTTTTTAAGTTATTTTCACATGCATTTATTACTTTTATGAACTGAGTTGTTTGCTTTCTTCTCCTTGGAATTAAAATTTTTTTCTCTCCACTCAAATATTGCCCTATTATGCTCCCTGAATTTCTTTGCACCTGGTCTGGTGTTCCTTCTGCAATAACTTTTCCACCATTTACGCCAGCTCCAGGACCAATATCAATCGCATAATCAGCAGCCATTATTGTATCTTCATCATGCTCAACAACGATTACAGTGTTACCCATGTCTCTCAAGTCTTTCAGTGTAGCAATTAACCGGTCATTATCGCATTGATGAAGGCCTATCGAGGGTTCATCAAGCACATACAGCACTCCTGTTAAACCAGAGCCAATTTGCGAAGCAAGTCTGATCCTCTGACTCTCACCGCCAGAGAGAGTGCTAGATTCTCGATCGAGCGTTAGGTAATTCAACCCTACACTCTTTAGAAATGCTAGCCTCTTGATTATTTCATTTAATATTTTACTTGAGATTTGCTTCTGTTGTTCTGTGAGCTTGTCTGGCAAATTTTCAAACCACTTAAGGGATTTATCGATGCTGAGCCCTGATATTTCACCTATATGTCTGCTATCAATTTTCACTGTGAGTGCTTCTTTTCTCAATCTATAGCCAGTACATTCCTTACAATGAATAACAGAGCAGTATCGCTCAACAAGCGTTTCATCATAATCCATCTGGTTCTCCAAGATACTGATCAAACCTTGAAATTTATTAGAGCCAAAGAGTATCATATCTTTTACTTCTTGATCTATGTTCTTCCACGGAACATCAAGGCTAAATTTACAATTTTCAGCCAGTGATAGAATTGCACTTTTTAGAAATCCATAACTTATGTGCACTTGACGGAACATTGGTCCTACTGGCTTTAAAGCACCCTCAGATATTGAAAGAGTTTCATCTGGCACTATCAGCTTTACATCAACAGCCAGCTTTTTACCAAGCCCATTACACGAACCACATGCACCGTAAGGGCTGTTAAAAGAAAATAATCTTGGTTCTATTTCCTCAAGAGTGAAACCAGACTCGGGGCATGCAAAATTCTCTGAAAAAGTCAGAATTTGACCATTTTTATACTCGGAATTATGGTTGTCAGGTAGGGTTACTACTTCTACATACATTAGACCATTACCAAGTTTTAGTGCTGATTCTATACTACTTGGCAGTCGATTTCCTATATCGCCCAATATTGATATTCTATCTGCAACCACAAAAATGTCGTGTTTCTTGTTCTTATCGAGTTTAGGCAAGTCATCTACATTGTACACTTCACCATCTATTTTGAACCTTACGTAACCTTGTCTTTTAATTTCCAATATCTCTTTGAGATGTTCTCCCTTTCTACCACGCACAACAGGGGCAAGTATATATATTTTAGTTTCTAAAGGTAACACAATTATAGTATCTACAATTTGAGATACAGTTTGCTTTGTTATCGGTAATCCAGTTGCAGGTGAATAAGGAACCCCTATTCGTGCATATACTAAGCGCAAGTAATCGTAAATTTCGGTAACAGTTCCAACTGTTGACCTTGGATTTTTTGAGATCGATTTCTGGTTGATAGATATTGCAGGGGAAAGACCTGTAATCGACTCAACATCTGGTTTATCCTGAATGTTGAGAAATTGACGCGCGTAAGCTGATAGGCTTTCAACGTATCGGCGTTGGCCTTCTGCATAAATCGTATCAAATGCGAGACTAGATTTACCAGAACCACTTAGCCCAGTTATAACAACTAACTTATTTTTCGGTATATTGACATCTATACCTTGCAGATTATGTTCCCTTGCACCCTTAACTCTTATAAAATCGTCCATATTATACTATATAACGTATTTTAACCATTATAGCCTTAAAATACATGAATTTACAGTGATATGTTGATTTTCTATTGATTTTTTCAACTGTTACGGAAAATTAGGCAGCGTTTGATAAATCGTCATTCCGCTACTTGTTAGCGGAATCTATGCTGAGATACCGGGCGGTATGAAGTAGGGCTGTACAACTTATGTTAGAGTCTTAGGGCAAATCTACTACCTATAAATTCTAAACTGTTGTTACGTATTAGGACCACCAAATACATCCCCAGGACCCAAAGTCAGTTTAGCTATATCAGAAAACAGGTTATGTGGAAATCTTAAAATACTTCTTGTTCGCCAAGCAAAATAAATACATTCCTACAAACAAGCAGATGCTTAATACTGACACATAAGAAAACTTAAAAATTAAATCTCTAATATATATTGCTAAGCATTTACCTGCAGAAAATTTGTATAGTAATCCAACACATACAACGGCACTATCAATTACTGATGCCATAATTAAAGTAATGAAATTTGCCATATGAAAATTCAACTTGGACTTCAATTTTTCAAAAACAATTATGCTTGAGAGAAGAGATACCAAAATTGCAGCATATGAAGTCAATATCATCAAACTAAAACTTTGCCATTTTAAAATACAGCATAGTGCTGTACACACTATTAAGCTATACGTAGCTTTTTCTTTGCCATAAAATTCAACCATTGAATTTACAACTAAAGCAGCTCCTATAAATAAAGCAGCACATATCATCAATTTATTTGAAGTGTTGAGTAAAGAAAGACTGATAAATAAGAGTGTCGGTAAAATAGACATAACTACCTACCCAAATTTAATGACATACATTTATTTTAAGTAAATATTGCACATAGTGAAAGAGTTATTTAACCTAATGGAAAACAAAAAACATTTTAAACTGACATGCTATAGCTACCCAAGAAAGGTTTTCCTATGTCATACCGCCGCGGCCGCTAACAAGCAGCGGGATGACGAGTTTGTCGTTTATCAAATCGTCTGTAAACCTAAGTTACTTTAGCTATATAATAACTATTTCCCAAATCTTTCAGATTTACTTTTAAAACATCCTTTATGTTTAGCACCTTTTTCTCTGTTACTTCACCAATATATGAATAAACTACGCCTTTAAACAATTCTTCAAACCTCTGCTGATTTTGTGGTGCAATAGTAACCAAAATTCTACTTTGCGATTCAGAAAACATTATTATCTTGTTTATTATGTCTGTATTTTGTGTTTTTCCTATTGGTACTAGTGAAAGATCGATTTCAGCACCAAGGTCTCCTGCAATTAGCGATTTTGCCAGAGCAATAATTAATCCGCCCAAGTTTGGTGCAATTGCAGAGGCAATTATGCCATCTTTTATTGCCTGGTTGTAACGCTCATACAACTTCCTAGCGCTCTTTGCATCAACTTTTGGCACGTTGTTATTATTTATTCCACTATATAACTGATATTCAGATCTGCCAAGCTCATCGTGGGTTGTACCAAGCACATATATCAAGTCCCCTGGCGTTTTCACATCAAGCGATACCGCATTTTCAATATTTTCTATAACTCCAATTGCTGAAATGAGTAATGAAGGTGGTGCAGATATCATCACTTTCTCGCCATTTTCGTCATATCCCTTGAAGTCATTGAACATACTGTCTTTTCCGGATATGAATGGCGTTTTAAATGCAGTTGCAAAGTCGTAACAAGCCTCTGCAGCTCTCTTTAGCTGCCATAGCCTTTCTGGATTATAAGCATCGCACCAGCAAAAATTGTCGAGCAACGCTAGATGATTTATATTTCCTCCTGCAGCTACGTAGTTGCGTATTGCAGTGTCAATCGCACATGCTGCCATGTGATAAGTGTCAATTTCTCCATAACTTGAGCCAAATCCCTGCGATTTTACAACACCTTTGTTTGAAGAAAGGACTGGCCTCGAGACAACAGCTTCACTGCACACTCTTCCCTTGCCTTGCAGTGGTTTCAGTATTGACGATCCTTGAACCTCATGGTCATATTGCACCACTATAAACTCTTTGCTGCGTATGTTTGGTCTGCTTAGCATTTCTTTTAGCTCGACTTCTAAAAAAGACGGATTTCCAGCGCGTGAGGCTGGCTGGTCAGCTACTTGGATGAAAGGGGAGGGGGCTTTAGACCATGGCTTTATCTGTAAATGCACTTTGGGATTACCGTCATGCAGAAATTCAGTTTCGATGTCCATTATTACTTTCCCTTCAGGACATTTAACAACAGCTTTACCACTTTCGTTAAACTCTCCAATCACACAAACCTCCACATCATGTTTTTTCATGATTTGCTTAAACATAGGAAGATTTTCTTCTGGCACTGCTAAGGTCATTCTCTCTTGTGATTCTGATATCCATATTTCCCACGGAGCCATACCATCGTTTTTAAGGAGAACCTTGCTCAAATCAACTTCAAATCCGTCTTTTCCCATTTCACCAATGGACGATGATAGACCGCCTGCTCCATTATCCGTTATTGCATTATAAAGACCAAGCTCTCTTGCTTTTATGACGGCATTGGATAGTTTTTTTTGTGTTATGGGGTCGCCAATTTGCACAATCGTTGAAGGGCTGTTTCCCGACAAAGCCTCTGAAGAAAACGTTGCACCGTGAATTCCATCTCTTCCAACTCTTCCACCAATAATTACGATTTTATCGCCATTTTTTGGTCCTTTAATGTGTGAAGGTGCATTATTTATATTGCGTGGAATAATTCCAACGCTTCCGACAAAAACTAATGGCTTTCCACAAAATCTATCGTCAAAATATACTGATCCAAGTTGTGTTGGAATACCGCAGCAGTTGCCAGCAACATTAACGCCATGAATCACTTCTTTCATTATATATTTTGGCGGTAAAATCTCATCAGTATGCTCCTTGTCCCTATAAAATTTGCCTTTTGCTTCTTTGGCAAAGCAAAAGTAATAGGTATTCATTATAGGCTCCGCACCTTTCCCGAAACCCACTATATCACGATTAACTCCAAGCACTCCGGTCATTGCTCCACCAAATGGATCAAGAGCTGAAGGGCTATTGTGAGTTTCAACTTTATCTACAATCAAGTAATCGTCATCAAAAATTATTCCTCCTGCGTTGTCGGAGAAAACTGACACGCATATGTCATAATTTATCTCACGCGTTGCACGCTTTATATAATGAGCATATAGACCGTCTTTTATTTCATCAATAGGGGAGCAAAAAATATTGTGTTTACAATGTTCAGACCAAGTCTGTGCCAGAGACTCAAGTTCAATATCATATGGATTTCTACCGAGTTTTTTAAAGTAATCCTTTATAGCTTTCATTGCTGCCAGCGAGAGCCCTAAAGTGCCATTACCATCGATTCCATCTCTGCTGATTTTTTCAAGCTCTTGGTCACTCACATTGAGGTCAACAGACTTAGCGTCCTTTTTCACGGATTGATACTGAGTAAACTTCTTATATTTACCATAATATTTCCAGCTATAGTTATTATTTTTCTTACAGATAAGTGTGCAATATTCAGTGATAGGGTTGAATTCTTGTTTTATATCATCTTCAGTTGGCAAATTCCCTTGACTTAGAATCAATTTTGAACTTCTTGCTTTGATCTCAATTGGTGTCATTCCAGCGCGTGACGCTGGAATCTGCGTTTTCTCTTTCTGGATCCCAGTGTCAGCTACTTGGATGACAGAAGGGAGGGCTGGGATGACAGGCTGGTCGATATAGCCTTTGCTTATTAAATATTCTGTAATAATTTGTTTTGCTGTGTTGCCTACATTGTCGGTCATGCCAGGTAAAAAGCTTATCTCCAAGCCCCACTTTGCTTGTGGTTCTATGAAGTTATATTGAACTTCTTCAAGGTTTTCATTGTAGGAATAATAACGGCAGTCTTGTATGACTTTATTATAAAATAGCCCACAAATTTCTTCATGTAATTTTGATGGTAATTCTTTGCTTATGTAAATCAAGTAAACATTAACTACCCTTCTGCGGCCAACTTGTTCACATTTATTTAAAACTTCTATTCTGATGTTTGCCATGTAATATTGTGAAAGACTTTAATATATCATAGCATAAGAAACTGCGAGCACATTTATATTTTGAGTGATTTCTATATAATAAAATATTGTATTAATTGTTACTGTTAGTGGGAAGAGTTTTTACCGTTAATGTGGATGAGTCCTTTTTCAATGTATTGGTTCAGCACATATTTTCTGAATATGAAAGAGAAAAAATTCCCGAGATAAAGATCATACTTCCCTGCAAAAGGGATGTAATAGCGCTGCTGAGTGCGTTCAAGAATTATAACGCTAAAAAATGCATAATTTTGCCAGAGATAGTTTCGCTAGAGAACATTGATGAGGAGGATTTAATATTAAATCTTGATAGAGTTAAAGTTATCAATCCAACAAAGAGGACGCTGCTACTCATTCAATTCATATTGGAGTGGAATAGAAAAAATAATGATAATTTCCCTATTGATTTAGCCTATAGCCTGCCATCATTGCTTGATAAAATTCAATCTACCCAAACAACGGATTGTTATCAATTCGATGAACATTCAAAAAAAATAGAGAATTTCATAAGCTTACTCATTGAGAGTTGGAATAAAATTTTAAAAGATTTAGGAGTAGTAGATATATTAGAACATAAGAGTGATTACATAAACAATATGATAATCTCTTTACAAAAAGACCAACATATAATCTTTGTTGGAATTGGAAAGGATAAGTCGTTAATTAAGGCTATATATGACCTGCCGTTTGGAAAAATAATTTTGCCTAATCTGAATTTGAAAATTAAAGAGAAAGATTGGCAATCACTTGATAAAAAACATTATCAATATTGCCTGAAAGATCTGCTCGATTATTTAAAAGTGGATAGAAGGGATGTTAGCTGCTTGAACACTATAGAGAATGAAATAACTGACTATGTTTTTGATACAACTGCCGATCTAAGCAAAGTTAGTAATGGACATATTGGCAATATTGAAGTCATCACTTGTGATTCCAGAGAGGAAGAAGCACAAGTGACATCATTAATTATAGAGAATGAAGGTTATGAAAACGTTTCTTTGGTTGTCTTTGATAAATTACTTGCAGCTCGTATAGCATGTTTATCAAGGCAACACAGTGCCATACCGGAAAATTATCCTTATATAACACTCCTACTTTATAGTATCGAAGTTTTGACCTCAAATTGGAGCAGTGTGTCATTACTTTCGCTCCTTAAACATAGGCTAGTGACTTTTGATTACACTCAAGAAGAGTACTCTCAGATTTTATCTGAATTTGAAATAGAGATATTACGCAACTTTAGTACAAATGGCCTTAAAGATATTATAGATGCTATTAATACCTATAAAAAGCTAAAACATAAAGAGGATATATTACTTATTATCAATAGGTTAGAGGCTATACTTAATCTTTTACTTAACTCTATAAATTGCCCTATTTCTGATGTGGTGGCAACTCATTTGCAGTGTATTAATATGCTATCTGGTATAAATTTTTCAGAGCTAAATAGTGAAATAGGTAATTTCACCTGTAATTTCTTGAATGCATGTGAGGGTATAGAAATTAAGTACTCCTTAGAGTTATATAGCCAAATTCTGACCTTATTTTTAGAGAAAGAGTTTTTCTCTGTAGCAAATGACTTGAATAAATTCAGCTTATATCACAACAAAGTTGTAATACTCGCTGGATTTAATGAAGCGCCAAGCTTTCAAAGTCCGCTTTTGAATGCACTTACGAGAGAAAAATTTAACCTTCCTTCTGCGCAAGAAGAGCAGGGGTATTTTTTTTATACTTTACACAATTTGTTTTGTACAAGTAAGGTTTATATTACAAGATCGCTAAGCAATAGAAAACCAATTCTATTGCAGCGTTTGGAAATTCTGCTCAAGGAGGGGAAACAGCCGTATCGCGATTGGCTGAGGATATTAAATACGCCTGAATGTACTGTTCCATGTACTCAGCCTATGCCAAAACCTCAAACCGAAGTTAGAAAAGAAAAAATGCAGGTGATGTCTTGCAGTGCAATAGAAAAGCTAATTCGTAATCCTTATTCATTTTACGTTGAATATATACTGGGCCTTAAACAATTAAGAGACTTGAATTTTAAGCCATCGATATTGGAATTTGGCACTATGGTGCACAACATTCTTGCAAGATATTTACGCAACAAAAAGTCGCCAATGAGCATTGCACGAAAAGCATTCTCGACTAATCAGTTTAATTTTTCAAATATGTGGTGGGTAAGACTGCAAAGGATAATTCAATCTTTTGTCGAATTTGATGAAACTCGAAGCAATTATGTTGAGTTGGAAAAGAGCTTTTCCTGTCCGATATTTCATATTCCAGCGCGTGACACACAACTGCGCGGATGCTGTACGACTTCCACTAAGAAGAAGGGTGTCATCCCAGTGCTTGACTACTTGGATCCAGAAAACTCAATTGCAACCAAACAACCGTATAATGAAAACTGGATTCCAGTGTCAGCTACTTGCATGACAAAAGCAATTTCACTGACAGCAAGATGTGATAGAGTTGAGTATCTACCAAGTGGGCAAGTAGCAATTATAGATTATAAACTTGGTTCACCACCTTCCAACGAAGAAGTAATGTCGGGGTTTTTTCCGCAATTAATTTTACAAGCCTTAGCGGTAGAACATATAACAAGAAGAGAAGTCTCAGAACTTGCTTATTGGAAACTTGATTATGATAAAATAAAAGTTATTTCTATACAAAATTATAGATACAAAATGCAAGAATTAAAAAATGATCTGCCTGGTTTTTTATCTAATTATTTAAGTAATTCCACACCTTTTATTGCCTCTCCATATTTTGATAAATTCCTGAGATTTAACAGCTATAAACAGCTAGAAAGGGTAGGGGAGTGGTTGTAAATGGTGTCATCCAAGTAGCTGACACTGGTTTTCCTTTATGACGGCAGTGCCACTATGATGTCATTCCAGTCTGGAATCCAGCCTTTCCATCCAAGACGGTGTCATCCGAGTAGCTGACACTGGTTCCTTTGTGACGGTGTCATCCCAGTGCCCAGACACTGGGATCCAGAAAAGTTTGCTTGTAAGCAAGCAAACTAGCATAGAAAGTGGTTGTTAAAACACAACGTTTTTGATGAGATTATATGGAAAACTGGATTCCAGACTGGAATGACAAGTTCTCGGCAACCCCTACGTCATACCGCCGTGGTATCTCTAGATCCCGCTAACACGTAGCGGGATGACGATTGTCAGGATAGTACCTTCTCCTATCATCCCAGTGCCCAGACTACTTGGATCCAGAAAACTTAACTTTAAATAAGTGGCTGCATAATAAAGACTAGATTCCAGCGTCACGCGCTGGAATGAAACCATTTTCGGTCTCTTAAATTGCTTTAGCTACAAACATTAAGAAATTTACCAAATAAAAAAAAGGCAAAGAAATCCCGTGGTGCGAGTTTTGACCCTCTAATACTTTAAATTGGCGCTGTAATAATGTGCTGACGCTTAGTTTAAGCGCGATTTGGCTGAATGTAGAAAAAATTTAAAAGACATGCAGCCGCTATAATTTTATGTAATCCGCCAAAAAATACCCTAAGTTTTTTACTGAATTTTGTCATTGGACCTGCGCAGATCAAAAACAAGTTTTGAGTCAAAAATACCCTCACTATCATAATAAGGGGGCTGGCGGAGTTTGTCAAGGAAGTTTTTTCGTTTCTATTCCCAAGAAAAGTTCGTTATATGGTTATGCAAGAAGTCTATTATATTTCCTTACCCATTTGCTTAACTTTCTCTCTACTTTTTTTGAATAAGGTCACTATTGGCATGACAAACATTCATCGTAGTCAATATCTGTTTTGTGTTGCAATATTTCACTTTTTTTGAATATGTCATGCGAAACCTTGTCAGCTCTCTGCATTGATTGTGATCTGCAGTAATATAAGCTCTTCAATCCTTTTTTCCAGGCAAGCATGTGTATTTTATGCAAGTAACGTTTGTGTATGTTGGCAGGCAAGAACAGATTGACTGATTGAGACTGACAAACATACGGAGTTCTATCACTTGCATGTTCTATAATCCATCTTTGATCAAGCTCGTACGCTGTTTTAAATGTCAGTTTTTCATGCTCACTAAGAAAATCTAAATGCTGAACGGAACCCTCGCTTGTCGAAATTGAAGACCATATTTTATCATTGTCTTGATTTTTTTCTGCTAATAGTTTTTGCAAGAATTTATTTCGCACTACAAATGAGCCTGTCAGTGTCTTTTGTATGAATACGTTTGCTGCATATGGCTCTATTCCAGGAGAGGTATTGCCTGCAATAATGGAGATTGAGGCAGTTGGAGCAATAGCGAGCTTGTGTGTAAACCTTTCCATTAGATCGATTTCTTTGGCATCAAGACATGCCCCCTTTTCTTCTGCCAATTTTTTAGAAACTATATCTGCTTGCTCACGTAAATACTTAAATATTTTTTTATTCCATTGTTGTGCTATTACTGATTCAAAAGGAACCATTTTGCTTTGTAAAAATGAATGAAAACCCATCACACCAAAACCAATACTGCGTTCTCTGGCTGCAGAATATTTTGCTCGCTGCATTTCATTCGGTGCTTTATTTATGAAATCTTCCAATACATTATCAAGAAAGCGCATTATATCTTCTATGAAGAGTTTATTGTCTTTCCATTCTTCGTAGTACTCAAGGTTTACGGATGATAGACAACACACAGCAGTGCGTGACTTATTCAGGTGATCATAACCTGTAGTTAAAGTTATTTCACTGCATAGATTTGACATCTTGATGTCTAAGTTGAGCTTTTTGTAAGATTCTGGCTTATTGTTATTTGTTGCATCAAGGAAAATAATGTAAGGTTCTCCAGTTTCAACTCTTGCTGTTAATATTTTGATCCATATATCCCGCGCTTTTACAGTTGAAATAACCTTATTGTTGTGAGGGCTTATTAAATTCCATTCTTGATCATTCTCAACAGCCTGCATAAATTTATCTGTTACTATTACAGCATGATGTATATTTAACGCTTTGCGATTTGGGTCACCGCCTGTTGGCTTGCGCAAATCCAGAAACTCTTCTATCTCCGGATGAGATACAGGAAGATAGACTGCTGAACTTCCTCGCCTTAAGGATCCCTGACTAATTGCGAGCGTTAGAGCATTTTGCACCACAATAAATGGTACAATTCCTGATGTTTTACCACTACCTTTTACACTTTCACCAATTGAACGTAAATTTCCCCAATAACTACCTATGCCTCCTCCACGTGCAGCAAGCCAAACATTTTCATTCCATAAGTCAACTATTCCCTGCAAGCTGTCTTCGGTTTCATTAAGAAAGCAAGAGATAGGCAACCCTCTCTTGGTGCCACCATTGCTGAGTATTGGTGTTGAAGGCATGAACCACAAGTTGCTCATGTAGTCATAAAGACGCTGCGCATGTTCTTTGTTATCAGAATAGTAATTAGCAATACGTGCAAAGAGGTCTTGGTAACTTTCATTTTCTATTAAATACCTGTCTGATAGAACTGCTTTTCCAAAATCGGTTAATTTGCTATCCTTTGCGTAATTAATAGTAATGTTATTCATAAAATTCCTTTTATTCTTTTATTATATATAGATACTTAAAAGCCACTTTGAGCGATTTTTAAGTTAGGTTTTTCGGATTTTCTTGTTGATGCTGTAATGCAAACAAGATACCGTCAACCTGACTGCCATATATTTTACAGTAACTCATATAACTTATCTGCATATTTATTTTTTTTGCAACATGTTGAACATAACTTTCTGAGTGACGAAAATAGTCTCCTTTGTTTACAAAGTCAATACCTTCACCTTCCTTTCTTCTTATTAAACATATAATAACCCCTTTTTTGCTCGTAGATCTTTTTGCTAATTCCAATTCTTCTTGAAAGTCATGTAGATAATGTAGCACTTCAGCAAAGATAATTACATCATACTGCTGGTTTTTCTTTTGTTTAAGAAACTCTTTCATTTCCATATGTATTAATTCATTGTAAACAGGCTTACCTTTTATAAAGCATCCTCTTGCGATATTTAGCATTCTACTTGAAATGTCAATTCCTGTTATGTGGCTTCCAGTACTATTTATTTTCAAGAAATGACCACATATTCCAGTCCCACAACCAAGGTCAAGTATATTGAGCTCAGAAGTGGAGTTGTTGAAGATTTTTGTAATTATCATGTGTACAAGTTCATGCCCTCTATACTGTTTAGCAATCAACCAATGCTCAACAAAATATTCACCTGTGTAATCAAAATATTGTCTTATGAGGTTTTTTGGCAATTCTGTAATAGGCGCTGAGTTTGTCATTTTTTTTATATAGTAAGATGCCTCCTCGTGATCACTATCTAATTTTAGTGTCTGTGTTAAATAATTATAAGCTTTATTAGTATTCCCTACTGCAAAATGACACCTTCCGATGTTATACCAGACTATGGGTAAATGGGGGTAAAATATGCTAATTAACCAAAATCGTAACTTTGCATCTGATATGCTACCTTTATAAAAGTGATATAAACCGATTTCAATGTTGGTATTTAAAAGGTTCTTAGATTTTTTAAGAAGCACTGTCATTTCTTTATGAAGAGTATTATATTTATTCACAATGAAGTGTTTTACTTTCTTAATATTTAATACACCAATGAGCTTAGACATACAATTTAAAGCAACGTTTTTTATAAAAGAGAGATTACTTTTCATACATGAGAAATACTCCGAATATTCATTATCATTTTTAGGCAATTGATTTTAACACATTTTATCTTACAAAATATCTTTTTTATTAATTTTTACTGTATATATAAGTTTACCGCATATTTCTCAGATTGTACTGTTTAGGATTGCTAGTATATTGTTGTTGATAATATAAGTAAATGTTTTGTGCAAAAAGGCATTGACATATTATTTATTAGGTTATAATATATAAAAGATTAATTTAGTTTTTAGATGTTTGACAAGTTTTATGGTAGAGATTAATTTAATCTCAATTCAATTTTAATAATATTTAACTCTGCATATTCTGCATATAGTCAGATAAATAAATTATTAAGAGCACTTGATGGATGCCTTGGCGTTAAGAGGCGATGAAGGACGTGGCAGGCTGCGATAAGCTGTGGGGAATTGTCAACAAATTTTGATCCGCAGATTTCCGAATGGGGAAACCCAACTAGCTTAGCTAGTTATTACGTACTAAGTATGTAAGGCAAACTTGGTGAACTGAAATATCTAAGTAGCCAAAGGAAAAGAAATCAACCGAGATTCTGTTAGTAGTGACGAGCGAAAGCGGAAAAGGCTAGTGATTTAAGAATAAGAATTAGAATACTCTGGAAATAGTAACCATAGAAGGTGATAGTCCTGTATAAGTAGAAAGTTTTTAAATCCTTGAGTAGAGCGGGGCACGTGAAATCCTGTTTGAATATGGGGGGACCATCCTCCAAGCCTAAATACTCCTTAACGACCGATAGTGGATAAGTACCGTGAGGGAAAGGTGAAAAGAACCCCGGGAGGGGAGTGAAATAGAATCTGAAATCAAGTGCTTACAACAGTTGGAGCTCTATATCAATTTATTGATATTTAGAGTGACAGCGTACCTTTTGCATAATGGGTCAGCGAGTTAATCTATGAAGCAAGCTTAAGCCGTTAGGTGTAGGCGTAGCGAAAGCAAGTCTGAATAGGGCGTTTTAGTTTTATGGATTAGACCCGAAACCAAGTGATCTAGTCATGACCAGATTGAAGGTGTGGTAAAACACACTGGAGGATCGAACCAGTTAATGTTGCAACATTATTGGACGAGTTGTGATTAGGGGTGAAAGGCCAATCAAACTTGGAAATAGCTGGTTCTCCGCGAAATCTATTTAGGTAGAGCGTTGTATGTATGTTGTTGGGGGTAGAGCACTGGATAGACTAGGGGGATTCACCGTCTTACCAAATCTAACTAAACTCCGAATACCAACAATTAATTATACAGCAGGCACACTACGGGTGCTAAGTCCGTGGTGGAAAGGGAAACAACCCAGATCACTATCTAAGGTCCCAAAATTACAGCTAAGTGGGGAAGGAAGTAGAAAAACCATTACAGCTAGGAGGTTGGCTTGGAAGCAGCCATCCTTTAAAGAAAGCGTAACAGCTCACTTGTCTAAATAAGTTTTTCTGCGCCGAAAATGTACCGGGGCTAAAGCTGTATACCGAAGATGTGAGTGCTTATTGATTTCGATCAATAGGTGCGGTAGCGGAGCGTTCCGTAAGTCTGTGAAGGTGGTTTGTGAAAACTGCTGGAGATATCGGAAGTGAGAATGCTGACATAAGTAGCGTAAAAGGGTGTGAAAAACACTCTCACCGAAAATCTAAGGGTTCCTACGTTAAGTTAATCTGCGTAGGGTTAGTCGGTTCCTAAGGCGAGTCCGTAAAGGAGTAGTCGATGGCAATTAGGTTAATATTCCTAAACCTCTTAAGTGTGACGGGTTTCGTATTTGTATAGATCTTATTGGATTGATCTATGCTTAAAAGAAGCTCCAGGAAATAGCACTTATATTTATGAGGCCGTACCGCAAACCGACACTGGTGGATGAGTAGAGTATACTAAGGTGTTGAAAGAATGATGTTGAAGGAACTCGGCAAATTATACCTGTAACTTCGGAAGAAAGGTAACCTGCTTTTAGGCAACTATAAGTAGGTGGCACAAAATAGGGAGTAGCGACTGTTTACTAAAAACACAGGACTCTGCAAACACGTAAGTGGAAGTATAGGGTCTGACGCCTGCCCGGTGCTGGAAGGTTAATAGGAGGGGTGCAAGCTCTAAATTGAAGCCCCAGTAAACGGCGGCCGTAACACTGACGGTCCTAAGGTAGCGAAATTCCTTGTCGGGTAAGTTCCGACCCGCACGAATGGCGTAACGATTTCTCCACTGTCTCCAACATCACTTCAGCGAAATTGAATTCCCCGTGCAGATGCGGGGTACCCGCGGTTAGACGAAGAGACCCCGTGCACCTTTACTATAGCTTTACATTGCTATTAAAAGTGTGATGTGCAGGATAGGTGGGAGACTTTGAAGTTATGGCGCTAGCTATAATGGAGTCAACCTTGAGATACCACCCTTTACATTTTTGATATCTAACTATGTTTCATTATCTGGAACTAGGACATTGTATGGTGGGTAGTTTGACTGGGGCGGTCGCCTCCTAAAAAGTAACGGAGGCGTGCGAAGGTAAGCTAGAGCTGGTCGGAAATCAGCTTGATAGTATAATGGCATAAGCTTGCCTGACTGCGAGGCTGACAAGCCAAGCAGAGACGAAAGTCGGTCATAGTGATCCGGTGATTCTGTATGGAAGGGTCATCGCTCAACGGATAAAAGGTACGCCGGGGATAACAGGCTGATGGTGTTCGAGCGTTCATAGCGACGACACCGTTTGGCACCTCGATGTCGACTCATCACATCCTGGGGCTGAAGAAGGTCCCAAGGGTTCGGCTGTTCGCCGATTAAAGTGATACGTGAGTTGGGTTTAGAACGTCGTGAGACAGTTCGGTTTCTATCTGCCGTGGGTGAAGGAAATTTGAGAAGGTCTGACTCTAGTACGAGAGGACCGAGATGGATATACTTCTGGTGTACCAGCTGTTATGCCAATAGCATCGCTGGGTGGCTATGTATAGATGGGATAATTGCTGAAAGCATATAAGCAAGAAACCCTCTTCAAAAAGATTTCCCAATTAAGGCCGTGGAAGACTACCACGTTGATAGGCTAGGTGTGGAAGCATGGTAACATGTGAAGCTAACTAGTACTAATAGCCTGATTGATTTATTTGCTTTCTAGATGTGTGTATGCAGTGTTAAATATTAAGTTTAAATTGTTAAGTTAGAAATTTTTATTGACTTGGTGGCTATAGCAAAAATGAACCACTCGATCTCATCTCGAACTCGGAAGTGAAACTTTTTAGCGCTGATGGTACTTGAAAAGGGAGAGTAGGTCGCTGCCAAGTTTATAAAAATTTCTTTTTATCGCCTTTTAATAATTCTTTTATTACGAGAAGTCGCTTCTATATTCAAATCTAATAATTGTGGTCTAGGCTTATTCTTATTCTGCTCTAAGTATTGACTTTGCTCAAATGCTAATTCCCATTGTGTACGATAACTAGATTCTTTATATTCATAAAAATCTTCTTTAATATTATTTGTATTTATATTGAGATTTTTATCTTGTTCTTTTCTACTCTCTACCATTAAACACCCACACCCGTTAATTTATTTTAAAAATTTTACTTATGTTATCATAAAAAATATAGTTGTAAATACCTTAATTGAGATTTTTTTTATTTTATCTTTTTTAAGCAAATAGTTAGATCTTTTTGTAAGTTTTTATAATTTGCTTGCATAATGTTTCTATGAGTTAGTATTATGTAGTAGTGCCCTATATTGCTTATATTTAAAATGCTAATTTTAGCAAGCATTCGTAATTGCCTTTTTATTTTATTTCTTTTTGCTGCTTTTCCGGCTTTTTTACTGATAGCCAGACCTACTCTAATAGTATGAGTGTACTTTTCAGGTTCTCTTTCTTTTATAGCGTACAGTGATATATAAAGCCCACGATAAAAAAGATTGCTGAGTGCTAACTTATTTTTGAAAGCAAAGGAAAAATCTTTTTTTTTATACTTACTATGCGCATAATTTGTTACACCCTAATGAACGGCGCCTATTAAGGATTTTTCTTCCAGCTCTTGTTGCCATACGTGAACGAAATCCATGTCTGCGCTTTCTTATCAAATTTTTTGGTTGAAATGTTCTCTTCATTGTTTTTATATTAATATAATTATTTATTTTAAATTGTTTTACTTTATTGTCAAATGATGGTGAACTTGTATGACATTTTCATAGAATAAAATTTGATGCATGGGAAAATGAATTCGGTGATAGTCATACCTGTCCTACTAATCCTTTTATTTTGTTTTAGTAGGTTTCAAGAAGTAAATAAGGTTAAATCTTATCTATATCTTAGTTGTGTGTGGATGCTAACTTGGTTGTTAGTACTCTATAATAATTGTTTTGTAACTTTTATTTCTATAGCGTTACTTTTTTTCATGCTTGCTTTTATCTTTAAAAATAAAAGAAATAAGATAATAAAACTTTCGTTATTTGTGGCTTTGGCCATATCATTTTTTATCACTTTATTTATAATGCTATCTATTTTTATTCAATCCATTAATTTTTTTAATAAAGTAGCTATTTCAGAATTCTTGTTTTGCTTGAAATGGGGCCACAATGTAGTCACTGTCAATGTAGAAAAGATAGGATGTTTTGGTATAGCGCCGCTTTTAGTAGGTACATTACTTATAACTATTATAGCAATGTTAGTTGTCGTTCCGCTTGGTTTATTTTCTGCAATATATATTAGTGAATATGCGAGTGAGAAAGTGCGTTATATTGTTAATACAACTTTGCAAGTTTTATCTGCTATTCCTACGGTTGTATATGGATATTTTGCGGTTGTGTTCTTGTCTTTCTTTATAAAGCAGGTAGCAAATTTTTTTGGTTTAAGTATACACTCAGAAAATGCCTTAGTTGCCGGTTTATCGATTGGGATAATGATTCTTCCTTTTATTATTTCTTTACTCGAAGATGCCATAAGATCTGTTCCAAAAAGCTTGCGTTATGGCTTCATGGCACTTGGCGCAACTCCAGCGGAAACTATATGGCATATAACAATACCTTATGCAATGCCTACAATTTTAAGTGCAATTTTATTGTCAATTTCAAGAGTGATAGGTGAAACAATGATTGTGCTAATGGCTGTGGGAATCAACGCAAATTTGACTTTTAACCCTCTTAATTCAGTTACTACCATTACCGTGCAGATCGCTACATTACTTACCGGAGATCAGGATTTCAATAGTGTACAAACTCTTGCTGCTTATGCGCTTAGTTTAGTATTGTTTATTATTACTTGGCTATTAAATGCATTTGCATTGTTTGTAATGAAGCGTAACTAGTAAGCGTTTTAATGTTGCAAAATTTCTATTACTAATATAAGATTTATTTTCTTTAGAAGTTCTTTTATGGAATTATAGTGTTGGGTGATAAAAATAAAGAGATGAATATAGGTAGAGCGATTAAGGTAACTCAAGCAGTTGTTGATATAAAATTTGAAGGTGAATTGCCTAAAATATTTAATGCTTTAAAAAGCAAACTAAAATATAAGGATAAGGAGCTGGTTTTAGAAGTTTCGCAGCATATAGGTGACAATATAGTTCGTTGTATTGCTATGGATAGCACAGATGGCATGTCAAGGGGGGATGAATTTGTTGATACAGGCGCACCAATATCAGTTCCGGTTGGGCGTTCAACTTTAGGAAGGATTTTTAATGTTGTGGGAGAGCTTATAGATGAGTGTGGTCCGCTGAAAGGAAAGTATGATTTAGAACCTATACATAGAGCACCTCCAAGTTTTACTGAACAGAGAATACAGGAAGAAGTTTTAGTTACGGGAATAAAAGTTATAGATCTTCTTGCACCTTATCTTAAAGGAGGAAAAATTGGCTTATTTGGTGGAGCCGGTGTTGGTAAAACAGTCCTGATAATGGAATTAATTAATAATATAGCAAAAGCTCATAAAGGATTTTCTGTGTTTGCCGGGGTAGGGGAGAGAACGCGTGAAGGTAACGATCTTTATCACGAGATGATCACTTCAAATGTAATAAATATAAATGAGCATGAAAAATCTCAAGCTGTTTTGGTTTATGGTCAGATGAATGAGCCTCCTGGAGCAAGGGCTAGAGTTGCTTTAACAGCACTTACTATGGCAGAGTATTTTCGTGACCGTGAAAACCAAGATGTTCTATTTTTTGTGGATAATATCTTCCGTTTTACACAAGCTGGTTCTGAAATTTCTGCTTTACTTGGAAGAATACCGTCAGCTGTTGGTTATCAGCCAACCCTTGCAACTGATATGGGTGCAATGCAAGAAAGAATAGCTTCAACAACTTCTGGCTCTATTACTTCTGTGCAAGCTATATATGTTCCAGCGGACGATTTAACTGATCCAGCCCCAGCAACTACATTCTCTCATCTTGATGCCACCACAGTGTTGTCAAGGCAAATAGCTGAAATGGGAATATACCCTGCTGTTGATCCACTTGATTCAACTTCTCAGTCTTTATCTGCTGAAATCATTGGTGAAGAACATTATAAGGTAGCTTCTGAGGTGAAACGTATATTGCAAACTTATAAATCACTGCAAGATATTATCGCAATACTTGGTATGGATGAGCTATCTGATGAAGATAAAATTATTGTTGATAGGGCTCGTAAGATTCAGAAATTTCTTTCTCAACCTTTTCACGTTGCAGAAATATTTACTGGTATGCCTGGTAAATTTGTTTCACTTTTTGATACTGTTTCCAGTTTTAAAGAGATTGTTGAAGGTAAATATGATCACTTACCAGAGGCTGCTTTTTATATGGTGGGGAATATAGATGAAGCAATAAAAAAGGCTGAATTAATACAAGCTAAAGCTAAATAAAAGTTAAAGATTATGAATACTTTTAAAGTGCAATTTTTCTCTCCTGATGATCAAATTTCATTCAGTGGAGTGGTTTCTCTTTCAGTAACTGGGCTCGAAGGGGAGCTTATGATTTTAGCTCACCATGCTCCTTACTTAATTTATTTATTGCCTGGTATGATTACTGTTAAAATGAGTAACCAAACAGAAAAGAAGGTTGTAATTGATAGTGGCGTATTAGAAGTTGCAAATAATAATTGTAGCATTATAACAAGTCAAATTCAGGTTTTTGATCGTGCAATTCATGATGAGAAATCGTTTAAAAATAAGAGAATTAGTATATATTTAAGTTATCTTGATGAGAAATTTCTTTCTTAGTTATTTTAGGCAAAAAGTCGGTTATCACTTTCTTGTCATCCAAGTAGCCCAACTTTTGTCATCCAAGTGCTTTTTTTTCTGTCATTCAGTATTCTCTTCCCTGTCATTCCAGTATTCATCTTTGTCATCCCAGTGCGTGACACTGGGATCTAGGTGTAAAAATATTTGTAAATTATGCAATGGGTAATAGATTCTAGGAGCATATAATGTTCATAATAAAAAAAGATGGATCCCAGTGTCAGCTACTTGGATGACAAAGGAGGGCGTTTGGATGACAAGATTTTGCAAGGGTATTTTTTTTATGGGAGATTAATATGGAAATTTTTCTTGATAGCGTTGATTTAAATGAAATTAAAGAACTAAAGGAGTTCATTGACGGCATAACAACTAATCCTTCTTTAATAGCAAAGTCCGGGCGTAAAGATAAATACGAGGATTTAGTGCGTGAAATATGCTCTATTATCAAGGGGCCTGTTAGTGTTGAAGTTGTTGCAAATAATCATGCAGATATGGTTAAAGAAGGCCTTAAGTTAGCGAAAATCGCTGATAATGTTGTGGTAAAATTGCCCCTTACATATGAAGGATTAATTTCTTGTAAAAAGTTGTGGACAGAGCATAAAATACCTGTTAACATCACATTATGTTTTTCTCCTGGACAAGCACTGCTTGCCGCTAAGGCCGGTGCTTGTTTTATTTCTCCCTTTGTTGGTCGCCTTGATGATATAAGCTATGATGGCTTATCGCTAATAGAAGATATATGTACTATATATTCTAATTACGGTTTTGATACTAAAGTTCTTGTTGCATCAGTGAGAAGCCCAGCACATTTAATAGAAGCTGCAAGGCTTGGTGCTGATTCAATTACTGTGCCAGCAAAAGTACTTAGACAATTAATTAATCACCCACTTACTGACCAAGGGCTAGCAATATTTGAAAAAGACTGGGGTGCAAAATAATAAACGGTCACTACTCTGAATCGGTTGACAAATTGGACGCTTGATAAGCGTAATTTGGAGCTTCTTGTGTAATGACTATATCATGAGCATGACTCTCTCTTAATCCTGATGCAGTAATAGTAACAAATTTACAATTTTTTTTCATCTCTTCTATATTCCTATTACCAGTATACCCCATTGCAGCTTGCAATCCGCCAATCAACTGATGGATTACTCCTGAAGCTGGACCTTTGAATGGAACTCTTCCTTCCACTCCTTGTGGAACTAATTTTAGTTTTGAATCTTTATCTTGAAAATAACGGCTAGCTGAACCTCGTTTCATTGCACTAATAGATCCCATTCCTCGATAGCCTTTATATGCTCTGCCCTTATACATGATAATCTCACCTGGGCTTTCGTCAGTGCCAGCAAAAATCGAACCAATCATCACAGAGTCAGCACCAGCTGCAATAGCTTTTGCAACATCTCCTGAGTATTTTACCCCACCATCAGCAATTAGTCTGACGTTTCTTGCTCTACACGCCTCTGCAACATTCTTGATTGCAGAGAATTGTGGCACACCAACACCTGTAACTATTCTGGTTGTACAGATTGATCCTGGTCCTATTCCGACCTTCACTGCATCAACACCCGCATCAATCAACGCTTCAGCAGCCTCCTTTGTTGCAATGTTTCCGCCAATTAATTGCGTATTAGGATACATCTTTTTTATTTTCCTAATGGTATTGATAACGTTTTCGGAATGACCGTGAGCAGTATCCACAACAACTACATCAACTTCTTCTCCAATCAAAGCTTCACATCTTTCTATACCATCTTTTTTACCAGTGCCAATTGCAGCGGCAACTCTGAGCCGCCCTTTACTGTCTTTACATGAATTTGGGTATCTATTGTATTTTTCAATGTCTTTAACCGTAATTAAACCTATACAACAAGAATTTTCATCTACGACCAAAAGCTTTTCTATTCTATTTTCATGCAACAATTTCATTGCTGAGGCACTATTCACTCCCTGCTCCCGCACTGTCACTAACTTATCTTTTGTCATCACTTCGGAAACTTTTACATTCATGTTCTGGTCTTCAATAAACCTTACATCTCGGTTAGTTAAAATTCCAACTAACTTGCGTTGATCGACTACAGGAATGCCAGAATAATTGTGCTCTCTCATTAATGAAATTGCTTCCGCAACTGTTTTATCCGGTGAAATCGTAATTGGGTTATACACGATCCAACTTTCATATTTTTTCACCCTTCTTACTTCTAAAACTTGTTCATCTATTGATAAATTCTTATGTATGCAACCTATCCCTCCATGTTGGGCAATAGCTATTGCAAAGCCCGATTCAGTAACAGTATCCATTGCAGAGGATATGAGAGGGATATTTAGTTCTATATTATTTGTTAAATAAGTTTTTGTATCTGCATCGCAAGGCAATATATTAGAATAGGCTGGCAAAAGAAGTATATCGTCAAACGAATAACAAGCTTCCATTTTTTTCATAGGCTTTATTTAAAGCTTATATGCCAATTAATTAAATTGCAATAGGGCTTTTGCAAAATGAGCATTCTACATTATTTGCCAGCAAACAAAACTGCTCAATAGTTAAGTTTTCTGGACGTTCGTTTCCACTCAATTTAGCGTTTTCAAGGACAGTTTCAGCGTGGTTCGTTATATTTTGCAAGCTATTTCTCAGCATCTTTCTTCTTTGAGCAAAAACGGCACGTGTTAATCTTGTTAAGGTTTCCAAATTTACTGCAAACTTTGGGGTAGGCAAAAGATTTACTGTAATTACTGAAGAATGTATTTTTGGTCTTGGAAAAAACTCTTTAGGTTCAATATCAAATTCCTTTTTTATATCACATAGTAACTGGCTTAGCACTGATAAGGAACCATAATCTTTAGAATTGGGTCTTGCCGTAATGCGATCTGCTACCTCTTTTTGAAACATTAATGTCAAGTTCGTAAAAAATTTTATATTATTTAACCACTTTAAAAATAACACTGCCGAGATATTGTAAGGCAAGTTAGCAATAACTTTGACTGGGCGCTCTATCAGCTCTTCTTCTATAACATGCAGTGCACCCGCTTCTATAATTCTATACTTTCCTTGATGCTCATTTAGCAGTTGGTCATGGTGTTTTACTAAATCTCTATCTTTTTCTATAGAAAGTAGAGACTTTGGATTATGCACCAATATTTCTCTTGTTAATGCACCATATCCAGGACCAATTTCAATGACATTAAAATTCTCTAGACTACCGGCTAAAGCGACGATTTTTTTTGTTATCTCACTCGATAAAATAAAATTTTGCCCTAGACTCTTTTTTGGCTTCAGTAAAAATTTTCTCATATTATTTTCATTATACAGTATTTTAAAAATCAGTTGACTAAAATCCATTGATAATTGTATATTATTAATGTGTTTAACGCCGGCTTAGCTCAATTGGTAGAGCAACTGACTTGTAATCAGTAGGTTGTCAGTTCAAGTCCGACAGCCGGCACTCTCGCCCATATAAGTAAAGTTGATGTCCTTTTTAATAGTAGCAAATTGGAAAATGAATGGAATGCGTTCTTCATTTGTTGACTTTATAGGCAAACTTAACAACAAGAGCAACGAAATTACCTCTAAATTAGTAATTTGCCCTCCTTTTACATCATTTCCAAGCAGTATAGAGTTGAACAATAATATTAATATAGGAGCACAGAATTGCCATCATAAAAAATTCGGTTCTTACACAGGTGAAATTAGTGCAGAAATGTTAAAAGAACTAGGGTGTACTTACGTAATACTTGGGCATTCTGAAAGGGCCAATGAAAAAGATAGTGAAATAAAACTTAAGTCGGAAATAGCAATAGAATCAGGCTTACACCCAATTATCTGTGTAGGTGAAAATTCAGAAGATTATAAGAATGAAAAAACAAAAGAAGTAATAGAATATCAATGCAAAAACCGTTTGCCAACACACGGTGAATATACCGTAGCATATGAGCCAATATGGGCAATAGGCACAGGTCATGTGCCAAATAATGATGCAATTGCTGAGGTGATAGAGGTAATAAAATTGTGTACTGGTAAAAAACACATTACATATGGTGGTTCAGTCAGTTCAGAAAATATAGAAAATTTGTTAAATATTTCAAATTTATCAGGAGTTTTAATTGGCAGTGCAAGCTTAGATTTCGATCACTTTTATAAAATCATACAACAAGTTGAAAAAAAGTTTTCTCTTATCAATTCTAAAAGTAGATAAAAGGGAATTACTCACTATAGGAATAGGGCTATCACGGGCGTCTCAGCAGATTCCGCTAACGCGTACTCCCTCGTCATAACGTCACGGTATCCGCTAACACGTAGCGAGATGAAGGTTGTCAGAGTGACACTGGTTCCCATACAAAGGTGATGTCATCTAAGTAGCTGACACTGATTTCCATCCAAGACGGTGTCATCCCAGTGCCCAGACTACTTGGATCTAGAAGACTTAATTTCAACCAAGTGGCTGCATAATAAAGGCTGGATTCCAGCGTCACGCGCTGGAATGACATCTTTCTTGGTGGATTCAAATCACAATGTTCGTACGGTTGTGGGCTTATAGCTAAAGTAATCTAGAAAATTAACGATATTTTATTCCCCGGTGAACGCTCTATTTTGTTTTCCAACTCTAGTTCTAAAAGAGCCATTAGAGCTATGTTGGCAGAAAGTCCGCTTGCTAATATAAGTTCATCTATATCAACAGGTACAGAGTTAATATGATCAACTATAACAGATTTTGCCTGTTGTAATTTTTCTTGTTTTTGGTTAACAGCTTAGTGCTCAACATTAAATAGGTTTTTTTGCTGCAGAGGTAAACTAAACCTAATACTCTCTATTATGTCATCAGCGGACTCGATAAGCTTAGCACCGTTTTTAATTAAATAATTACTACCACTACAGCGTGAATCTAAAGGGAAACCAGAAACTGCAAATACCTCTCTCCCTTGATTTAAAGCAAAATCTGCTGTTATTAGAGAGCCAGAATGTTTCGATGCTTCAATCACTACAACACCCAGCGATAGACCAGATATAATTCGATTCCTTTGAGGAAAATACTGAGGCTTTGGTTTAGTAGCAAATGGAAGCTCAGTAATTACTAAACCACCGTTCCCAGTGATTTTTTTGTATAGATCAAAATTCTCTTTTGGATACACCACATCAATTCCGCTTGCTGTAACAGCAATAGTGGGATGATTTTTGTATATTACACTGTTTGCTGCGGTATCGATTCCTTTTGCAAGTCCAGAAACGATAACAAAACCAGCTTCGCTTAAATCAAGTGCTAGTTTACTGGCAAAATTTCTTCCATTCATCGAAGAGTTGCGCCCACCGATTATTGCAATTATCTCACGGCTTAATAATGATATATTACCAAACGCAGTTATTATAGGAGGACAACTAGAGATATTTCTTAAAAGATCAGGGTAATCTGGGTCACATGCGGGTATAATTTTAGCTCCAATTCTTTCTGCATTATTGATTTCTTCTCGTGCATCTTGAATGCCATACACCTTATTATTAGCCACCCTATTGAGATATTTTAGCACCTCATCTAGCGATCCATGTGTTCTTAGTATACTAAAAAACTTTATTGGTCCTATAGTGCTAGCCAAGCTTAACCATACTTCTAATTCTTTGTTGTTCAATTTATTTATCTTCATAAAAGGCTTGAATTTCTTATCAATTTAGTGTACCCAAGATAATACAAATATACAGTGTTTTATGACGCATTTTGTTACAGATAAATGCATAAAATGTAAATATACGGACTGTGTGGAAGTATGTCCCGTTGACTGCTTCTATGAAGGTAAAAACATGCTCGTGATTAACCCAGATGAATGTATTGATTGCGGAGTGTGCATACCTGAGTGTCCAGTAGATGCAATTGTAACTGATGATTCCATAAAAGATATTTTAGAACTAGATGAAGAGTTGCTGAGCAGCGAACAAAAAACTTTCAAGTTATTTTACGATATAAATGTAGAATACTCACAAAAATGGCCAAATATCACAGCTAAAAAGCAACCTCTCTATACTGCAGAAGAGTATAAGGAAAAAAAGGATAAAACAACTTATTTTGATGAAAATTTAGAATAATGCTACTGAAGGAAAAGAAACTTTTTGTATTTCAGGGTTGTTGTTTTTGGTTGCTGAAAGTGGCTGTATTATTTAAGTTATTAATAATACTTACTGCTAAATTACAACTTCTTTATCACTACCGTGTTCTGTGTTGTTGTATTATTCTTAACATTTATATATGTATACATACACGTACCAATATTTGAGAGGAAGAAATGAAAAAATTGCTCACCTTAATAGCTATGTTACCTGCTATTTCTTTGTCAGGGGCGTGTTTTGGAGTTGATTCTATTGAAGAAGATAAAATCTTTATACTGTGACAACACATGGCAGCACCAGATTTTTAAGCTTTGCTTATGCTCTTGGCTATCACTATACAAACAGCACCCAAGTTTCAATTGGGCCTATATTTTCATTTTCAAGTCTAGCAGCAGGAGAAACGAGAATAGGAATTTTGTCGGGTTTACGCTACCATTATGATATTAAAGATATAGGTATTGCTCCATACATCAATGCTAATCTTAGAATATTATCTTCAGGCTTTTCTGATTATAATCTTGCATACCGGATAAGTTCTGGTGTTGACTTTCCAATTTCTCCAAAAGCAAGTCTTTCTGTTGGCTATTACTTAGAGAGAGGTCTGTTAAGTCGTGGTTACCTTCATGGGCCGGAAGTGGGAGTAAATTTTAACTTTTAAGGATTTAACATGTATGAAAACCTGTACGCAGTCTAAAAGACATGGTAGAGTAGGTATAATTTATATAGAAAATATGTGCGTAAGTCCATATTATAACTTAAAATGCAGACGTTAGCATAAAAATTATATAGAATGCTCATGATTCCAACTATAGCAATTTTAAGTGGTGGATTTTCTTGCGAGAGAGAAGTGTCGCTTATGAGCGGAAAAGCAGTAAAGAAGGCACTTGATAGCCTTTCATATAATGCAATAGAAATAGATGTTGACAGCAACATTGCTGAAAAGCTTAAAAAAATTAATCCGGGCCTTACTTTTATCGCTCTGCATGGACCTTATGGTGAAGATGGTTGCATTCAAGGTTTATTGGAAATCTTAGGTATAAAATATACACACTCAGGAGTTATGGCTTCTGCTGTTGCTATGAATAAAGTGATGTCAAAGCATATATTTCGATCCCTTAGTATCGACACTCCAAAAGGTTATGTAATTAGCCAAGAAGATCTACTAAAAAATAATATTAAAATCGATTATCCGTACGTCTTAAAACCAATTAACGAAGGTTCTAGCATCGGAGTGCATATTGTTTCCTCATATGAAGACCATTTAAAATTTAAAAATGACGCTATCATACTTGATGTCATTCAAGTAGCTGACACTGGAATCCAGAAAAAAGAACCAGTGTCAGCTACCTCTATGACAAGAGACTTGATGATCATAGAAGAATATGTCCCAGGAATAGAGTTACATACTGCTGTATTGCTAGATGAAGCAATTGGCACTATGGAAATACGACCAAAAAATAAATTCTATGATTATGAAGCAAAGTATACAGGTAGATTTGCAGAACATATATTTCCTGCTGAAATTCCTGACAATATATATAAAATGACCTTGGAACACGCACTGAAAATTCATCAATTTTTAGGCTGTAAAACTATTTCCCGCTCAGATTTCCGTTATAATCCCAAAAATAGCACTTTAAAAATGCTTGAGATTAATACACATCCTGGCTTTACTGAGTTATCGTTAGTGCCAGAAATTGCAAAATTGGCAAAAGGAATCAATTTTAATGAATTAGTTAAAATTATTATTGAAGATAGTTTGCAGCACAAAAATATTAGGGATTTAAGTCATGTTGAGCAGTATTACTAGAAGCCAAAGGAGTTTTTTGCGTAAGTGTGCCTTGGTTATTATCACAGCACTTTTTCTTACGCTAATTCTCTACAGCTCACTTGATAAAATAATAAATCGATTTAATTACTACTTTACTTGGTATAATGACTGCCTATCTAGTTTATTACTCAGTAGTGGATTTTCAATCGACGAAGTAGTCGTGAGCGGCAATAAATTTACAAACAAAAAGGATATTCTAAGTTTGACAGATAGAACGCAACCTATCCTGTATATATCACTTTCAAAACTTGCCGGTAACATACAATCCGTAAGCAGATGGATAAAATACGTAAGAGTTCACAGAATTTTGCCCAATACCCTACATATTAATATAGATGAGCATAAACCGTTTGCTCTCTGGAAAGATAATAACAAAACCTCGGTAATTGATTTCGAAGGCAAAGTGATCGTAGATGACTATCCAGTAGATGATCTTGTTGTAATTACAGGACAAAACTCGTTATCAAACCTAGAATTTGTTAGAGATGTGTTAGAGAGTAAAACTCAATTAAGTGACCACATTTCTTCTTTTGCTTATATAGGGAATAGAAGATGGAATATCATACTTGATAACGATTCCACAGTGAAACTGCCTGAAGATAACCCTTCTAGTGCATGGGACTATTTAAACCACTTACACAATAAAACTGATTTTACTTTCAGCGATTGGAGTATTATTGATATGCGTATTACTGATAAAATTTTTGTGAAGAGGTGATCTGCTGTCATCCAAGTAGCGGGATGACGAGCTTATCGTCATGCTGCCGCGAACCATCATACCGCCGCGGTATCTCTTAGCCGCTAACAAGCAGCGGGGTGACGGTTGTCGTTTAGCTGCAAACATTAAGAAACTTACCAAATGGAAAAAAAGGCAAAAGAAGCCCCGGTTAATATCTATTTTAAAACATTGGCGTTTTTTTTATGTTTTAAACACTTAATAACCGCGACTCAGCTTATGTAGGTAAAAACCTAGAAATTTTATAAAGACATACGATGCACATAGTGCAAAAAATTAAACAATAGTACGCCAAATACGAGTTTTCTTGTCATTTTAATCTGTTGCAGAGATTGCGAGGTTAAATAAAATAGCTTCAATTTTATGACGTTCGGTACAATGTTGCAAATTAAAAATTTCTCCATCCTACGCTGGTTCTTCGATCCGAAATGCTACTTCTACCTGATCACGACCAATGTTAATTTGTTCTATTAATGCTTTAATAATACCACGTTTAGTTCGCCAATCTAGCTGTTCCAAGTTCGATTTTACACTAGAATAAAGACTCTTTATTCTATTTATAATAAGATTCATTCCCTTTTCTACTGCCTTTTGGTCAACTACCTTTTTTTTCTCTTCTTCTATCCCTTTTAAGCGTTCCTTCATTAGACTTCTTGCATAACTAAAGAAAAGGAGTACTATAAGGAAGGTAATATATTAGTGAAGGTATGAAATTTGAACAAATAAACAAGCTTGATGAAGAGGAATTTCGTAGGTTAACAGGAGTAAAAAAAAACATTTAAAAAAGTAATTCAAATTTTAATAGAGGAAGAGACTAAGAAAAAGGCAAAAGGTGGAAAGCCAAATAAGCAGTGCATGAAGGATCGTCTTTTAATGGCCTTGGCATCATTCTACCTTATCTAAAGCCATTTTATACCTTTTTATCCCTTCTGGGGAAACCTTTTTTCAGTTAGCTATAGATTACTTGTCTACCTTATTTGCCGTTCTCCTGAACGAATATACAGCAGCTATAAAAACTGTTTAATAGCCACCCAAAACCCTTATTTCCCACTCAAGTTCAACATTAAATTTATCCTTCACTGCATCTTTTACTCTGTTGCCAAGGTTTTCCAAGTCAGATGCAGTTGCATTATCGTAATTGAGCAAGAAGTTACAATGTTTCTTAGAGATTCTAGCTCCACCAATATTTAACCCTAGGCAGCCAGATTTATCAATTAACTCCCATGCTTGGTAGTTTTTTGGATTTTTGAATATGCACCCAGCAGTTTTTCCTCTTATTGGCTGGCTTTTATTTTTTTTCTCAACAATTTCTTTTAACCTTTGCAATATAAGCTCATGCTCTGAGTTTACTCCTTTAAACTCAGCTTCAACAAAAATCCAATTTCCTTTTAAGCTATGTCCACGATAAAAATATCCCATTTCTTTGCTGGAGAACTCATATAGGTTTCCATCCTCTAGGTTCACTGCTTTTATGGATTGTACAACGCTTGCGATGTCACTACCATACGCACCTGCATTCATTTCTATTCCGCCACCAATTGTTCCTGGAATTCCAACTAGAAACTCGAGTCCACTAATTTGTTGCTCTCCTGCAAAGTAAGCAAGGTTCCTGAGCAGCGCAGCACCACCTGCAACAATGGAGTTGTTACCCTTACTTTTAATATATGCAAACTCCTTACCTAATTTTATTGTTATTCCTCGAATGCCACTATCTCGTACTATTATGTTGGATGTTGCACCAATAACGCTAACTGGCAGTTCAGTATTTTTAATCAAGTATGTTAAATCTTCAATATCACATGGTTTAAATAACACATCAGCTCGTCCACCGACGTTTAACCACGTCGCTTTAGACATTAAGATGTCATAACGATAGATTCCACGTACTTTAGGTAAGCTTATAAGCATTTTGATTTCAACTCTAGTCCTGCATCCATACCCATTTTCTCCGCATCTTCTATAAATGAAGTGCGCTCAGTGAAGTATATATTTTTTCCACTTGCTAACATACAACAAAGGTGTAGCATATTTTCGTTCACATATTCAGCCAAAGCTGCAAGTGGTGTAAAACATGAACCATTCACTGTCTTCATAAAACTGCGCTCTGATTTCACTCTTATAAAAGACATATTATTATTAATTTTCTCTACAAGATCGATAATTTTTACATCATTCCTTCTACATTGAATACAAATCGCTCCCTGTCCCACTGCACTTAACATAACTTTTGGTGGCAATACCTCTGTAATTAAGTGATTCTTTTCTAATCTTATGAGTCCTGCTTCAGCTAGAATTATTCCATCAAAACTTTGATTTTGCAATCTAGTTGTTACATTTCCACGTAGCGATATTATATTTAGATCTGGTCTAATATTTAACAACTGAACTTTTCTTCTTATTGAAGAAGTGGCAATAGTAGCCTGCTGTGGCAAAGACTCAAGGCTATTGTGTTTATGAGAAATAAACGCATCGCATGGACTTAGCCTTTCTAAAACACAAGGAATTGTTAAACCCCCTGAGAAAAACGCAGGCACATCCTTTAGCGAATGAACTGCCATATCTATATTATTTTCGAGCAATTCAGCCTCAATTTCTTTAATGAATAATCCTTTACCTCCTATTTCAGCAAGATTTGCGTTTGCGTACTTATCTCCAGAAGTTTTTATCTTAACAATTTCAATAGATAAGTTAGGAAAAGAGTCCAGCAACTTTTGTTTTGCTTCCAAAGCCTGGGCAACTGCAAGCTTGCTTCCTCTGGTACCTATTTTGACTAGCATATGTATGACTGTTTGAATACCAAACCTTAACCTAATTAATTATTTAAACACTTTGGTAGCGTGTATCGCATGAACTTCGGTTACCATCTCTCTGATGTCATCCGAGTAGCTGACTACTTGGATCCAGTTTAATTAATCATATGAGTCTTTGCATTTATTGTACTTTAACTTAAAACCAAAAGCAACTTTGCCTTTACAAAATAATAACCTTTTATATGCATAAATAAGCTTACTGGATTTCAATGTCAGCTACTTGAATGACATCGTTTACTATGTTCCATATTGCAATGTTCGTACAGCTGTGTGTCACGCGCTGGAATGACATGGTGGAGTGTGTAAACGCAGTCTCAACAACCATAGGGTGTCATCCAAGTAGCCGACACTGGTTTCCATCCAAAATGGTGTCATTCCAGTGTCAAGCACTGGAATGACACCATTTCCGTGAATATTCCTCTTAATTTGTAACTAACCTAAGCCATAAATATTAAGAAATTTACCAAACGAAAAAAAGGCAAAAGAAACCCCGTTGGTGACTAGTTATTTATATGTACTTCAAGATATTAGCGTTTTTTATTCTAAACGCTACGATTCAGCCGCTTTTAAATGCGATTAATCTAAATTATAAACGTTAAGAAATTTACTGAGCGGAAAAAAAGGCAAAGAAACCCTAGGGTAGCTAGTATTCAAATTCTCCCTTGTCTATTTGACGTCTTTTACTGTCTTAAACGCTTTATAAGCGCGTTTCAGCTTATATAGGTAGAAACCTAGAAGTTTTATAAAGACATGAGGTGCACATAGTGCAAAAATTAAGCATGATTTACGCCAAATACATTAAGTTTTTTGTCATTAATCCACTTCAGAGATTGCGAAGATAAATAAATAGCTTCACTGTTATGATAAGGGGGCTGGCGAAGGGTGCCAAGGAAGTTTTTCGTTTCTATAGCTACTTGGATGACACCATAGGTTATTTAGGCAACAGAGAATTTTACAAAAATCTATTTTTAACTTACACTGCAATTTTAAACCTACAACTTATGTACAACAGGCTTATAGTCAAATCTTTTTCAGTGTTATGCATCTGTTTACTTGCTTTATACATAACACTGCCAAATTTCTTTGATAATAAGCTTTTTATTTCGAAAAAAAGAATAAACTTAGGCCTTGACCTGAAAGGAGGGGCATCTTTGCTTCTAAACATAGACTTAGACTTCTATTTTAAGGAAAAGCTAAGCATGCTAGCAGGTGAGATAAAAGAGACATTGCTAACAAAAAATATTGAATCTAACGTACAAAATAGCGAACAAGTAATTGTAACTTTAAATAATATTGATGATTATAAAAAAGCATCTGTGTTGATTAATGCGATAAATCCAAATTTAGAGCTAAATAGAAAAGATTCTTCAATTCTCATTTCGTATAAACCCCATTATAAAAATTCTTTGATCAGTGAAGTAGCTGCAGAATCAATAAACAATGTCCAGCGCCGTTTGGACAAACTTGGCACAAAGGAAGTCAGCGTTCAAAAACAAGGGCAGAATAAAATATTAGTGCAGGTGCCTGGAGTAGAAGACACCAAGCAGATAAAATCTCTGCTTGGCAAAACTGCTAAACTAGCTTTTCATTTGGCAAACACTAACATAGCCAAGGTGCAGGATATAGATCACGAAACTACTGTCATGCTCAAGGATTCTTTAGGTAATTCTTATCCAATATTCCGCAAAACTGAAATAGGTGGCGATTCGCTGGTTAACGCATCAGTTAGATTTGGTCACTTAGGTAAACCAACAGTGCATTTTAAATTTGACAGCATAGCGAGTAAAAGATTCGCGAAAATCACTAAAGAAAATGTGGGAAAACCTTTTGCAATTGTTCTGGATAACACAGTCTTAACAGTACCTACAATACGTGAGCCAATTTTAAATGGAGAGGGAGAAATTAGCGGTAATTTCACTGAAAAACAAGCAAGCGAACTTGCAATACTTTTTAAATCTGGAGCACTGCTAGCACCACTTAAAATAATTGAAGAAAAAAACATTGGCCCAAGCCTTGGAGAAGAATCAATAAAGGCAGGGGAAATGGCAGCAACAATCTCTATTATAGCCGTGGCTTTATTTATAATTATCACTTACGGCAAATTAGGTATATTAGCTTCTGTTGCGCTTTTTTCTAATGTAATTCTTATATTATCAATTCTCACTCTGCTTGAAGCAACTCTAACTTTACCTGGAATTGCAGGTATTGCACTCACTGTCGGTATGGCGGTGGATGCAAATGTTTTAATATTTGAGCGAATTCGCGAGGAAATCAAATCTGGCAAGAGAGTGGAACGTGCTATTGAAGAAGGGTTTAAAAACGCTATAAAGACAATACTGGATTCAAATATCACAACACTCATTGCTGCAGGAATAATGTTCATTATTGGCAGCGGAGCAATTAGAGGCTTTTCTGTCACTTTATCAATAGGAATTTTATGTTCGATGTTTTCTGCAATCACAGTCACAAAACTCCTGATAGAGTTGTGTATGAACCCGAAGGAACTAGTGCTTTGTTAGTCAACCACCTTCATTCCCACAACGTTATATCCTGAATCGACGTGCAAAATTTCTCCAGTAGTGCCACTACTTAAGTCGCTTAATAAGTATAACGCTGTCTTGCCAACATCCTCTATTGTAACATTGCGTCTAAGCGGAGAATTATTTCTATTCCATTCTGATATGAAGTGAAAATCGCTTATTCCAGAAGATGCTAAAGTTCTGATTGGACCAGCGGAAATTGCATTTACTCTGATATTTTGTGGCCCGAGATCACATGCTATATATTTTACACTTGCTTCAAGTGCTGCTTTACATAAACCCATAACGTTATAATTTGGCATAACTTTTTCAGCGCCATAATAAGATAAAGTAAGTAAACCACCACCACCTGACATCATTTTTTCAGCTCTTTGCGCTAAAGCAGTGAAAGAATAGCACGATATATGCATTGCATTGAGGAAGTTATTCAGTGAAGTATTGACATATTTACCATCTAACTCATTTTTATCGGAGAATGCTATTGCATGCACCAAAAAGTCAAGAGTACCCCATTTTTTCTCTATTATTTCAAAAGCGTTATCTATGATTTTTTCATTTGAAACGTCACAGTGTAATATTAGCTCCACATTTAATTCATCTGCTATTGGTGATAGTTTTTCTTTTATTATTTCATTCTGATAGGTGATTGCAAGTTCTGCCCCGTGCTCTGAGAGAGCTTTTGCTATACCGCATGCTATCGATCTCTTATTTGTTATTCCAGTTATTAACCCCTTTTTGCCTTGTAATAGACTTGTTGTCATAGAACTATCTGTTTTTTATAATTTGGAGTATTAACTAGATAAAGTCAATTATGTTTTAAAACATTTTTTGCAGTAACTTGAAGTCTAATACCACTGTTAACAAAAAGGCAGCGATGAGAGTTTCTATAGCTAACCCAAGAAAGGTTTCCCTACGTCATACCGCCGCGGATAGATTACGCTAACGAGTAGCGGAATGACGGTTTTTCAAATTGTAGGTAAACCTAAGCCACTTTAGCTATAGCAGCCGTCTATCTTAGATTGCTTCTTATTAAAAAAAACAAAGCCTTATTAATTAAATATTATAGTTAATAATTACACTCTTTTGATAAGTAATTAAAATAGTGTTAAATTGTGTGCATAAAATAATTAGTGAGGTTGCAATGTTAAGCAGTATTATAAAAGTAAAATTAGAGAAAAACTGTTGTCCTTTTGAGGAATTAGAAAACTTCTTTGCTGAAAGGGTATTTCATATAGATGATCGAAAAGGATTCAAAGATTCTTCAGTAAAGTTAGTTATCGAACATGGATACGATGAAACTTTAACTCTACCAAGAGAAGCAATACCTAATTCTTTCGCTTTGCAGCTTTTGTCTTCGCTTTATAGAGGAAATGCACTAGCTTTACCTATTATATTAAAATACCTTGCTCATAGAAATTTATCCAAAGATTTTGATGAGATCAGTACAAAATTACAGGCCAAAATGGATCAAGATATACAAGAAGCGGAGCTACAAAACAATTCTAAAATTTCTAAAAAAATTGAGGTATGCAAACAAGACATTTTAAATGTTCTTAGTGACGGTAAATCAGTATTGAGTGATCAATTGAAGCAAAAATACTATTCTATACTAGAAAATGAGGTTGCAAAATTAAAGGCTGAGATTTCAAAAGAACTAGAAGACTATACTAACAACACTAACATTCACGAAATATATCAAAGCCTTAACAGTAAAATAAAGAAAATAAAGCATTATAATAAAATAGTAGAGCATGCACTTTGTACTTCTGCTGTTTTCGCAACGTCTTTATTGAGTGCTCCATTGATAGCATTGTTTGTAATTGAAGGTGGAGTTGGTAGTTATTTAGAGGCTCTTATGTATACAAGCTCCATTTTTGGTTGTTGCAACGTTAGCACTTATAATAGCAGGTGTAGCTTACTTAATAGAGAGGCACTATGAGCAAAGTTTTGCAAAAGAAATGCAAGACTTTATAGAAGGACCAAAATATGTAGATAAAGCAACTAATACTGAAGATGTGAAGAAATTAGAACAAGAAGAAACAGAAGTAGGCGGTTTAATAAATCTTTCTGGCAATTGTGAGATGAATTATAAGGGAGAACCTTCGGCACCACCATGGCAAGAACCTAAGCAGCCAGGATTGTATCTAGATCTTTCAGAAGAACTTTTAGCATTACCAAGCAGTAATTTTAATTCTGCTCTACCTCCATCTAATACAGCAAGGGGTGTAATTCAGAGCTAGAGGTTATGATTGTAACAAAGACATAAAAAAAACGGACAAGTCAAGCAAAGTTACAAACGTAATTTTGCTTGACTATCCATTTATCACCACCTAAAGCAGCTAACAAAGCCATCTCATATGACATTTTGTCTATACCTAATTAAGCATATCAATAAGTAAGTAAATTTTAATATAATCTTATTATACTTATAAATATGCTGTATATAGCTAACCTAAGTAAGGTTTTCCCGAGTGCTAAAATCAATAGCCGAATTGATATCGGGCCAAAAGCTTGGCAGCGCTTTTTTTTTATGGCATGCTTGATGGCAAACCAGAACTTCTCAATTGGATTTAAATCAGGCGAGTATGGCGGCAAAAATAAAACTTTACATCCAACACTTTCTATTAATTTTCTCGTTCTTTCAGACTGACCTTACCCAGAAAAAGTGGAGAGAAAGTTAAGACGTTTTTGTCATGAGAATGATGCATCAAATTGTGCAGGAATGCAATAATTAATAGTAGAATGCCTACGTTGTTTGTTATAAAAGATTTCTATGTATTCAAATATGGCAGTTCTGGTTTGTTGAGCGAGAAGTATCAATAAGCAGCTCCCTTTTGAGTGAACTTTTCTGCAACAGAGTTATCGTAACAACATCCCTTATGGCTCATGCTGGAAATGATGTTTTTTGTATTCAATAGAAATTGGTAATTTTGAGAGGTATACTGTGAACCTTGATCGCTATGTAACAGCAGATTTTTATCGGGTTTGCGCTTATTAACGGCCATCAATAAAGAGTCAATAACCAATTGTTTATTTATTGAGCTACTCATTGACCAGCCAACTACCATACGTGAATATAGGTCAATTATTGCTGCCAACAACCTTCCTTAGTTTTTATATAAGTAATATCGTTTACCCAAACTTTATTTGGCTGATCAGTGGTGAATTTTTGATCCAATGTGTTCGGAGCCACAACTCGGTTGCTTATTTGCTGTTTTTTATTTTTGAACCTTCGTCTAAGTTTGGCTTTAATGCCATTTTCTTGCATAACACTTTGTACTGTTTTGATGTTATAATTTTTGCCTAAAGCTTTTAATTCAGCGTGAATTTTAGGGATCTGCATTTGGATGCTTTTTTTGAACATCTGCTTTTATTTGCTGATTCTCTACTGCTTATTTTCCTTGTAGTCCACTTATAGTGGCAACTAGCAGATACATTCAAAACCCTACATAGTTCCTGTATTTTATAGCAATTTCTATATAAAAGAATACTTTACTCTTTTTGTTTGGTCAGGGCTTTTTTTTTAATGTCTCTTTCTCTTGTTACTCTTGCTAGTTCTTTTTTTAGATCAAATCTTTCTTTGTCATAAGGAGCCTTTGTCTGGAAATGCGTATGCTTCTGACATTTTTCCATCATATTTTCTTACCCATTTACTTAACATACTGCCATCTATGCCTAGATCTTTTGCTATTTTTGTACTTCTGTTTCTTTAACCAGCTTAACAGCTTCTAATTTGAATCCTGCTGTATATTCCCTTCTATTTGCCATATTTTGAAAAAACGTTTTATTTTACTCCAAAAACATCTTAACTTTCTCTCTACTTTTTCTGGGTAAGGTCACTAGACACTTATGCAGCTGTGCATAGAATTACAGAAGAGACTTGCGTTAGATATTGTTTATTTACTTTCGATCTTTTCTATCAATTTTTTAACTAAGCCTCTTAGCTTTTTACTGGATTCATCAAGCTCTTGAATCTGCGAGCTATGCTCTTTCATTAGTTCCTTATAGTTACCTCTTATGTAGTCAATCATTTCCTTCATCTGAGCAATCATCTTGTTAACATCCATACTACCCAAATCAGGTACCATGCCAGGCATAGCCCCTTCTAACATACCGCCAGCCATAAGCTGCTGGGACATTTGCATAAATGGTTTTAAAGTCTGATTAAGCAATTCAGGATCCTTGGCTAATTTTTCTATTTGTTCTTTGCAAGTATCCATATACTGCTTCATAAATTCATCTTCTTGTCCTTTGTCTATCATAATATGTCTACCTAAAAACACGTATTCTTTATTATATATCGTTTTTAAATTAAAAACAATACAAAATACCTATCACAATTGCATTAATACTTTTTAAACAATAAAAAATGCTCCTTTGCTTACAAATGGTCACATACCTTCTTTAACCATTCCTTATCTTTTACGCTATTTTCTAAGTTTTCATAGACAAATTGATGATAGCTATTTATCCATTCAATTTCATCTTTAGTAAGCATTTGCACATCTATTAGCCTTCTATCATATGAAATTAAGGTCAGTTGTTTGAAATGTAAAAAGCTATTTTCTTGTCTGTCGACATACATCAGATTTTCAATTCTTATTCCATACTCTCCCAGAATGTAATAACCAGGTTCGTTGGAAAGTATCATTCCTGGCGTGAGTTTCACTTTATTGCCCTTTGATATTGCTTGTGGTCCTTCATGTACTGATAGGTAACTTCCTACTCCATGCCCTGTACCATGCATATACTCCATTCCAAATTTCCATAAATGCGTACGTGCCAATATATCCAATTCTCCACCAGTAGTGCCAGAAGGAAAGATGACACTTGCTACAGCAATGTGAGCTTTCAATACTATTGTATAGTGGGTTATTTGCTCACTAGTCGGATTACCAACCACTACAGTTCTTGTCACATCAGTTGTGCCATTAAGGTATTGGCCACCAGAGTCAATCAAATATAGTCCACTTTTCTGAATTACCTTATTCGTCTTACTGCTTGCACGATAGTGAATTATTGCACCATTTTCATTAAATGCGGAAATTGTTGGAAAACTTGGTTGCTTAAACAAATTCTGTTCTTTTCTGTATTCTAAAATCTTTTCTTCAGCTTCAAGTTCTGTACCAACATTACTTTCAAGCCAATGTAGAAAGTTTGTAACTGCCACTCCATCTCTGATATGTGCATTTATAGCCCCAGCTATTTCAGTTTGGTTTTTTACTGCTTTATAAATTAGACAAGGATCTTCTCTTTCAGCTACATGTTTATCTTTTATTACAGCCATGATACTCATTGGAGTTGTGTTTGGATCTATAACTATTGAATTTAGCTTGTGCAGCGAATTTTCTAGCTCACTAATATCAAAAATATTTATATGATTGCCTAAATTTGCTTCTATAGTTGAATGTTCTTTATCTTGAATAAACAAATCAACATTACCGCTTTTATACAATATAGCACGGCCCAATATACATGGAGTATATTTGGCATTTTCATTTCTTAAATTTAATAGCCATGAAATTGAATTTGGATCAGTTAAAAGCACTGCTTCAGCTTCTTTATCTATGCTTTTAGCGACTTTTTCACATTTATTCTTGCTACTTTCACCAGCATATTTAATAGAATGTAAAACCACTGCTTGTTTTCGATAGTCACTTTTTTTTCCAGCTAAACAGGGTATTAATTTACAGATATTCTCATACTTTCTTATATCTTCTATGGTAAAATATTGCAAATAGTAACCTAGTGAGGTGGTCAATGTTAAGTTTGCTTTTACCCATTCGCGTGGATCCTCTTCTTGTATATTATATACTTGAAAATTGCCCCGATCGAGCTGATTGCGAGCTTGTGTGATATAGCGTCCATCCGTAAAAAATGGGCACTTGTTGTCTTTTGTAACGATAAGTAGCCCATTTGTTCCTGTAAAGCCACACAGCTTTGTTAGCTCCTCTGAATACTCATTTAAATATTCATCTTTAGTATGCAACATAAATGCGTCAACATTTGTTTCACACATAAAAGAACGAAATTCTTCGATTTTTGACATATACCTCACGCAAAACTAGCAGCTACTTTCGTTTTCTTATTCCTAAGGTACACTAATATGCTCACTATCGCTGCGGGAGTGATGCCTTGTATTTGCTTTGCAATGCCAATCGTCGCTGGTTTTATCGTCTCCAACTTTTCTATTACTTCACTTGACAGGCCTTTAACTTGTGAATAGTTAAAATCAATTGGAATTTGAGTGTTAATTTCCTCTCGTAAAAACTTCATATCTGCTTCTTGTCTTATTAGATAAGGTTTGTATTTTGCTTCAATTTCAACTGCTTCGCATATTTCATTCTTAGTTATGCTACCCATTGCAGCGTCATTCCAGCGCGTAACGCTGCTTTTTTCCTGGATCCTAGTGTCAGCTACTCGGATAATATGAGAGTGTCCTGAGATGACGGAAGAGGATCCAGTATCCGTTGTGCAGCGCGTGATGCTGCTTAACTCCGGCCATATTTCTTGTAATTTATTCCAGTCGATGTTTGGATAGCTGAGTAAATCTAGTGCCGTTTTTCTTATCCCATCATAAGATATTTTAATACCATAAGACCTAAGCTGCTTAGGAGTAATCGTCAGACTCCCTAACTTCTCTTCAAGCTGCTTAATGGATTTAAGTTTATTCTGTAAAACAGAGTATCTCTCATGCGAAACAAGGGAAATATCATAACCTTTTTGTGTTAATCTTCTATCCGCATTGTCTGACCTGATAGCTAGCCTATATTCTGCACGTGAGGTAAATAATCTATAAGGCTCGATCACCCCTTTGGTGACCAAATCATCTATCATTACACCGATATATGAATCTGTGCGGTGAAGAACAAAGCTTTCTTTTTTTTCAGATGCAGAGAGTGCTGCATTAATTCCGGCGATAATTCCTTGCCCTGCTGCTTCTTCATATCCAGTGGTGCCATTAATTTGGCCAGCAAAATATAGACCTTTAATTTTTTTAGTTTCAAGAGTATGGCTTAGTTCTCGTGGATCAATATAGTCATACTCAACTGCATATCCAGACCTCAATATTTCTGCGTTTTCAAGTCCTTTGATACTCTTTATCATTTCATTTTGCACTTCAACAGGCAATGAATTTGAAATTCCGTTTGGGTATACAGTATCATCATCCAGCCCTTCTGGTTCTAAAAATATTTGGTGACTACTTTTTTCTGCAAATTTATTAACTTTAACTTCAATGGATGGGCAGTATCTTGGTGCAACAATGTCATCCAAATACGAAGAAGCTGACCTATGAAGATTTTCTCTAATTATTTTATGCGTATTTTCATTAGTATGGGTAATAAAGCATGATACCTGAGGTTGGTTAATTTTTTCTGTGAGATAAGAAAACGGCACAGGTGGGTTATCACCCACTTGTTCTTGCAATATTGACCAGTTTATAGTATTACGATCAAGTCTTGGTGGAGTTCCGGTACGCAGTCTACCTAATCTAAAATCATACTTCTTCAACGTATTTGCAAGTTCTACTGCAGACTTATCTCCCATTCTTCCTGAAGGAGTTGTTTGCTCTCCTATATGAATCACACCCCGCAGAAAAGTCCCTGTAGTTAGAACGACTTTACTTGTTGGTATACGTTCACCTGAGCTTATCATTACAGCTTTAATGCACGGTTCTCCATTGCCATTACTTTCTATAAGAAAATTGTCAACTGACTCTTCTTTTACCGTCAAATTGTTATAATTTAGAATAATTTCCTGTATTGCCTGCTTATATAATTTTCGGTCTGCCTGTGCACGTGGTCCCCATACTGCTGCACCTCTGCTGCTATTTAAAATGACTGAGTGTATGCTTGCTTGATCGATTGCTCTTCCCATTATTCCATCAAGAGCGTCAACTTCCCTGACTACAACACCCTTTGCAACTCCTCCAATTGCTGGATTGCAGGACATTTCTCCTATAGTTGAAATTTTATGAGTTATAAGCAGCGTGTTTGCACCAAGGCGAGCTGCCGCAGCAGCAGCTTCGCACCCTGCATGACCACCACCTACTACTACTACGTCATATTTATGCATGCTTCTTTGAGTAATTCTACTCTCTAATATTCCGATTATCAACGGTTAATGTCAAATCTTGTTATTCCAATGTTACACACTGGAATAACAGAAACCTTACTTGATTAGCTTAAACTTTCTTCCTTCCCTTTTGAAGAAAAGTGCTCAACTATAGGAGAGATAATATAATCGTTCACTTTGTCAGCTACAAAGTACCCTGCAATTGGCGCTATTACTGCTATTGCTCCTATTGTTGCACCTGCTAAAACTGCAGATCCGGCTCCAAGCATTATACCAGGAGAAATAGCAGTTGCAGCTGCAGCAAGACCAACTCCAATTGCAGCGCTTATGGGTGCTGCAATACTGAAAACTGTACAACCTTTTTTAGAATCTATTCCATCAGATTTGCACAGCAAACATCCTGCAAAAAAAAATATAGCCGCTGCTGGAATTATAGAACCAACAATTCCACCTATGGCTAAAGGTGAAAAAGCTGTGACACTTAATCCCAAACCTGTAAGTGCCCCTATTGCAGTGCCTATTAATGATACTCCAATCACCAATATTAAAGTCTTTTTGTCCATCAAAAGGGAGCTGCTTATTGATACTTCTCGCTCAACAAACCAGAACTGCCATATTTGAATACATAGAAATCTTTTATAACAAACAACGTAGGCATTCTACTATTAATTATTGCATTCCTGCACAATTTGATGCATCATTCTCATGACAAAAACGTCTTAACTTTCTCTCTACTTTTTCTGGGTAAGGTCATTTACATCCGCTCCCTTTTCTATCAAGTGCCTTACTACCTCAGGCTCACGTTCTATAACAGCGCAAAATAAGGAAGTACAACCATGACTATCTTTTGAATCAACATCATATCCCATTTCTTCTATATAATATTTAACTATATTTAGTAAACCTTCTCTAGCGGCAATATGTAAACCTATCTTTTTTCCGTTAGCTTCATTCATAGTCATACCTAAAAACTATTACATACAGAAATTATAGAAGATATTCTATAAACACAAAATGTATTTCTATACAGCCCTACTTCCTTTCTTTATTGAAAAGTTTAGAAAAATGTTGTATAATTATTACAGTAGTAGATTTTGGTAAAACATATGGCAAACGCTAACATAGCTCTCAGTAAAGAAATTTTGCAGAATCTTACTAAGTTATCTGAACTTACTAAGCAGCCTGCTCAAGAATTAGCAGAGGAACTACTCGGAGAAGCAATTGAACTTGAAATGGACGACTTTTTATTATCTGTGGTTGCTGATCAATATGATATTGAAAGTGCAGAAACGGTTGATTACGAAGACGTTAAGTGGAGATGTTGATCATAAAGACGCCAAGTGGAAATAAAGCATTACAAAATTAAATTTTTAAAGAATGTTACTGAAAAAGATCTTCCAGCTTTACCGGTAACAATAGAGTCAAGAGTAAATAAAGCAATACAGGAACGGCTTACGGTCGATCCAGTGAATCTTGGTGAGCCTTTACACTATAGCTTTAAAGGGTTTAGAAGACTAAGAGTTCCGTATTATATATCATGTAAACACTGTGAAATATGAAGTAACTATCGTTGCAATAGGACATAGAGACACCATTTACGAGAAGGCTTTGAAGATAATCAATAAATATATTTTTCAATAAATTTTACCCTCCTTTTTTATCAAGTTACATAAGTAAATTATACAGAAAATCATAAAGATTATATATATTATACAGCCCTCCTTCCTGATCCATTCTCTACCTTAGGTGGCTTTGCTCAGCTCAAAAAAAGCTCATTTTTTTGGTTACCCCCCTATAAATTATATATTATATGTATAATATAATATATAATTAGGGGAGAGGCGACGAAAACAAGATTTAGAGTTTGAGGAGCCTCCGGTTTAAGGTAGAGAATGGATCAGGAAGGAGGGCTCAGGGTCGATGGACATTATCGCCAGAGAGATCAACTATGTTTTTGTAGGAAGTTCAGCAAGCCTTGTGCGAAACCCTGTTTTCAAACCATAGTGTTCGTGCAAGTGTTGCCATCTTTAACCTTTTCTTGCATATTGAAACTATAAAATTCAATTTATGTACTTACGCTCTATAACCCCAGTTTTAGAAGGATTTTCTAACTGCTTTGGGCATTACAAAGTCTGGTAAAACAACTATTGCAAAAACGTGTACGTATCTTTAGAAAATATTGACACTCGTTTTCAAGCGCAACTAGGCTCTGTGGACAAAAAATATGAAAAGAGAGAAAAAGATGGTAGTTTAGCCTAATAGGTAAAAAATGGAGAAACTACCATATGCAATATTACATCAAAGAGGAAAATTGGAAACAAATTTTAGAGTTCATAAAAAGCGTAAAAGGAATGCACAGCAAAGATGAAAAACGTTTAAGAATATTCATAGAGGCAGTGTGGTACATAGTGCGAAGTGGTTGCCAATGGAGACTTTTACCAAAAACTTATGGTAATTACAGGAGTATACATAAGCGATTTAAAAGATGGTGTGAAAGAGATGTCTGGAAAAAATTGCTTGAATATACTAAACAAGAGCCTGATTTAGAAGTTGCTATAATCGACGATACGATCATCCGAGCCCATCCATGTTCATCTGGATATACAAAAAACTCCAAGGATCAAGAAGCTTTAGGGAGGAGCAAAGGTGGCTTTACAACTAAAATACATGCGCTTGTCGATGCACTTGGAAATCCACTTAAATTTACTCTGACTCCTGGTCAAAGAAATGAAATTACGCAGGCACAAGTGTTAACCGAAAGTATCTATAACTCTACTGTAGTAGCTGACAAGGGCTACGATAGCAATGCCTTTGTTATAAGTCTTGAAGACAAGGGATGTACAGTAGTTATTCCGCCAAAACGGAATCGAAAAGTGCAAAGGTATTACGATGAGCATATCTACAAAGAACGTCATTTGATTGAGTATTTTTTTGGTAAAATTAAAAATTTTAGGCGCATTTTTTCCAGATTTGATAAAACTGCTGAGGTTTTTATGGGTTTTCTCAATTTTGTTGGAGCTCTTGTATGGCTTCTCTAAAATTTTGTCCACAGAGCCTAGAAGCTGAGGAAATAGAGAAGAAGTTAAAAGCAATGAGAAACCAGAAGGAAGAGGTGGTTGATGAAAAGGAACTACAGAGGGAAATAGATTTTATCATAAGTAGTATAAAAGGTTTTGCCTCTGTGGTTGAATCAGAACTTGGTCAAGCAGATTGGGAGGCTAAGCTTAATATAATTAGAGCATTAATCAAACGCGTTGAAATTGATCACGATAATATACATATAGTGTTTCGATTTCAAGAACTTGCCCTGGCGGAAATGCAGAAAAAAAATGTTCAACATTATATCAGGAGTCCAGTATTACGTAATTGGCGTCTTATTTTTAATTTTTTGTACTATGCGCACCTTATGTCTTCACAACATTTCTAGCTATATAAGCTGAAACGCGCTTATATAGCGTTTAAGACAGTATAGAACGCCAATTTGCAGGATTAGAGAGTGACAACTAGCTAACACGGGATTTCTTTTGCCTTTTTTTCTGCTTAGTAAATTTCTTAAACATTTAAACTAAGGTGAGTTGCATTTAAAAGCAGCTGAGTCGCGGTTATTAGACGTTTAAAACATAAAAAAACGCCAATGTTTTTAAATAGATATTAACCGGGGTTTCTTTTGCCTTTCTTTTCATTTGGTAAATTTCTTAAATATTTATGGTTAAAAGAGCCCAAGAGAGGTGTCATCCAAGTAGCTGACACTGGAATCTAGTCTTTATTATGCAGCCACTTATTTAAAGTTAAGTTTTCTGGATCCAAGTAGTCAGGGCACTGGGATGACATCCTGCTTAGCAAAGATTTCTCTTAAATCACACCTTTTGCATATATGAACTTACGTGTTCAACTTTATTTTTTTCCATTTCTCTATAGCTTGGTAATGTAGAATTTTTTATATGCAATCCGGTACATACTGCAACCAAAGCAGCTACAATACCGCAAATTGCTGCACCAGCCGCAAATGGAACCATTACAGCAGCAGCAATGAATAATCCTGTAATAACAACTCCAACAGCATCTTTCGTTAATGAGGTGTAAAAATTTTTCTTATATTTAGTTTCTTTTTCATTTGGCACAGAAAATTGAGCATCTACGAAGCCGTTAGCTTTATTATCATTATTTGGTGTGGCAGTTTGGTCAGTCCTTGTTGATACAGGTGTTTTATTTTCGTTATTATGATTTAGCTGGCCATTTGGTGTATTTACAGGTCTACTACCAATGTTCCCATTACTGCTGCAAGGTTTTGCTCTGTTTTTTTCTACATTAGGTGTTTCTGGTACAATAAAGTTTAAAAGCACCTGAGAAATTTCTTCTTGTCTATTATTTATAGCCAACTCTAAAGCTGCTTGTCTGCTTTCATCATTTACATAACCTAAAAATACCCCAACTTCTTGGACATTACCTTGAACAATAGCAGAACACAAAGCGTTAAATTTTTTCGTTTCATCAAACTTATCACTACCCAAAAGTACCTTAACAACGTCAGCTTGTTTTGTTATTGCAGCTATGCCCAATATAGTTCTGGAAGCAGTATCTTTAAAATCGATTCCAATGTTTAAATTTGTGAACAACTCAACAACCTTTAGAAATATACTGCGATCGTCGGTAATACTAGGCCCTTCTGAACGAACAGCATAATAAAGCAAAGTCCAACCATTTTGATCTATTATTTCTTTATCTATTTTCTCCTTTTTGAGTTCCTTATCAAACTCCCCAGCAGTTATATCGGGGTTTTGAGTTATAATTTCCTTTATCTTTTTATATGACGTAGCAAGTTGAGCATCTCTGGAGTTACTAGAATCTACTTCATTGCTGTCTGCTTTATTTTCTCCTATATCAGGTGTGTTTTGCCCCTCTTCTTCCTTGTTTATTGCTGCGGTTATTTGCTCTTGTTGAAGGGGTTTACACCCATTTTGGAGGAGAAAATCCTTAACGCGTGTGTTGTTATTTTCGGTTGCATGTTTTAGAAGTAAGTCTCCTAATGAATTGTCTCCTTCACATTTATCTTGGAAATTAACTTCTTTCCACTTTGGTTCCTTTTGCAAATCTTTAAGACTAGCAATTCCCTTATCATCATATTTTACAATTGTAGCTACCTTTCGATACAACTCTCTAATATCATCATTACTATATACCATAACTAAACCTACTACTATATGTTAGTTTATTATAGCAACTTTCCCACAACCAGTCAAGACATATTGCAGTTTCAAGCAGCATGATATATATTGAATGCTTTATTTATAGTTCTTAAAGCAAATGATGGAAGATTTAGCCTATGAATTAGTTAAAGTGACCGAAGCTGCAGCACTTGCTGCATGTAAACTAGCAGGCTTCGGTGACGAAAAAAAGGCTGATCAGGTTGCAGTTGATGCAATGCGTACAGTATTAAATTCAATGGAAATAAATGGTACTATCGTAATTGGTGAAGGTGAGAGAGATTCAGCACCAATGCTATATATTGGCGAGAAGGTTGGCACTGGAAATGGTCCTGAAATCGACATTGCCGTTGACCCACTTGAGGGTACCACAATTTGCGCTCACTACAAACAGGGGGCAATGTCCGTTCTTGCTGCAACGAAAAAAGGTGATTTTTTACACGCACCTGATGTTTATATGGAAAAGATAGCAGTAGGAAAAAATCTCCCAGAGGGTGTAGTCTCACTAAAAAATAGCATTGAAAAGAATCTAGACAATTTAGCCAAGGCAAAAGGATGTAAAGTAAATGATCTTACAGTAACTATACTTAATCGTGAAAGGCATGATAAATTAATAGTGAAAATCAGGAAGTTAGGAGCAAGAGTTAAACTAATAGATGATGGTGATGTTGCGGCCGTAGTTTCACTAGTAAATGGCAATCACGATATGTATATCGGAATAGGAGGGGCACCAGAAGGGGTGCTTGCGGCTACAGCGCTGAGTTCAATCGATGGACAGATGGAGGGAAGATTAATATTTGACACAGATCAGTTAAGAGAAAGAGCAAAAAATTTAAATATTGATGACCCAGAAAAAATCTACACCATAAAAGATATGGCAAGAGGTGAATCAGTGTTTATTGCAACTGGAGTAACAAGCGGAGAACTTGTGGATGGAGTTGAATTTAGTCATAACGTCTGTTCAACTAGTTCTTTAATAATTCTACCTAACAAGCTGATAAAGCTGCAAGTTATAAGTTAGATTAATTATTTTTCAATATATTATGTAAGAGTTAAAAGGAGTGTTAAAATGTTAGATTCATTTTCTCAAGAAAAACTAATTGTACAAGAAGTTCCTCAAGACCAACATAAAAAGAAGGCTGAACCCTTTTTAAAACCTTCTATCTATTGTTTCTTAAACCACTCTGCTGAACGGAGACAGTTTAGGCTGTTATGCCTGGCGGCTTTGTTGGAATAAGTTTTTCAACATTGCTAACAATAAAATTGATTGTATCGTCAGCTACCTTATCGAATTTATCATTTATCTCTTTTCCTATTTTTTCATTTTTAACATATTCGTGTAGAGCTAAAGCAGTTATAGCTGCACATGCTGCAATTAAGCCAGTTTTTGCTATAATGAGCATTGATAATCCTCCTGCAAATATAAATGTTAATCCAATAGCTAGGTTTATAATTTTACTTTGTGTTGTTTGTTGTGCTGCCTGATTCTGATCTACTTTTTCTTTTTCAAGAGCGTTTGATATTGTTTTTGAGAAAATTTTTACCGCGATTGTTGCAATTGCGACCATAGCTAATCCTATGGCTATTTTTGCTAAGAGAAAAAATGATGGGAACACCATCGCAAAGAATAGTAAGCCAGCTCCTACAATTGGTAACTTATTTTTAGGTTGGATTTCATTTGACATAATAAACCTCCATTTCATAACTGCCGGAGTATATCTAATATAAAATACGGAGATAGTCAACATATTTTATGAAAGGGCACGTTAAAAGTTTTTTTCATGTTGTTCTTCGCCGCCTCGTGGTTAAATTTGGAATTTTAGAGAGAGGGTTTAGCTTTACGAGATGTTTTTGAATATCTAGTGATTATCGTAAGATTCTTACAACCATTTTAGTGGGAAGAATTCGTAAAATATGAAAAAATAACTGCCAAAAAATTGGAGACGCTATAACTTTCTTTCCTTTAAATACACTTTTTAAAATATATGCTGCAGCCTTTTGTGGTTCCCATGTAAAGGGAAGCAGTTTATTAGATTTAAGCATATCGGTTTTTACTGGTCCTGGCATTACGGTAATAAATTTTGTAGCGCTATTAGCATATTGAATTTTTAGTGATTCAAAGCAGCTTCTTAGTGCTGCTTTGCTTGCACAATATGCAGAAACATGTGGCGTTGCATGCACAGCAACAAGAGAGGATATTGTCACAAAAGTTGCTGAATGGTTGTAACTAAGCCATTCTTCAATCCAGTTAATAACCCCAAAATAATTAGTTTCAAATGTTTTTCTATGAGTGTCGGTATGAAATTCATTTTCTATCTCACCACATCCTGTATTAAGGAAAAAGAGATTTGGTGTAATATTTTGCCTTTTTAAAAAATCAGACGAATTTCTAATATTTTCGCAATTACCTACATCACACATTACAGGTAAAAAATTACTACCTAATTCTTCTTTTAATTTTTCCAGTTTTTCAGTGTGCCTTGCAATGCCAACCACAAACCATCCATCTTTAATGAGTAATTGTACTAAACTTTTTCCAATGCCAGACGATATTCCTGTAATGAGACAAACCTTTCTATCCATGTAGATTTACCTAACATGAGACATGAACTATAACAGCTATTGCCTATTTACACAAGTTAAACTTGCTATAATATTGGCTAAATAATAAAAAAGGAAAGCTATTTATAATTTTGAATTTTTTTAATTATATAAATTAAAGAAAACTTTAGTATTTGCTTACTTGTGATTTAAAATTCTTATATAATACTTTAAATGAGTTAAGTAAGAGAGAGTTAAGTGCAGGACGCAGTTTTAATTTTACAAGATAGTAAATGCTTTTGGGGAAAATCAGTAGGTAAAAAAGGCAAGTGCATAGGTGAGGTCTGTTTTACCACTGGTATGACCGGTTATCAGCATACTATAACTGATCCTTCTTTTGCTGATCAAATTATAACGTTCACTTTTCCTCATATTGGTAACATTGGAATAAACCATAAAGATAATGAAGGAGAGAAAATTTTTGCAAGTGGTGTGGTTATGCGTGAACTTTCTTCTATGTCCCACCCTTCTTCATATATCAGTTTAAATGATTGGTTAGAGAAAAATAACGTGATTGGGATATCAGGAATTGATACTAGAGCTTTAACGAGACATTTGAGAAAACATGGATCTCAAAGTGGAATGATATGCCCGTCAAGCGAGACGCATGTGTTGGACAAATTGAAGGAATACAAATCTGTAAATGGGATAGAAATAACCAATAAAGTAAGCTTGCATAGTAATTTTAAAAGTGACCTTAATGCAAAATATAGGGTTGTAATCGTTGATTTTGGCGTAAAAATCAGTATAGTTTCACGCTTAATAGAACTTGGTTGTACAGTTGAATTAATCAGACCAAGCACAGGTTTTGCTCAAAAAGTGTTGAGTATGAATCCAGATGGTATAGTGCTTTCAAATGGTCCTGGTGATCCGCAAGAAATAGGAGAAAGTGTAGTTTCAGAGATAGACATTATTATAAAATCTAAAATACCAATTTTTGGCATATGCATGGGTCATCAATTACTTGCGATTACTTTGGGAGCAAAGACCATCAAGATGGATATTGGTCACCGAGGGAGTAACCATCCAGTTTATGATGTAATTAGTGGAAAAGTTGAGATCACTAGCCAAAATCATGGTTTTGTTGTTGATTCAGCTTCTCTTCCAAGTAATGTTGAAATTACTCACATTTCTCTATTTGATAATAGTGTAGAGGGGATAATGATGAAGGATTACTTAGTCTTTTCTGTGCAATATCATCCAGAAGAAGCGCCAGGTACGCATGATTCGCATTATTTATTTAGACGTTTTATTGGCAATATTGTGTTGTATAAAATGAAATCTGTATGATTTTAATCAGGGTAGGTTTTATTGCTTGATTTTTTAATTTTAGGCGTTTAGTATTAAATACAATAAAAGCTTGAGTTAAGGTACTAAAATAGCGTTCTCTTAACAAATTTTTGTGGAGGAGTGACCGAGTGGTTAAAGGTAACAGACTGTAAATCTGTCCGCATTGCGTACGTAGGTTCGAATCCTACCTCCTCCATTGTGCGGGTATAGCTCAATGGTAGAGCTCTAGCCTTCCAAGCTAGTGACGTGGGTTCGATTCCCACTATCCGCTCTTTTTTTTTGTTGTATTTTTATAAAATCAACATATTATTTGTTGATGTATTTGTATTTTAGGTAGAAAAGTTTAAATTATGACAGCAGTAGTGGAAGCATTTGGAAAGCCGCATGTAAATGTGGGAACAATAGGACATGTGGATCATGGGAAGACAACGTTAACAGCGGCGATAACAAAGCATTATGGAAATTTTGTAGCGTACGATCAGATAGATAAGGCGCCAGAAGAAAGGAAAAGGGGGATAACGATAGCAACAGCGCATGTTGAGTATCAGACGGAAAAAAGGCATTATGCACACGTTGATTGTCCTGGACATGCTGACTATGTAAAGAACATGATAGTAGGTGCAGCACAGATGGATGCGGCGATATTGGTAGTGTCGGGGGTTGATGGGCCAATGCCACAAACGAGAGAGCATATATTGCTAGCGAAGCAGGTAGGTGTTGGATATATCGTGGTGTATATAAATAAAGCTGATGTTGCTGATGCTGATATGATAGATTTGGTAGAAATGGAAGTGAGGGAATTGCTGAATAAATATGGATTTCCAGGGGATGAAGTGCCTGTGGTAGTGGGGTCTGCATTGAAAGCGCTGGAGGATGACAGTAGCGAATATGGAAAGAAATCAATAGATAAATTGATGGAAAAGTTAGATGAGTATGTGGCGGTTCCACCAAGGCCTGTGGATTTACCATTTTTATTGCCAATCGAGGATGTATTTTCGATATCGGGGCGAGGAACGGTGGTAACAGGAAGGATAGAGAAGGGAGAGATAAAGACGGGAGAAGAGATAGAGATAATAGGTCTGAAAGCGACGCAAAAGACGATATGCACAGGTGTAGAAATGTTTAAGAAGTTGCTGGATAAGGGGAGTGCAGGACTCAATGTAGGAATATTGTTAAGAGGAACAAAAAGAGAAGAAGTGGAGAGAGGGCAAGTATTAGCAAAACCGGGGACGATAACGCCGCATAGAAAGTTTAGGGCGGAGGTTTATATATTAAAGAAAGAGGAAGGAGGAAGGCATACACCATTTTTTGCGAATTACCAGCCACAGTTTTATTTAAGGACAACGGATGTAACTGGGAGCATAAAATTGCTAGATGGGAAGGAGATGGTAATGCCAGGAGATAATGTGAGTGTAGAAGTAGAATTGCAAGTACCGATAGCAATGGATAAGGGATTGCGTTTTGCGATAAGAGAAGGCGGTAGAACTGTTGGTTCTGGTGTTGTTTCTGAAATTTTGGAGTGAGTGTAGTAACTAAGATGAAGCAAGATATATATATTAACATTAAGGCTTTCGATTGTTCTTTATTGGAGGAGTGTGTTCGAAAATTTGTTGATGAATTAAAGAGGTCCAATGCAAAATTATCTGGTCCGATTGCGTTGCCAAGAAAAGATTCTAAATTTATTGTTAATAGATCTCCTCACGTTGATAAAAAATCTCGTGAACAGTTTGAAATGAGAACTTCTAGGCGTTTGATTGTTTTACATGATCTTACTCCTACTATGATGCAGATGCTTACAGGTTTATCTTTTTCTGCTGGCGTAGAAGTGGATTTAAAAGTCAAGGAAGTTAAGGTTTAGGAGAAGGAAATGAAGAGAATAAATTCACTGAGGAGAATTGGTTTATTAATGACGAATATTGGTCATACTGCTATATACTCTAACAATAGTCGCATGGCTGTAACTTTATTACATCTCAGCGAAACTCATATTGTTGATATAAAAGGACAAGATAAATGTGGCTATAATTCAGTCATTTTAGGCACAGGAGATTTTAAAAATATAGCAAAACCTCAGTTGGAATATTTAAAGAAAAGGGGTATAAATAATAAATGTAAGTTATACGAAAGTAGATTAAATGACCTGTCGGGAATAGAATGTGGTAAAAAAGTGGGAATCAATCATTTTGTGGTTGGTCAATATCTTGATATTACGGGTTATTCTATAGGTAAAGGATTTGCTGGTGTGATGAAGCGGCATAACTTCAGTGGGCTTAGGGCATCTCATGGTGTTTCTATTGCTCACAGATCACAAGGTTCCACTGGTCAATGTCAGGATCCTGGTAGAGTATTCAAAGGAAAGAAAATGGCTGGTCATTTAGGTAACAGCAGGATAACTGCACAAAATATGAAGATATTATCCATTGATCATGAAAATAGTATAATTGCTGTGAAGGGTAATAATGTTCCTGGGTTTAAAAATTCCTATGTTTTTGTAAGAGATGCAGTTAAAAAATCTTTACATAAAGATGTTCCTTTTCCGGTAGGTTTACTGTTAGATGTAAATGATAATGCTAGTAATTTGGTAAGTTAGTTATGGAATGTAATTTAGTTAATCTATCTAATAATAATGTAGGTACTGCTCAGCTCAATCCTTTGATATTTTCTGCTAAGCAAAAATTGAGTATTTTGCATGATATAGTGAGATGGCAATTAGCGAAGAGAAGAGCTGGTACTCATAAAACAAAAGGTATCAGTGATGTCTCTGGTACAACAGCTAAACCTTATGGTCAAAAACGTACCGGTAGGGCAAGACAAGGGAGCTTGCGATCTCCTCAATTTAGAGGTGGTGGGATTATTTTCGGCCCTGTTGTGAGGAGTCATACTTATTCTCTTAATAAGAAGGTACGCAAATTTGGTTTAAAAATTGCTTTATCTCTAAAGTATTTAAACAATCAAGTGATTATTCTGGATAATTTAAATATTGATGTGAAGAAAACGTCTGAAATGTGTAAATGTATTAAAAATTTTAAATTTTCTTCCTTTTTGATAGTTGGTGATTATGGAGATGATTTGTTGTGTTCTGTTAGAAACTTGCATTATGTAGACTTAATCAAACCTATTGGGTTAAATGTCTTTGATATATTGAATCACGAATGCGTGATGTTGACAAAGGATACTTTAAAGCATCTTGAAGGTAGATTGTTATGATCAAATATAATAATATAATAAAATCTCCTATAATTACAGAAAAGGCCTCTTTTTTGAGGGAGAAGTTTAATAAATATTCTTTGTATGTTTTTGTAAATGTAAATAAGCGTCAAATAAAGTTGGCAATAGAGTCTCTATTTGATGTTAAAATTTCTTCTATAAATGTTGTTAGAATTAAGCCTAAATATAGGCGTTTCAGGGGTGTGATTGGTTGTGAAAAACAGAAAAAGAAAGTTTATTTTTCTTTGATAGATGGTCAAAAATTAGATATAATGAGCGTTTAATATGGGTATGAAATTTTTTAATCCTGTTACTCCGTCTTCTCGTGGGACTGTGTTAGTAAGTAAAGTTGGTTTATCAAAAGATGAGCCAGAAAAGTCTCTTACATCCGGTAAAAAGTCCAGTGGTGGAAGAAATAATTATGGTAGAATTACAACTCGTCATAGGGGTGGTGGTCACAAAAAGAAGTATAGAGTTATAGATTTTAAGCGTAATAGAAGTGGTCAGGGTATAGTTGAAAAAATAGAGTATGATCCAAATAGAAGTGGGTTTTTAGCGTTAATATCATATAAGGAAGATGATATTAAGTCTTATATATTAGCTCCTCAAGGTATGAAGTCTGGTGATATTGTTACAGCTGGAAATGATGCTGATATTTTGCCAGGTAATTGTTTGCTACTCAAGTATATACCTGTTGGTTCTTTCGTTCATAATGTTGAGCTGAAGCCAGGTAATGGTGCTGCGATTGCTAGAGCTGCTGGTTGTTATGCGCAAATCGTTGGTCGTGATGGCCAATATGTTTTATTACGACTCAGGTCTGGTCAAATTAGGTTGATTTTATCTTCTTGCAAGGCTACTATTGGTGTAGTATCTAACCCTGACCATAAGAATAGAAAGCTGGGTAAAGCTGGAAGAAGTAGGTGGCTTGGAATTAGACCTACTGTGCGTGGGGTTGCAATGAATCCGGTTGACCATCCTCATGGAGGTGGGGAAGGAAAAACCTCTGGTGGTCGTCATCCTGTTACTTCTTGGGGTGTTGCAACAAAAGGAAAGAAAACTCGGAGGAAAAATAAATCTAGTGATAAGTATATAAAACAATTGAAAGGTTAGTTTATGAGTAGATCTGCGTGGAAGCCTCCTTTTTGTCATCCTTCTATATTAAAGTCGGTGAATAATGCTTTAAACAAGGGGTTTGTTAACATGGCTATAAAAGTTCATTCCAGGGCTTCTGTAGTTCTTCCTAATTGTTTAGGTTTAAAGTTTGCTGTTTATAATGGTAAGGATTACATTCCTGTTAATGTTAATGATCAGAATATGATAGGTCATAAGTTTGGTGAATTTTCGCCCACTCGTAAATTTACTGGGCATAGTGGTGATAAAAAGGCGACAAGGAGGTAATTGATATGAAAAACAGAGATGTAATAGTTAAAGCTGGTTCTAGGGTTTTAAAATCAACTCCTCGTAAATTGAATTTGGTTGCTGGTTTAGTACGTAATAAAAAAGTTTCTTTTGCCACTGTGCAATTAAGATTTTGTGAAAAGAAAGCTGCGGGTCTTATGAGGAAAGTATTAAATTCTGCGATTGCTAATGCTCAATATAATTATGGATTGGATATCGATAATTTATATATAAAAGAAATTTCAATAGGTAGGTCTCTTACTTTGCGTAGGGTATGTCCAAAAGCTATGGGTAGAGCTAATAGAGTTAGTAAACGTTATAGTAATATAACTGTAAAATTGGGAGAAATTATATGATTCATAAAAATAGAAAATTAATAAGGAAAGTGCAAAAGTATGGGAAACGTTAATCCTAAAGGATTTAGGTTAAAAATAATTAATACTTGGTTGTCTGTTTGGTATGCTGAGAAGGGTTATAAACAAGGGTTGCATCAAGATTTATCTATTCGCAGTTATATAAATGAATCTTTTAAGCATGCTGGTGTTTCTAAAGTAATTATAGAGCGTACAATCGATTTGGTGTCTGTAATAATACATTCTTCTAGACCTGGAGTGATAATAGGTAAGAAAGGCTCAGATATTGAGAAGATAAAGCAAAAAATAGCTGAAAAAGTAAAAAATAATGTGGAAGTGAATGTAGTAGGGGTTAAAAGGTCTGAAATAGATGCAACTTTAATATCAAACAGCATTGCGCAACAGTTAGAAAAAAGGGTTTCATTTAGAAGAGCGATGAAAAAAGCTATTCAAAGTTGTTTGAGGATGGGTGCTAGAGGTATTAAAGTAAGTTGTTCTGGGCGCCTTGGCGGAGCTGAGATAGCTCGTACTGAATGGTATAAAGAAGGTCGTTTGCCTTTACACACTTTACGTGCTAATATAGATTATGCTTTTTGTGAAGCAAAAACTATATATGGTATTATAGGAGTTAAGGTTTGGGTTTATATTGGTAATTAAGGTATATTGAGATGTTTGTTCCCAAAAAAAGTAAATATAAAAAAGTATTTAAAGGACGAATTAAGGGTAACACGAAAGGTGGTAGTACGCTATCTTTTGGAGATTATGGTCTAAAGGCTATGGAAGCTGGTAGGATTCAATCTAAACATATTGAAACCGCAAGGCGTGTAATATCTAGAACATTAAAACGCTCTGGTAAAGTGTGGATAAGAATTTTTCCTGATACCCCTGTTAGTAAAAAGCCGGCAGATGTACGTATGGGTAAGGGAAAAGGTAGTGTTGAATTTTGGGTGTTTAAAGCTAAGCCCGGTAGAATGTTGTTTGAAATTAGCAGTGATGTTTCCATGCATTTAGCAAGATTGGCGCTTGAAAAGGCAACCGCTAAGCTTCCTATGAAGTGTAAATTTGTATCTAATCATAATTAAATGGAGTTGCAATGGATATAGCTGATATTAGGTCAAAATCTTCGCAGGAATTACATGAGATTCTCGTCAATTTGAGAAAGGAGTTTGTTAATTTGGTTTTTCAAAAAAAATTAGGGCAGTGCAACAATATTTCGCGTTTTGGTTTGATAAAAAAGAGCATAGCTCGTATTCTAACTGCATTAAATGAAAGAAAAGGAGAGGAAAAGAATGCCTAAAAAGGTTTTTTGTGGTACTGTAACTAAGGCTAAGTGTGATAAGACTGTAAAGGTTTCGGTATTACAAGTGTATAAGGATGAGCTGTATAAAAAGGTTGTAAAAAAATACAAGAAGTATACAGCACATGATGAGAATAATAGTTGTAAAGAAGGGGACAAGGTTTTAATACAAGAACACAAGCCTATTTCTACTACTAAAAAATGGGTTGTTGTTAATAGCTCACATTGAATAGGATATTTATATGATTCAAAAAAATACATTGTTGGAAGTAGCTGATAATTCTGGTGCGCGTGCAGTGCTTTGTATTGGTTTATTGGGTGGTAGAAAGTCTGCATCTATAGGTGACACAGTTATTGTATCTACTAAATCTATTACTCCAAGAGGGAAGGTTGAGAAGGGAAAAGTATATAGAGCAGTTGTGGTGAGGGTGAAAAGCCCTATTAGAAAATCTGATGGTTCTGTAATTCGTTTTTCTAGCAATGCTGTAGTTTTGATTAACGATCAAGGTGAACCACTTGGCACTCGGGTATTTGGTCCGGTAAAAAAGTTATCATCTGGTTCTTTTATGAAGATAATGTCATTAGCTGTTGAGGTTTTATAATGAGTGCTAAAATAAAAAGTGGTGACGACGTTATAGTTTTAACTGGTAGAGATAAGGGAAAAATTGGTAAAGTGATTAAAGTTGTGGCATGTGATGCTAAAAAGAAAGTAATTGTTTTTGGGGTAAATGTACATAAGAGACACACTAAACCAAAAGCTGGTAGTAGTGGTGGTATATTAAATAAAGAGTTAGCTATTGATATATCCAACGTTGCAACATTGGACCCTAAATATAAAACTCCAACTAGAGTGGGGTTTAAGGTTATAGACGGTAGAAAAGTGCGTTTTGCAAAAGTTTCTGGAGAAGTGATAGATTAGGTTGATATGTTTAAAGAATTGTATAAAGATAGCATAGTAAAGTCCTTAAAGGATAAGTTTAATTACGGCAATATCATGCAAGTGCCTAAACTTGTCAAGGTGTGTATCAATATGGGCGTTGGAGATGCTGCTACAGATAGTAAAGCAATAAATGAACCACTTGATAGCCTATATTTGATTGCTGGGCAGAAGCCTTTATCAACTTTTGCAAAAAAATCTATTTCTGGCTTCAAGATCAGAAAAGGTGCTACAGTAGGTTGCAAAGTAACTTTGCGTAGAGATAAAATGTATGAGTTTTTAGAAAGATTGATATATATTGCTTTGCCAAGGGAAAAAGATTTTAGAGGATTTAGTGTGAAGCAATTTGACGGTAATGGTAATTTTTCCTTTGGTATAAAGGAACATATCTCGTTTTTAGAAATAGACTATGATAAAATAAGTAAAATTAGAGGTATGGATATTAATATTATAACAAGTGCAGTTAGTAATAAGGAAGCAAAGGAATTATTACTGGCTCTTAAATTTCCTTTTTTTGATTAATTGAGAGGAGAAATATATGGCAAAAAAATCTATGATAGAAAGAAATCTTCGCAGAATAAAGCTGTGCGATCAATATAAAGAAAAAAGAGAGAAATTGAAATCTATAATAAATAATAAGAATTTGTCTATTGTAGAAAGGTTTACAGCTCAAAATAAATTAATTAAAAAATTGCCTGGAAATTCTTCTAAAACCAAAATTAGAAATAGGTGTGCTTTAACTGGGAGGCCAAGAGGAGTATATAGAAAATTTGGTTTATGTAGAATTGTTTTGCGTGATTTATGTTCTTTTGGGCAAGTTCCAGGAGTTACAAAGTCTAGTTGGTAAATATAATATAAGGAGTATATTGTGGCGTTATCTGATAGTATTGGTGATTTTTTAACAAGGATACGTAATGCTCAATTGGCAATGCATAGAACAACAAGAGTGTTGTTTTCTAAAGTGAATTCTTCTATACTGAAGATTTTAAAAGATGAAGGGTATATCCTTGATTATGAAAAGCAAGTTGTAGATAATTTACCTTCTTTCATTGTAAAATTGAAGTATTATGAGAAGTCACCTGTAATTAGTGACATAGTTAGGGTGTCAAAGCCTGGTTGTCGTTGTTATTCTAAGTATAAGGACATTTCTAAAGCATATAATGGTCTTGGTATTTTTATTATATCGACACCCAAAGGAGTGATGACTGATTATAATGCACATAAGTTAAAGGTTGGTGGAGAAGTTTTGTGTCGTGTATTTTAAATAATAGGAGAAATTCATGTCTCGTATAGGTGCTGCTCCTATCAATATTCCTGCTGGTATTTCAGTTGAATATAATAATGGTAGGATGTTAATAAAGAGTGCTAAGGCTGAAAAAGAGCTTAGCTTAATCAGTGATGTTGTGTGCCGGATTGTTGATAATCAGCTACTCCTTTCTGTGGATCAAGATAAAGATGATTATGATGAAATAAAGCCTATGTGGGGCACTTATAGGAGTAATATTAATAATATTATTAACGGCATGGTTGATGGTTTTTCTGTTAATCTTGAGATTAATGGTGTTGGATATAAGGCAGAGTGTGATGGTAAGTATTTGACTTTGTATCTTGGTTATAGCCATAATGTTAAATATAAAGTGCCTAAAGATGTTGAGATTAAGTGCATAAAGCCAACTCACTTAGTAGTTAGTGGTATGGATAAGCAAAAAGTCTATATGGTGGCATCTGATATATGCAGGATTAGGAAGTACGATCCTTATAAAGGTAAGGGTATTGTAATAAAGGGTAAATTTATGTTGCGTAAAGTTGTAAGTAAAAAGAAGTAATTAAGATGAGAAGGTTATATAATTTTTTAAGTAACTATGAAAAAAGGAAGTTGCGTAATAGAGCGAAGCTTGACAAGAGCGCTGAACGTTTGCGTATATCCATATTTAAATCTAATAGGCATTTTTATGTCCAGTTAATTAATGATGTAAAAGGAGTAACTCTCACTTCAGCTTCTACTTTGGATGCTAAAATTAAGGATGTATGTAAAGGAAAAGTCAATGCTGAAACTATAAAACAGGTTTCTTCTTTAATGATTGAGCGCTTATCTGGTCTGAAATTAGAACAAAAGCTAGTATTCGATCGTGGAGCGTATAAATATACAGGATTAGTTTCTCAATTTGCTGAGGCTTTAAGAAGTTCTGGATTTGAGTTTTAGAAGGTTTTGAATATGGCTATAAAGAATTTACAAAATAATAATGATTTATCAGAGCTTTTAGTTTCGGTACGAAGAGTAACAACGGTTACCAAAGGTGGCAGAAGATTTTCATTTTCAATTTTGGTTGTTGTTGGCGATGGGAAGGGTAGGGTAGGATGTGGAATAGGTAAGCACGCAGAAGTTGCTGAAGCAAGAGTCAAAGCTGTAAATGCTGCAAAGAAATCGATGATTAGAGTGTACTTGCGTGAAGGTAGAACTTTGCATCATGATATTAAAGCTAAATTTTGTTCTGGTGAGATAGTTTTAAGAACCGCAAGAGCCGGAACAGGTATTATTGCTGGTGGAGCGATTAGATCAGTTTTTGAGGTGTTAGGTATAAAGGATGTGGTAGCTAAATCCACTAGATCAAATAATCCTCATAATGTTATATGTGCGGTATTTAAGGCTTTTGATAGTATGTTATCTCCTCGTCAGGTAGCAAGCAAAAGAGGCAAAAAGGTTAGCGAGATAGTTGGAAACAGGTAAAGTATGAATAATGCTGTAAAATTAAACTCTATATTTACTAAGTTATCTAAGAAAAAGAAGCCTAAGTTGCTGGGTAGAGGTATCGGTTGTGGTAAAGGTAAAACATCCGGTAGAGGGCATAAAGGGCAAAAGGCTAGAAGTGGAGTTTCCATAAATGGTTTTGAGGGTGGACAACAGTCTATATATACTCGTTTGCCTAAAAGAGGTTTTAAGCCTATACGTAGGAACATATATTCTATAATTAATGTTGGCGATATACAACGCTTAATGGAAGCTAAAAAAATAGTGAAAGACTCTGTTATAGATAAGGAGAGGCTGTATAGATTAGGTTTTATAAAGTCTATTAAGGATAAAATTAAACTTCTTAATAAAGGTAAGTTGAGCGAAAAATTTGTGTTTCATGTTGATTTTGCGTCAGAAGCTGCAAAAAAATCTGTAGCTTCAGTTGGTGGTAGTGTGGAAATACTATCGTAAATCATGGGCAATAAATCCGCATTTAATAGCTTGGATCCTACGTTGTTATATAAAGGCGATTTATTAAAACGTATATTTTTTACGCTAATAGCTTTAATTTGCTATCGCTTGGGTACTTATGTGCCTATTCCTGGAATTAATCTTGATGTAATTAATGATATATTTCCCAAAGAGGGCTCAGGTGTTTTTGGAGTATTTAATTTATTTTCTGGTGGTGCATTGGCTAGAATGACAATTCTAGCATTGAACGTTATGCCATATATAATGGCTTCTATCATTATTCAGTTGCTTTCTTCTGCGATTAAAGGAATGAAGGAAGTTAAGAATGATGGAGAGTCAGGCCGTAGAAAGATGAATTCTTATATACGCTACCTGACCATAGTAATTTGTGTATTTCAATCAATTCCAATTTTGGTTGGATTGGAAGGGATGAATAGGGAAGGGGTATTGGTTGTAATCGAACCTGGTGTTATGTTTCATACAATAGGTGTTTTCAGCCTTTTAGGTGGAACTATGCTTTTAATATGGCTTGGTGAACGAATCAGTGCTAGAGGTATAGGCAATGGTATCTCATTAATCATTTTCACGGGCATAATATCAGAGTTACACAGCGCTTTGTCATCTCTGTTAACGTTAAATAAAAACGGTAGCGTATCGTTATTTATTATCCTTTTTGTTTTGGTATTGTTTTTTTTGCTGCTAGTCTTAGTCATTTTTGTAGAGTCTTCTTATAGAAAAGTTATTGTTCAACATCCTAAAAAGCAATTTAAAAGATTACATAATGACGATTTTACTTATATTCCATTGAAGATTAATTTATCTGGTGTAGTACCAACCATTTTTGCTAATGCAATTTTATTGACACCTATTTCAATTGCAAATTTCTATAAGGGGCACGCTTTTTCTGATTTTATTTTAAATTACTTTATGGCAAATAAAGTAGTATATATTGTAGCCTATTTGGTGCTGATAGTATTTTTTAATTTTTTCTATACCAATTTTATATTTAATCCAGAGGAAAACGCAGATTTTCTTAAAAAAAATGGTGGTTTTATACCTGGTAGAAGGCCTGGGAAACATACTTCTGATTACCTTCAAGATATAGTTTTTAAGTTGACATTCATTGGCTCTGCGTATTTGGTAGTCATATGTACTGTACCTGAAGTTATGAGATATTATTATGATATACCATTTATTTTTGGTGGGACGAGTTTACTGATTATAGTGAACGTTATTACTGATACTATTATGCAAATACAATCTTATATTTTTTCGAATAGGTACGATAGCTGGATAAAGAAATATGAGTCTAAAACGAGGAAAGTAAGATGATCATTACGATTTTTGGTCCTCCAGGTTCTGGTAAAGGTACTCAGTCAAGCTTGTTAATAGCAAAATATAATTTAAAATTAATTTCAGTGGGGGATTTATTAAGGGATATTATATCTGATGGCAGTGAGTTAGGTAAAAAAATAAAGGGTACCGTGGAATCTGGTAATTTAATTCAAGATGAAATTATATGTGGATTAATGCATGACCAGCTTGCATTAATGGATGATAATTGCTTATTAGATGGTTTTCCGAGAAATTTAAACCAGGCTCATTTTTTGACTCAAGTTTTGCAAGAAAAATATAATAGGGATGTTGATATTGTAATTGAACTGCAGCTTGACGATAATATTGCAATCGATAGATTAAAAAGTCGTCTCGCGTGTTTGGACTGTAAAAGCATATATAGTGTATCTTCTTTTAAGAGTACTACTTGTGCTAAATGTAAAAGTACGAGGTTAGAGAAAAGAATTGATGATGCTGATATGTCTGCAATTAATAAGAGAATAAGTGAATATCACCTTCAAATGAAAGGTTTATGCGAGTATTATAAAGGCAAATTATTAACAATTGACGCTAATTTGAGTGTTGATGAGGTAACGCAAGAGATTGAAAGTAAAATTTCTTGTAATTTGGTTTGACTCTGAGTTGTTTTATGGTATAAATTAAGAGTTGTTATTAATAAAGTATCGAGGTACCAGTGGCACGTATTGCAGGCATAAATATTCCAGTGAGGAAATGTGTTCCTTTTGCATTAACTTATATATATGGTGTAGGTATTGCTACTGCGAATGTAATTTGTCACGCTTGTGAAGTTGATAAGCGCAAACGTGTTTCAGAATTACGAGATGAAGATATAGAAAAGATCAGCAGTTTCATTAGACAAAATTATGTTATAGAAGGTGAGCTCAGAAAAGAAGTGGCTATGAACATAAAATCTTTAGTGGAAATGGGATGCTATAGAGGAGTGAGACATAGAAAAGGTTTACCTGTGAGAGGGCAAAGGACTCATACTAATGCTAAGACTCGTAAAGGTAGATCTCGGTTGCCTATTGCTGGGAAAAAATAAAATTTATTATTTTTGTGAGTTTTAATGAAAAAAGTCAAAACGGTTGGTAAGAGTACAAAGGAGTTTATTACTGGTGTTGTTCATATTTGTGCAACTTTTAATAATACTTTTGTAAATGTAACTGATGTTCATGGTAATACGCTATGTCAAACTTCTGTGGGTGCATGTGGTTTTTCAGGTTCGAGAAAATCCACACCTTATGCTGCAGGTAAGGCTGCGGAGGCTGCTGCGAAGAATGCAATTGAGAGATTTGGTATGAAGGTTGTCTCTGTAATAATTCGTGGTCCTGGCTTTGGTACCGAAGCTGCGGTTAAAGCACTTCAGAGCTGTGGGTTGACTGTGACTTCAATTGCAGATAAAACCGCAATTCCTCATAATGGGTGCAGGTTAAGAAAAAAAAGAAGAGTATAGGATATTTGAAAAGGTTGTTTTATGTATTATAATAATAATGTTTCTCTCTGTAGCAATTTAGATAAATTGATTAAACCTAGTTCAGTTAAGGTAATATCAGGTGATTCAAGTGAAAAAGGTGATATAGTCCTAGAACCGTTGGAAAGTGGTTTTGCTTTAACATTAGGTAATGCATTAAGACGTGTAATGTTATCTTCTCTTAAAGGTAGTGCTGTTTATGGAATAAAAATTGAAGGTGTAACTCATGAGTTTACTTCAATTCAAGGGGTAAGAGAAGACGTAACTGATATAGTATTAAATATGGGCATGTTGAGGTGTAAATTAAATGGTGCTTCTAATAAATGCTTAAATTTAAACGCTAAAGGGCCTTGCCAGGTATTAGCTGGGATGATAGAAACTGATGATCAATGCTTTATTGTTAATAAAGATTTGTTAATATGTACGCTGGGGCAAAATGTAGAGCTTAACATGACCATATATGTGGCTAGCGGAAAAGGTTATCTTCCTGTAACTAAGTATAAAGAAAATGAACTTTTGAAGCTTATGAGTGAACAGGATTTAATTGGTTTTATTCCAGTTAATGCTTTGTATAGCCCTGTCAACAGGGTTTCGTACAGGGTAGAGAATAGTCGTGTTGGCCAAGTGACTGATAAGGATAAGCTGATATTGTCAATTGAAACTGATGGTACAATCTCTCCAAGTCAAGCTGTTGACTCTGCTGCAAGAATATTACAGGAGCAACTTCAGCCCTTTATTAGTTCTGATGTAAGTTATAAAAAATCGCAGGTTTCTTCGTCTAGTGGTGCTAAAGATTTGGGTTATGACCCTGTCTTATTGCGTAAGGTAGATGAAATGGAATTATCTGTCAGGTCTCATAACTGTCTGAAAAACGAAAACATCACTTATATAGGTGATCTTGTGCAAAAGACAGAAGGTGAAATGTTAAGAACTGCTAATTTTGGCAGGAAGTCTTTGAATGAGATTAAGGCAGTTTTGGCTAATTTTGGCTTGTCTTTGGGTATGAATGTGCTAAACTGGCCGCCTAAGGATATAGATGAGTTGGCTAAACAACATACTGATGAAGATTAGGTGATATATGAAACATGGAATAAAAAAACGTAAACTATCTCGTTGCACTGAACATAGATTATCGACGTTAAAGAATCTATCTATCTCATTAATTAACCATGAGCAGATTGTAACTACTTTACCAAAAGCTAAGGAACTTCGTCCATATGTCGAAAAGTTTATTACAATTGCTAAGAATAAGAATACTTTACATGGTAGAAGACTTTTGCTTTCACGCCTTCATAATAGTAAGTTAGCAGTTGATAAGTTATTAAACGTCTTAGCCAGTCGTTATCAAGATCGTAAAGGTGGGTATTCTAGAATAATAAAATTTAGCACTCGAAAGGGTGATTGCGCTTCAATGGCAGTGATAGAACTGGTTAATAGGGATATTGCAGCAAGAGGTAAGGTTTATAGTAAAAATAGAGAAGGAGGCAAAGTAGTTACACAAAGTTAATTGTTATCATAATTGTTCTTCTTATGGTAAGTAGGTTACGCTACTTTGTAGGTTACTTTGGCGAATTGTTGGTTTTGGCATATTTAAAGCTGAAATGGTATAATGTTATAAAACGCCGTTACCGTTGTAAGTTCGGTGAAATTGACTTAATTGTATCTAAAAAAAAGGAGCTGATTTTTATAGAAGTTAAAACAAGTTTACTTGGAAAAGAAATACCGATATCTCATCTCAATGTCAGTCTATTATAAATTCTTCTAAGTATTTCTTAAGTACAAACCTTAGTTTTTTAGATTATTCAGTCAGATATGATTTATGTTTTCTTTCCTTAAAGAGAGGACCTGTTTATATAAAAAATGCTTGGATTGAAGAATGGAAGGTTTGTAGCTGAATTAATTTAGATTTACTGGATTTAATATGAAAGAGACCCAATACAATAATTTAGTTTCATCTTACGCTAGAGTGCTGTTTCATGTCTCAGGAAGCAGGTTAGGTATTATAAGGAAAGAAGTAGAATTTTTATTGGCTTTTTTTAAGGATCAACGTGATGTTTTTGTGTACCTATCTCATCCTATGATTTCTTTTGCACACAAAAAAGAAGTGATGCTTTCTATAAATGAGCACTTGAGTGAAAATTTAGTAAAATTTATTATGGTTATATTTGCAAACAAACGCTCTAGTTTATTGATCCTTATATTAGAAAAATTCTTAAGTCTTGCAAAAGAAAATGAAAATGAATTCGAAATTACTATAAAGTCAGCAGAAGCTTTAAAGGAATCTAATATAAAAATAATTACTGAATCTTTGAGCTTTCTTGGTAAAATAATAAAAGTAAGCAATGTGGTTGACCCTTCTATACTAGGTGGCTTCGTAGTTAGGTATGGTTTTAATTTGATCGATGCTTCGCTAAAAAGTTACTTAGATAGGTTAGTTGACTTAAGTAAAATGGAAATATTAAAAGTAAGGAATTTTGTATGAAGAACAGTATGAATGTTTCTGAGATAGCAAGTGTAATAAGGGAAAAAGTTGAGACGTTTGATAATCCTATAAAGCGGGAAAATATAGGTGAAGTAATTTCAGTAACAGATGGTATCGCATTGGTTTATGGGCTGGAAAAAGCAAAATTCGGTGAAAAGGTATTTTTTGCAAGCGGTGTAGAAGGAATAGTTCTTGATTTAGATCATGATACGGCTGGAATAGTTGTGCTTGGTAATGACCGTGATGTGAAAGAAGGGGACGTTGTAAAATGTAGTGGTGATGTTGTGCAGGTGCCTATAGGGCATGAATTGTTAGGGAGAGTTGTAAATGCGTTGGGCCATCCTATAGACGACGGTGGGGAAATTAGAGCCAAAAACAGAATGGATATAGAATCTAAAGCGCCAGGCATTATTGATCGTAAGTCTGTGCATGAGCCACTGCAAACAGGAATTAAAATTATAGATTTGCTAATTCCAATAGGTAGAGGGCAGCGTGAATTAATTATTGGCGATAGACAAATTGGTAAAACTACTATTGCGCTTGATACTATTATCAATCAGAAGAAGATTAACGATGAGGTAAACGAAAATCAAAAAATTTACTGTGTTTATGTTGCTATTGGACAAAAAATTTCAACAGTAGCAAAAGTGGTAAATAAGCTGAAAGAAAGCGGAGCATTAGAGTATACAACTGTAGTTGTGGCTAGTGCATCTGACTGCGCGCCTATGCAATTTTTAGCACCTTATTCTGGTTGCACTATTGGGGAATTTTTCCGTGACAATGGAATGCATTGTTTGATTATATATGATGATTTATCTAAGCATGCTGTGGCATATAGGCAGATGTCTTTATTGCTCAGACGTCCTCCTGGTCGTGAAGCTTACCCTGGAGATATATTCTATGTACATTCTCGCTTGCTTGAAAGAGCTGCTAAAATGTCTGATAAAAAAGGGCAGGGGTCTTTAACTGCTTTGCCGATTGTCGAAACTCAAGCTGGTGATGTATCTGCATATGTGCCAACAAATGTTATTTCAATTACCGATGGGCAGATCTTTCTTGAGTCTGAATTATTTTATAAAGGATTTCGACCTGCAGTAAATATAGGTTTGTCAGTTTCACGGGTTGGTTCTTCTGCACAACTAAAGTCTGTGAAGAAAGTTGCTAGTTCTATAAAGCTAAGCTTAGCTCAGTATAGAGAATTAGAAGATTTTGCAAAATTTGGTTCTGATCTTGATGCTAGTGTTCAATTATCCTTGAATAAGGGTAAATATCTTGTCGAGTTATTAAAGCAAAAACAACATTTACCTGTGTCAATAGAAGAGCAAGTAGTGCTGATGTATATTTTTTCTAACCTATATAATCAGTTAAGTAAAATACAAATAAGTTACATTAATAAATTTGAACATGATCTTATTAATTATTTTCATACTGTACACCCTGGGGTTTTAAAAAAGTTGTCAAATGACATGAGTGATGATATAAAAGGTGATATTTTTAACATTGTGAGTAATTTCGTTACTCAATTTAATTGCGTTTAGGTGGTGATTATGGCTTCATCTATTATTAATAAATTTCCTATGACGAGGGAAGGTTTTGAGAATATGCAAGCCGAACTTGAAAAATTAAAGGAAGAAAAACCTTCTGTGATACAGGCTATTTCTGATGCTCGTGATCAAGGTGATTTGTCTGAAAATGCAGAGTATCATGCAGCACGGGAAAGGTTAGGTTTTATTGAAGGCCGTATAATGGAGATAGAAAGTAAGCTCTCACATGCGGAAGTAATAGAAGTAAAAAATTTGTCTGGTGATTCAGTAATGTTTGGTGCAACTGTGACATTAAGCATGTTAAGTGATAATAACGGTGAAGTGGAATATGTTTATAAGGTTGTAGGCGAATATGAAGCTGATGTTTCAAAGCAGTTAATATCTACTAGTTCACCACTCGGGAGTGCCTTAATCGGCAAAAAAGTCGGTGAGTATGTGGAAGTGACAGTGCCAAATGGAGAGAAATTGTATAAAATAGTTAAGATTGAATTTAAGTAAATTATTATGGTACAGGCCACTTATGCTTCAATGATTCTACCCGGTATTTCTTCTGTGGAAGATGTATTAGAGGATGCTCGTTCCGGTAAATTATTCATTTTAGTTGATGATGAAAGTAGAGAGAATGAAGGTGATTTGGTTGTCTTAGCTGAAAAAGTAAAACCAGAACATATGGCTTTTATGGTTAGGTACGGTACTGGTATTGTATTTCTAGCTATGACTGAGCTTCATATGAGTAAACTAGATCTTGAGTTTATGAAGAGAAGTAATGTAGATGAAAAGCTTACTCCTCATACTGCATTTACTACATCAATTGATGCGCGTTATGGCATTACAACAGGTGTTTCTGCTCATGATAGAACACATACGATACTTACCGCCATTGATGAAAGCAGTACTAAGGACGATATTATTACTCCAGGACATGTTTTTCCTATTATTGCAAATGAAGGCGGGGTTTTAGCACGTAATGGTCATACTGAAGCAAGTGTTGAAATAGCAAAGTTAGTTGGCTTTAATCATGCAGCTGTAGGGTGTGAATTAGTGAATGATGATGGCTCTATGATGCGCTTACCTCAGTTACTTAAATTTGCTGAACAACATAAAATTAAGTTAACTACCATCGACAAACTTATCAGTTACGTTAAAAAATTAAACTAGCGTTCATAAATTTGTATAATTTAAGTGTTAAAATATAGAATTCCTATAAATTATACAAGCACAGAATTTCCATGTTTAGAATTGCTAAGTTTTTGACCTTATTGTTCTTTTTTGCATATTATAATAATGCTTACTCTATTAACATTATTAGAGATAGTGAAGTGGAAGCAATAGTGAAAGAGCTAGCGCAACCTTTATTTTTCGCTGCAAACATTGATAGTGACCGAATGAAAGTTTTTATAATTAATGATAATTCGATTAATGCTTTTGTAATTAACAACAACAGTATCTTCATTCATTTAGGACTTTTACAATACTCGGCTAAACCTTATGTCCTGCTTGGTATATTAGCACATGAGATTGCTCACATATCTGCTGGTCATATATTGCAAATGAGTAGTGCTATGGGTTATTTTCAATCGATAGCAATGATTAGTTATATGGTAGGATTAGTTTCTAGTATTATCATTAACCCTCAGGTTGCTGGTGCAATTTTGCTTAGTGGTGTAGCACTCAGTTCAGGGCTATTTTTTAACTATTCTCAAGAGCAAGAAAGTGTAGCAGATAGCTATGCTTTAAGGTACCTTGATGAATCTGGCTATGATAATTCAGGTATGAAAGAGATTTTTGATTATTTTAAAAGTATTGAGCATGAGAACACCGAGGAATATTTCCGCACTCACCCACTTAGTGAGAAACGCATATTTGCTGTACAAAATTATAAGGTCAAAAACAACGTAAAACCAATTTTTGCGGATAAGTTACTAAAGTTTGAGCGTGTGGTTGCAAAGCTAGACTCTTTCTTTGCTCCTATTCATGTGTTATCTAATAAATATGAAAGTAATTCTGAGTATGTAAATGCTATAGTTTGCTATAGGCAAGGAAAGATAGAAGAGGCTATTGCTAAAGTTAATTCATTGATTCAAGAGTCACGCAATGACCCATACCTATATGAATTAAAAGCAGAAATGCTATACAAGGCCGGAAATTTAAGTGAAGCAATAAAAATGTATGAGGAATCGTTTAGGTATTTATCTGAGAAAAACAGTTATTTAGTGAAACTTGCATTATCTCATACTTTATTATTACATGGTGATGCAAAAAAGGCGATTTTTTACCTGGAGCAGATTTTGAATGTAGAACCAAATAACGCTTTTGTCTGGAAATATTTAAGCATTGCATATAAATGTGAAGCTGATACGGCAATGCATTATTTTGCCTTGACAAAAAAGGCTTGTATTGAAGGTGATTTAAAGCAATTTACAAAATATGCTGAGCTAGCTGTTAAAACTCTACCAAAAGATAGTCCTTATTTGTTGCAAGTTGAAGATATGAAGCAATTTAATGGATAACAAAAAAGCATTTCTGCACTTTTATGGGTTATTTTCCACACTTTTCCAACATAGCTTTTGTCTTATTATTTATGTTGGGCATAATTTTCGTTATGATAGTTTTAGCGCCAAAAAATACACCACAGAACATGCCTAGAGCAAAGAGGGCTGGCCAAGGCATCCTGCCAAATATTGCAAGCAAAGCTGCACCAATTATTACTACCGTCATAAGTGGACCGCCTATTCCCCAAACGTAACCAATAATATTGCATATTACTTTAGTTGTGTCATCCATATCAGGATCAGGATCAGTGGTAGTTGCATAACCTGAGAAAGAGAAAAGCAATACTACACAAAAAACACTAAAAAATCTTTTTATTATAGAGCTCATTTTCTTGCCTTTAAATAATAAATTAATGCAAACCTACACATATTCTTATTTTAAAGTAAAAATTATAATTTGTCTATGCATAAGTGTTGCTACATAAATAACCCACCATTAATGTTAAGCACATGCCCTGTTATATATTTTGCTTCATCACTTGCTAAAAATAAGACCCCTGCTGCTATTTCTTCCCCTGTTCCCATTCTTTTCATTGGAATATTATCTAATATTTTTCCCTTTTGTCCTTCATTTAAAACTTCAGTCATTTTAGTATCTATAAACCCAGGAGCAATACAATTTACTGTTATATTACGACTTGCAACTTCTTTTGCTATAGATTTGCTCATAGCTATTATTCCAGCTTTAGACGCTGCATAATTTGCTTGCCCGGCATTTCCTGTCAGCCCTATTATTGAGGAAATATTTATAATTCTTCCCCAATTATTCTTAATTAGTCTCTTACATGCTTCTCTACTCAGCTTAAATGTAGAGCTCAAGTTAATATCAATTACTTTTTGCCATGCTTCATCTGTCATTCTCAATAATAAACTGTCTCGCGTAATGCCCGCATTGCATATAAGTCCGTCAAAGCCTTCCATCAACTCACTTGCTCTATTTACTAGTTGATTTACTTCATCAGCATTTGATAAGTCACAAGGGAGTATGTGCATATTTTTTTCATATTGTTTAGCAACTTCTTCGAGCACTTCTTTTTTTGTGCCAGAAATACATAAAGTTGCTCCGGCTTTGTGCATAATTTTTACAATTGCTTGCCCTATTCCGCCTGATGCGCCAGTGATCAGGAACTTTCTACTTTCCAACCTAAACATAATAACTTTATATTATCTTAATTCCTAACAAAATATCGACTGGTTGGCAATAGATTTCTTACATAATATAAGTAACTCAGATATTCACAAAATAAAGGAAAAGTTATAATAAAGTTAAACGTCAAAAAATTTTAAAAACATAGTTGATGCAGGAATTGTTACTAAATAGTTTATTCTGGTGCTCTGCAGTCTAAATGGAATGCCTAAATTATAGATTCTTTGTTTTTGTGTGTTATCTTGAGTTAACACAAATTCACAGTAGTATTATGATAAGTAAGTTAAAAAAGCTTAGCGCTGGATTTTCTTTGACAGGCCTGATTGGCCATAGTGATAATATAAATATGCAAGGAGCAAAAAATAAAAAGAAGAAGTACCCAAAATTTTTGGATAAGACGTTTGCATTGATTGATGCAGTGATAAATTTTATTTTAAAACGCGAAAGTAATAACGTAAATGAAGTTCTGAGAGTAACATGGGGACCACTATTTTTTGGTCTGGTAGTAATACTCATCTTTTTTGGGATAGGTGGTATTTGGTCGGCTATAGCTCCAATTAACGGTGCGGTGCATGCAAGTGGAGAAGTTATTGTATCTTCAAATAGGAAAATAGTTCAACACTTGGGCGGAGGAATAATAAGCAAAATTTTAATCAAAGAGAGCCAAGCAGTTAAAAAAGATGAGCCTCTAGTTTTGTTGAGTGATGTTAACGAGAAGGCGAATTTAAGTATTATCAAAGAAAAGCTCTTATCATTTTTAGCAACAGAAGCAAGGCTTATTGCAATCAGAGGAGATTTAGACACGCTCGAGTTTCCTGATGAGGTTAAAAAATTATCTCTCGATGAACTTGTAAATAAAGCGATAAAGAATCAAGTAAAGTTGTTCAACTCTCAGAGAAAGAGCATATTGGGAAAAACAGACATACTGCAACAACGTATAAAGCAGTTAAATGATGAATTAGCTGGGCTAAACTTTCAACTAAATGCAGCTCATAAGCAATATGACTTGATAACTGAGGAGTTGGAAACAAAAAGACAATTACTTGATAGTGGCCATATAAGCAAACCACACATTTTAGCTTTAGAAAAACAGTTTGCTGAAATTGAAGGCAGAGTTGGACATTACCGTTCTGCAATATCTCAAGTGCAGCAAAAAATTGGAGAGAATGAATTAGAAATTATAAACGTGAGAAATGATTCTCAAGAAAGAGCAAACGCTGAACTTAAGGAAGTTAGTACGTCTATTGCAGACTTGAAAGAGAGGCTGATGGTTGCTGAAGATTCATTAGCACGTACAATAATTAAATCCCCTCAAGATGGGATAGTCACAGATATAAGATACCATACTGAAGGTGGTGTTATACAATCTGGAGTTCCAATCATGAGCGTAGTGCCATCGGATGATGACCTAATAATAGATGCTAAAATTCAGACCAGAAACATAGAAGAGGTACTGTCAGCACAAAAGAAAGATAGCAACATAGTCTCTATTGATGGGCTAGAAGGGCTAAAGGTTAAAGTCCGGCTGAGTGCTTACAGTGCACGTCGTTTAAGTTTAATTAGTGGTATAGTAAGCCATATTTCTCCTGATGCTCTTGATGATCCAAGACTAGGGCGTTATTATTCAGTGCGCGTGGTGATACCAAAGCCAGAGCTTGCTCAGTTTAAAAACGTATACCTATACCCTGGTATGCCAGCAGAAGTGTACATAGTTACTCAATCCCGTACTCTTTTATCATTCTTGTTTACACCTATAATTGCAACAGTCGATAGGTCTTTTATAGAAAGGTAGCTCTATTTGGCTTCTCTAAAGATTTCGTTTACAGAATCTAGTAACTCAGCTATGCAGAATGAAAAAAGTTTGTATGGTATACAAATATAGTGTGTTTTTTTGTAATTATTTTCTATAATGCGTAAATCTTTGGTCCAAGCTGTAATGCTACCAAGGCATTAAAAGTTAATTAACAAACTGCAATGTATAATAAAATAAAGAAACTTGTAAGATTTTGATCTTACAGATTATAAACTTATTATAGAATTTACTTAAAGTAAATACTTAATTTAAAATATTATAATATTTTTCCTTACAATAGATTTATGTAAATGCTTTTTTACTCAAATTAGTATTGTACTATTATACTTGTTGAATGCTAAAAAATTATTAACCATCACTAATCTCTATTTGCATAGTAAGTTTATATATACTATTATACAGTATATCATTTAGTTTTATAGCAAACAAAAGATATGGTGAAGTTATTTGCACTATTGATAATATTTTACTCAAATATATCTGTTGCCTCTGCTCCTACTTCCTGGCAATTTGGATTTCCTGCTCCTGCAACTGAAGTAATGGAGGCTGTAGTTAGGTCACATTCGTTTGTAATGGTTGTGATGGTTGCAATAATGCTTTTTGTGTGGGCGCTGCTTGCTTATGTAGTATTTCGCTTTCGTAAAAGCAAAGTGGCAAACGTAAGCCAAACTAACCACAATGTCCTTTTAGAAATTGTTTGGTTTGTTATACCAACGATTATTGTTGGTATATTAGCCTTTGAAAACGCTAAATTACTGAAGCTACAGGAAGAAATACCGAAAGCTGATATAACACTGAAAGTTATTGGCCATCAATGGTATTGGAGTTACCAATATCCAGAATATCAAGGTGTGTCATTTGATAGTTATATTAAGGGAAAAGAAGACTTTATCGAAGGAGATTTAAAGCTATTCTCTGTTGATAACAACATCGTTTTACCCATTAATACTAACGTTCGTTTACAAGTTACAGCAGGAGATGTGATACACAGCTGGGGAGTACCAGCTTTCGGTGTAAAAATTGATGCGATACCAGGTAGGCTGAATGAGGCGTGGTTTAATATCAAAAAGTCTGGTGTTTATTACGGGCAGTGCTATGAATTGTGTGGTCAAGGCCATGGATTTATGCCAATTGTTGTTGAAGCAGTAAGCAAAGAAGATTTTAATAAGTGGATTGAAAATAGAAAATTAGTGAGTTAAATTTGGAGTATAGGTATGAATGACGTACCAAAGGGCATAAAGCGTTGGTTGTTTTCCACTAATCATAAAGACATAGGGACACTGTACATTATTTTTTCCATATTAGCTGGAATTATTGGTGGATTATTATCGGTGATTATTCGCACTCAGCTAATGCACATTAATATACTTAACAATAATTATCAATTATATAACGTAATGGTTACAGGGCATGCGTTGATAATGGTGTTTTTTATGATAATGCCAGCCCTCATGGGAGGGTTTGGTAACTGGTTTGTACCTCTCATGATTGGCGCACCAGATATGGCATTTCCTCGTATGAATAATTTAAGTTTTTGGTTATTAGTGTCATCTTTTATTTTGCTCATTCTCTCAGTGTTTATTGGTGAAGGTCCAGGTACAGGTTGGACTTTATATCCACCTTTATCACAGGTAATGTCCCATCCAAGTGCAGGAGTTGACATTGCTATACTTGCACTTCATGTTGCTGGTATGTCGTCAATTGTTGGGGCGATCAACTTTATAGTTACTATATTTAACATGCGCACAAAAGGAATGTCATTAACTAAGATGCCACTGTTTGTTTGGTCTGTCTTGCTAACAGCATTTATGTTGATTGTTGCCTTACCAGTGCTTGCCGGTGCTATAACTATGCTTCTTACTGATCGCAATGTTGGTACTTCCTTTTTTGATCCTGCCGGTGGCGGAGATCCTGTGTTATTTCAACATCTATTTTGGTTTTTTGGTCATCCAGAAGTTTACGTAATTATTTTTCCTGCATTTGGCATCATAAGTCAGGTTGTATCAACTTTTTCTCACAGACCTGTATTTGGTTACATAGGGATGGTTTATGCTATGATAGGTATAGCAGTATTTGGCTTTATGGTGTGGGCTCATCATATGTTCACTGTTGGGCTTAGTGCTGACGCTGCTGCATTTTTTAGCACTACCACAATTTTTATCGGTGTTATAACTGGTGTAAAAGTCTTTAGCTGGATTGCAACTATGTGGGGTGGAGCAATTGAGTTTAAGACCCCTATGCTATTTGCGCTAGGTTTTATTTTCATGTTTGTTGGCGGTGGAATAACGGGAATAATTCTTTCTCATGGTGGAATAGATAAGCTTCTGCATGATACCTACTATGTTGTTGCTCACTTCCATTATGTCATGTCACTTGCTGCATTATTTGGAGCTTTTGCTGGCTTTTATTATTGGATTGGTAAAATGTCGGGTAAACAATATAATGAGCGCTTAGGTCAAATCCACTTTTGGCTTACTTTTATTAGTACCAATATCACTTTTTTACCTCAACATTTCTTAGGATTAGCTGGCATGCCAAGGCGTATACCTGATTATCCTGATGCGTTTATCCCTTGGAATTATATATCCTCAATTGGCTCATATATGTCCTTTGTTTCAGTTATGTTTTTTGTGTTTATAGTTATACATCTCTTTAAATGGGGCAAAAAAGCTGGGGATAATCCTTGGGAAGGTGACACCTTGGAATGGACAGTATCTTCACCACCGCCTTTTCATACTTTCGAAAAGCCACCAGTGGTAAAATAGAATGTACACAAGTGTTTTGCTAAATGTTGAATCAACAATACTGGATTTTTGGCGTTTGCTGAAGCCAAGGATAATGTATCTTGTGGTATTTACTGCAGTTGCTGGTATGGTTACTGCACCAGGTAGTATGCACCCTTTTCTAGCACTAATATCTCTTATATGTGTTGCTCTTGGCTCAGGATCTGCAGGTGCTATAAATATGTGGTATGACAGAGACATAGATCTGCTCATGGAAAGGACAAAAAACCGCCCTATACCCTCAGGAAGAATTCTTGCAGAAAGTGCGCTTGAATTTGGTATAACTCTTGGAATATTGTCAGTATTTATCATGGCAATAGCAGTAAACTATATTTCTGCTGCTTTGCTTGCAGTTAGCATATTATTTTACGTTTTCGTATATACAATTTGGCTAAAAAGGCGTACTTCACAGAATATCGTTATCGGTGGTGCAGCAGGTGCTTTTCCTCCAATGATTGGCTGGGCAGCTGTGACTAATTCTGTCAGCTGGGAAAGTTTCATTTTATTTTTAGTAATTTTTATGTGGACTCCACCACACTTTTGGGCCTTATCTTTAAATAAGTCTGAAGACTATGCAAGAGCATCGATTCCTATGTTCAATATTGTTTATGGTCCGGAAAAAACAAGAAAATATATATTAATTTATAGTGTGTTGCTGGTATTAACCAGCTTGCTTCCAGCTCTATTTTTGAAAAAGGCTTTACTTTATCTAAGCATGGCAATTTTTGCAGGTTGCATCTTTATTTGGTACGCTATATCAATTCTCAGATTCAAGAACCACAACTCACAGAAACAAATGTTTTCTTATTCAATTTCTTATCTATTTTCCCTATTCGCCAGTATTATTTTTTGTTCTATTGATTTATTTTAGTTATGAAAGAACGGCAGAAGCATAAAAACTATTTTTTACTTTTCCTTTTGGTAATGCTCGTTGTCACACTTTTTTTTGTTTCTATAATAAAATTTAAAGGTGCAGCTTAAACTACCTTTAGAAATTGTGCTTTCATAAAAGCAACTGTATACTTTGTTAGCCGATATAAACAAAGATGAGTAAGAAAGAAGTGACAATATACACGGATGGGGCGTGTTCTGGTAATCCTGGAGCGGGAGGATGGGCAGCTATCATATTATTTCAAGATTATAGAAAAGACATTTATGGTAGAGAAGAAAATACCACAAACAATAAAATGGAGTTAACAGCGGTGATCAATGGGCTAAAAGTATTGAAATTTTCTTGTAATATTAATTTATATACGGATAGTCTTTATATTAAGCATGGCATAACAGAGTGGATAAATAAGTGGAAAATGAATGGCTGGAAAACAAGTAATAAAAAATCAGTAAAAAATATGGAATTGTGGAAAGAGCTAGACAACGTTGCTTCACAACACGAAATTGATTGGAAGTGGGTTAAAGCACACAGTGGCAATAAATATAATGAGGAGGCTGATATTTTAGCAAGAAAAGCAATAATTGATGCTTAAAAAAATTACTATATTATTTTCCGTAGCTTTATTGTTCATATTGTGCTTCTTTATTTTTTTAAAGCCTTTAGAAATCAATATTAATTATATTAATTTTTATGTTAAACATAAAATATCAAAAATATTTGTTGGCTCAAGCGTTAATATGGAGAATACCTCAGTTGTTTGGCAGAAAGATGGCAAAGATCGGTATTTAGTCATTACAGATTTGGCAATAGCAAACCCTAATTTTACTATAAAAGTTCCTGAGCTTTTTGTACATTTTAAGTTAAGTTCCTTATTTAAAGCTAGCACAAATCTCTCTCAGGTTTCAGCTGATAATGTGCATGTATGTATCAAGAGAGAAGAAACTAATGTTAATCCGCAAAACTCATTAGACCTTTTGGATAATCATTATTTAAATAGTAACCGCCTTCCTTCGGTGTCATTCCAGCGCGTGACGCTGGAATCTAGAAAAAAAGAAACAAGTAGTCAAGCTACTTGGATGACAAGGACGAGTGCTGGAATGACAGGGAAGAATTTCAAGATGACAGAAAGCAGTGCAAAAAATCTATTAAAAACAATAAGGGGATTTTTTTTTGACTTAAATGCGGATTCAAAAATTGAATTTACTAACATCGCTATTGATAAAAGCACAGAAGATGAATTTTTTATTGATAAATTATATATAGGGAAGGGGGAAGATTTTAATGTTTTAGATATTCATGTGAATACAAAAGATGGAAAGGGATTTTTGGATGATTTATCAATTACAATAAAAAATCGCAACAATTTGCTAAATGTATACGGGACATTTTATAATCTAAAATTGGGACTATTGAGCGAGTTTTCTACATTAGTTAAAAGCTACAATTTGGACAAAAATATAGGATTCAAAGGAAGCTTCTCAGTGAAAATTGATAAAAAGGATGAAATTGTAGATGGAAATATATACGTATTGAATACAGAAAATTATTTGAACAAAAATTTGGCCTTAACTAATGTAAATATAAATTTAACATATAGTGATGGAATTATTAGTGTAAAAAACTTCCATTTTAAGTTAAATGACACGTATCTCTCTTTAATAGGCAAGATGAACTTTAGTACAAGTCATGCTTTGCTTAGAATTAATATTAGCAAGTTTGCTGCAAAGGATTTATGTACTTATGTACCAGATGGTGTAGTGAATAGTAAATTTAGAAGCTGGTATTGTGATAATATTAATGGGGATGTTTTAAATACCATTGTAAGTTTCAATGGCAAAATTAACAATTTGGTTGATGGCGATCTGTCAGACATTGTAATTGTTGCTGATATAGAAAATGGTAGCGTAAAATTTGATGAAGATTTTGAGCAAGTAAAGGAATTAAAGGGTGATTTGATCATCAAGAATAACGATCTCAAAATTACTGCAAATAGCGCTAAGTTTCAGAATTTCGCTATTAATGGTGGTGATATTGAAATGAAATCTCTCAATAAGGAAAATTCAGTTCTAACCATTAATGGCCAAGCTGTAAGTGATGCGTATGGTTTTTATGAGCCTATAAGATTTAAGCTGGATGATGTGGTGAAGGTTGAAAGGGATAAAGTAAGTGGAATGGCAAAATCTGTATTTAATTTTCGCATTTTTAATCTAAATGCTGATGACAAAAAAGTAGACTTCTCAGCAAATTTTCATTCTGAAATTAACAATTTGGCCGTCTATAATGCAAGTCTTGGTAAATATGACATTAAGCTTAGTTTTGGCAGTGACTTTATAGATTTAAATGGTAGTGGTATGGTGAATAACACACAGCTATTATTTGACCTGAAAAGTAGCAATAGGAATGAAAGTTTTGCCTGGAATTTGACCGGAGATTTACCCGCTCAAATACTTGATTTTGATGAAAATATAGGTGGCTATGTCAATACAAATATAGAATCGGTGATAAATCAAGATAAGACGGGACATGTTAATGGTAATATGGATTTATCAGAGCTTGAATCACGTTCAAGTTATTTTGGGTGGAAAAATCGTTTTGAAGATCACAATAAAGTTTTGTTCTCTGTAAAATTAAAAGGTGCCGATGAATTGTTAATAGACAAATTAGATGTTATAGGAAATGACCTAGATATAAAATTCAGCGGAAGAGTAGGAAATGGAAATTTATATTTAAATTCTAGTAGTTTTAAATTGCCTGATAATGATTTTAGTATAGAAATTGAATCAGGTAAGGAAAAAAATGCCATAACTATTTATGGTGAGAAAATCAATTTGAGTGATATTTTAGGCTTGCTTGGCAAAAACAATAATGGATTAAACAAAGATATAGAAATTAGTATGAATGTTGACAATGTAATTATGAAAGAAGGCGTCGTTATCAAAAATGCTAAGCTGAATGTAACCTGTACTAAAGGTAATTGCAATGGAAGTCAATTTACAGGACAGTTTCTAGAAGATAGCAGCAACATACTAGCGGAATACAGTGGAATAGGGCTCGAAATATATGCGGATAATGCAGGTATACTTTCGCGTTCCTTAGGCATTAGTAAATCAGTCAAAAATGGTAAACTTTCTCTTTATCTATCTCCTCAAAGAGAAAATGAAGAACATTATGGCATGTTATCTATTAGTAATTTTTATATCAAAGATGCTCCACTACTCACTACTTTATTATCGATGTCTTCGCTTCCTGGTATTGTAAATGCTATAAAGGATGAAGGTGTATACTTTTATAAATGTAATGTACCTTTCTCATACAAAGATGGCTCTGTCGAAATTGAAGAATCTTGGCTTGAAGGGTCGGAATTAGGCATTAGCACTAGCGGTAAGCTCGACATTAGAAATTATAAATTCCAAGTTGAAGGACAGGTAATACCAGCATATTCAATTAATAAATCTTTGTTAAAAATTCCTATAATTGGGAAACTTCTTACTGGCGGGAAAAGTAGGGGAATCGTTTCAATAGACTATAAAGCAAGTGGTGATGACAAAAACAATAACGTATCTGTTGATCTTATCTCTTCGCTAACTCCAAACCTATTAAAGAGGTTATTGGGAGTATTTGATCGCATTATGACAAAAACTAACGAAGCTGTCATCGGTGGCTTAAAAGGTGGTGTGAAAAAGAAATTTGGTTCGACATGACCAAAAGGGAAGTTGTTTAACAAAATTATGGACAAAAATGCAAGAATTTCGGAATGATCCACCTGATTTTTTATCTAATTATTTAAGCAATACCACTCTCTTTCTGGAAACTTGATTATGATAAAGTAAAAGTTATTTCTTTACAAAATTATAGACAAAAAATGCAAGAATTTCGGAATGATCCACCTAGTTTTTTTATCTAGTTGTTTAAGTGCCCTTTATCGCCTCCCATATCTGCAAAGTTATAAATACAACTAGAAGGGTAGGGGATAAAAGTTCGTTATTTTACTATATTAGGTCATCATGTTGGTGATAATCATGATTACATAGTGAGTAATTGCCTACGTAGTTTTCGTCAGCATCTTGATTAACATCAGGTTTAAGCAAAGAAAGATTGTCATCGGATTGTTCTTCTGATAAGTTAAGCAAAGAAAGGTTGTTATCAAATTGTTCTTCCTCTTTAGACCCAAATAACCATGAAAAGAATGATGAGATAGAATCAATAACGGATTTAATTGCTGAAAAAATATTGGATAAGAAATTACTGGGTTGCTCTATTTCATCCACATCCACTTCAGGTTTACTTCTGCTTATAAGTGTCTTATCTAACCATTCAGATATATTCTTGTCTGGATTATGAAAATACATTTTCTCTATGTCCTTATGTTCATCAACATCAATATAAACTTTTAAAGTTGCGCTCTCGCCCCCTAATTTGTAACACTCGCTAATGAGTAATTCATGAGAGTTCTTTATATCTTGAATCAATCGAAGGTTTTCTTCTTCTACCAAAAGAAAACCTTTGTGTTCTGCTCTATAAGTTGTACCTTCGTATTTAAAACTAAACATCCATCCACGATCTTCATATTCATCTAGTCCAGAATTCTTGACACGTTGTATAATTTGAAATTTTTCTTCTTCTGAAAGGTCCTTGCGGTATATACTACCAGTTGTACCTTTGTATTTAAAACTAAACATCGATCCATGGTCTTTATATTCATCTACACCCATCTGCTTGCAAATAGCTTTATAATTTTTTTCTTCTACTTCTCGTCCAACAACATTTGCTATGAGTTCAGTATCCAGAATACTCAAAGCTTTGACTGTTGCCGATGGTGAAAAACACAATTGAAATATGTGGCCTAGCTCATGACCTAGAATAAAATCCATGGCACTTTGCTTATATGTCAGAATATTCTGATAATCTGTTACTCCTCGTGTAATATATCCTGGACCACCATCTTTATCTAAGCCGAGAAGATTGTTATACTTTGTATAATCGCTTCTATTATTAAAAATGTGAACCGTTATATTGTAACTTGCATTACTATTTTTCAAGCAAAACTTTTCTTTAAATGCCTCATAGGCAGTTTTAATGTCTTTTTCTATTTGGTTTTGTTCCTGCTCAGATAAGTTGTCATATTTTATAGTACAATTTATATACTTGTATTTAACGGTAAAGCTGTTAGACAAAACATCATGTATATTTGTGGAAAAATAATTGAACTGCTTTGACTCAGCTTCCTTATACAATTGATGCCCATATTTATCCCTAGAATACTTTGGTAGTTTAGGTACTTTGGCAATTAAGTTTTTGTTACTATCAAAAAAAGAAATGTCAGAATTACCAATCCTAAAATCCGTTATAGATTGCCCGCAAGTGCCATCATTTGCACAATCGTGATTATCTTTAGTGTATTTTCCCATTTTGATACCTCACTACCAAACCTTACTATATTATTATCTTGGTAAAAATCATAATAATTCGTTAACTTGTATTTTAAATCTGTATATCAAATGTACTTTTCTCGTAAGGTGCCAATTGTGAAGCTAATGAATTTTATTTGTTTAAAATTTTGCTGAAATAGCTCTTTTTATACTATGTTTTATAGTTTGCTATATTATGTGATTTTATTTTTAGCGTTGCTTCTTATGTTATGTAATTTTATTTTCCATAATGTATATTATGTAATTTTCAATGCTAATAAAACTACTTCCCAACCTTTTAAACAGCAACTTGTCGAACCTCCAGATTAGTACTTAAGAGAAAGTATTAAAGTATCTCTTTAAGTATTATATATTAGTATCTAGAGTGAGCAGCACTCGCTTGCTCTTTGTTTAAGTTTAGTTCATCTAGTTTATTACTAGGTTTTGATATTGCATATGTAATACCACCAGCAACAAGTCCAACTGCCAGCGCAGCAGCTACATCTATACCAACTATAGCTAATACTGATAATTGAACGCCGGCAACACCACACCCAACACCGACTGCCAATGCAGCTATAACACCACAAATGATACCAATTTCTAAAGACTTACGTGCTTCTTTATCATGATCTCTTTTTACAGCAGCTTGAAAATTTCCATCATCCTTCAAAGTGTCTGTTACTGCAGTTCTTAAATCTTGATTACCTACTACAGCTTCTTGTAACCCTTCATTACCTGCAACCTCAGTTACTAGTGTATCTTTCTTTGCACCAGTAAGTAACTAAGCAGCTACATCCTCATCTGATGGACTTTCTCCATCTTTATCAGGCTCTCCAAGTTTACAATCATCTTCAGCCATAGTTTGGATTGCTGCTTTTCTCAAGTTTTTTATATCTTCATTACTTAAATATTCAGCGATTTTTAAATTGAATGGACCCTCTTTCCGCATAAAACCATCAAAATGTCTAGTAACTATCTCGCCTACATTTAAAGCATCCAGTCTCTGATTTCCTATTTTGAATTGACGTTCTAGATCGTTAGCATATATAGGAAATTTACTTTTATAGTCATCTTCCAATGCTTTGCCTTTCGTACGTGAGATGCTAATTCATCATTCTTGCCTGTCAAAATATCATAGAATGTAACATTATTACCAATCTTTTCTTTTTTCATTTTTTCTACTTCATCTAGATACCTATCCCAATATTCCGGCTCTTCTTTTAAACAAAAACTGAGTTCTTCATCAGAAAAAAAGCTTTCATAATTGTATTGTATAAAAATTTTTGGCTTCTCTGCTCGGGAACCTTTTAAATATATATGTACCTCGTAATTCTTCCTTTATTTTATCGATTACATTATGCTCACTTAAGCTATTGTCAATTTCTATCGCATTAAATATTCTTTAGTAATTATCACACACATTTAAACAAAAAAAAGGTGCTCGTGCTCGAAAAAGAACGTTACAAATGCATATTTATTCAAACCTTTGCCTTCTTCTCAATATACCTACATATTAAAATGGACAATTCATATAGAATCAGCATTGGTATTGCAAGCCCTACTTGGCTTAATACATCAGGTGGAGTTAAGATTGCAGCGATAATAAAAATTACCACTATCGCGATTCTGCGTTTATTTGACAAACTTTGTGTAGTGAGTAACCCTACTCTCACCATCAATGTGAGTATTACTGGAATTTGAAATGCAGTGCCAAATGCAAACATAAATTGGAGAACGAGGTCTAAATATTCGCTAACTGATGGCATAAACTCTATCGGTATATCGAAGGATTTACCACTGTGTTCGAAATTGATAAAAAACTTCCAGGCTAAAGGAAATATATAGTAATAGACTACAGTAGCTCCCGTTACAAATAAAACCGGGGTTGCAATTAAGTATGGCAACAACACTGCCCTTTCACTTTTATATAACCCAGGTGCTAAGAACATATAGAATTGCCATGCAAACACAGGAAAAGAAAACAAAAGTGCGCTCATTATTGCGACTCTAAGATACACAAAAAATGCCTCTGTTAAGTCTGTGTAAATTAAAGAAAAACCTTCGCTATCTTTTGTTGCTTCTATTAAAGGTGCAAGTAAAAAACGGTATATATTTTCCTTAAAGTAGTAACAAAAACCAAAAGTAACGCAAAAAAATAGAAAGCAAAAGATAACTCTTTTTCTGAGTTCCGCAAAGTGCTCACAAAATGAAGCATATTTGTTTGGGTTTCCATTCATACTTTACTATGGCTCAATAATGCTATGTCTAACATTCTCAGCGAAAAAGCCCACTCATTGTCATACCACGCCGCAACTCTACAGATGTCGCCTGTAACATATGTACCAGTTGAATCCACAATTGCGCTATAAGGGTTATGCACAAAGTCTATTGAAACTAAAGGTTCCGTGCATACAGAAAGCACATTGCTTGCTGCATCCTTAAACATTTCATTTATTTCTTTAACGGTCGCTTTCTTATCAGTCGTAAATTTAAAATCAACCATAGAAACATTGCTAACTGGAACTCTGACGGCAGTGCCATCTAGCTTTCCCTTTAATTCAGGAATTATAGAACCAATTGTTTTTGCTGCCCCGGTTGTAGTTGGCACCATAGATAATCCGCAAGCCCTTGCTCTGCATAAGTCTCTATGATTGCCATCAAGAACATTTTGATCATTCGTATAGGCGTGTATAGTAGTCATAAAGCCACTTTTTATACCTAGATTAGAGTGTAGGACTTTCACAATCGGAGCAAGGCAATTTGTAGTGCAAGAACCTGCTGATATTACTTTATGCTCTTTTTTGAGCATATCATTATTCACACCATAAACTATAGTTACATCAGCATCTGGAACTGGAGCAGAGACAATCACTTTCTCTGCATTGTGCCTTATTGCTTCTTCACGCTTGTTAAATGCACCAGTACATTCAAGTATTACATCAACATTCCAAGGAATATTTTCAGGGCTCCGTTCTCTATATAAAGAAAATTTTCTGCCATTTATAGATAGCCAATTTTGAGACTCATTAAAGTCAATATCACCACTGAATTTGCCATGAACAGAATCATATTTAATCAAATGTGCATGCTGCTTTGCACTGAGCGATCCATTGACAGCTACAACTTCTATTTGTTTGCTATATTCTTCTATTTCGAAAATAGCACGCAATACGCCTCTGCCTATTCTACCCAGACCATTAATTCCTACACGAATCGTCATCTCTTCATTCAAAAAATTTAATTATAGAGGATATCACTTGATATTTCATTCTATTCTTTTGCTTTTCTATCGATATGAACATTATAGCAAGGAGACAGGGCTAAAAAATTGCTTGACAAACTCCGTCGGCCCCCTTATTGTAGTATTAAGGGTGTTTATGACTCAAAACTTGTTTTTGATCTGCGCAGGTTCAACAACAAAAATTCAGTAAAAAACTTAGGGTATTTTTTGGCGGATTACATAAAATTATAGCGGCTGCATGTCTTTTAAAATTTTTCTACATTCAGCCAAATCGCGCTTATTTTAAGCGTTAGCACATTATTACAGCGCCACTTACAGTAATATAGAGTCAAAACTCGCACCACGGGGCTTCTTTTGCCTTTTTTTCCACTTGGTAAATTTCTTAATGTTTGTAGCTAAAGCAATTTAAGAGACCGAAAATGGTCAGTGCTCCTTTTTTTGTCATCCCAGTGCCCCTATGATATCATTCCAGTCTGGAATCTAGTCTTTATTATGCAGCCACTTATTTAGAGTTAAGTTTTCTGGATCCAAGTAGTCAAGCTACTCGGATGACAGCTACCCTGACAACCGTCATCACGCTGCTTGTTAGCGGGATCTAGAGATACCGCGGCGGTATGACGGTTCGCGGTGGCATGACGTAGAAGCTATACTTTTATAACCCAGTGTCCAATCTGGATTCCAGTTAGCGTTTTTAGTAACTAAGAAAAGTGCTCCCCCCTTTTAGAGCGCTGCATATAATAGAATTATATCGCAGTGCATTGCGAAATAAAATTCCCAATACTACAGGAGGCTTTATGAATAAGAAATTTCTCTATTCACCATTGTCAATAAAAAGCATAGGAGAAAACGGTGTATTTTCTGGTTATGCTAGCGTTTTTAATATAGTTGATAAACAAAATGACCTGATCTTACCCGGAGCATTTAAGGAAAATTTAAACAGAAATAAAATAAAACTCCTTTGGCAGCACAATCCAGGTGAACCTATAGGTAATATTATAGATATTTGCGAAAATGATGTTGGCCTGTATATAACCGCACACTTACTTTTGGGCATCCAAAAAGCAAAGGAAGCGTACTTAATGCTCAAAACTGGAGTAATCAATGGACTTTCCATCGGCTATATACCTATATAGTATGATGTTGATCATAAAAGCGGAGCTAGAGTGTTAAAACAAGTGGAATTATGGGAAGTCAGTTTGGTCACTTTTCCTGCAAACTTAGCTGCTCAGGTAATCAATGTGAAAAATCAGAACAATGAACAGGAAATGTTAGCAAGAGCGATAGAAAAAGTAAATGCTGTACTTATAGACATGTACATTTCTGCTTAAAGTGTATTAGGCTGGCAAAGACTTTACCATAATTTGATACTTGCGTTAGTATTTATTTAACATTTATACTAATATATAACTTTACTACTGTTAAAATTTTCTGTAAATCGAAGTTAGAGAATAAGGTAATTTTATGCTAAATACTAACAATACGGTTAATTATGAAATTAATGTTAAACGAAAGGAAAAAAAATACAGTTGGTCTATTGTATTTGCTTGGTTGTACTTAAAAACGATTGGACGAATACTACCAAAGAAATGGAACAAATGGGCGGAAAATATTCTATCTAATAAAGTAACATTTCAAGATACGATAATGCAGACCGAATGTGTTGAAACAACGGGTAGAAATATTGGAGCTGACTTAAAACCTGAAGTGGCAGAAAAAGGGAGCCAGAGTGAAATAATGAGTGAAGATGAAGGAATTTACTCTGAAGTAAGTAGTGGATCTACTGATGAGAGTTTTGATGCTAAATTAAATGATGAATTCATTGATGAAGACTACAATGATATGGAAGAAGTATGCACAGAAGATGATAAAGAATTGAATGCACAACTGGAGGGTGTAAATCAGGAACTAGAACTTGAACGTTTACAAAATGCCTTCTTAAAAAAGGAAAATGAGGATTTGGAATCTAAACTTGCAGAATGCAAAAAAGATTATGAAGATCTCCAAGCAGAATCAGAGGAAAAATCTCAGTTGATATTTGAACGAATCGATATGAAAATAAATAGTTTAATGCGGTTAAATGAAGGATTAGATGAAGATTTACAAGGAAAAAATCAAAAACCTGCAGAACAAGAGAAGTTGATTGAGCAGCTAAAAACGGAACAGAAGCAAGTAGAAGATCAATTGAAAGCTGATATTAAGAAACTACAGGGAGAAAAAGAAAACATGGAAGAACAATTAAAAATAATGCAACAACAACTGTTAAATAATCAAGAACAACAAAAGTTGGAAGAAAAGTTAAAGGATGTTGATAAAAGGTTAGAAGATATTGATGGAGAAACTCAAAAATCACAAGGACAAACAAAAACTAAAGCGTCAGATACAGTGAGTTTGGTAAGCACAGTATCTACTGCAAAATCAACTACTGGTTCTATGAAATCAACTCAGTCAAACGGTTCAAAGGTTTTCTCTAAGCTTTTTGGGGATAAGAATCTCAATAACTTTTTATCTAGGAAAAACGAGGAGTTAAAAAAAGGTTTTCCTGAATTTAAAGAAAAGCACTTTTGCCATAACGTGCTTAATGAAACTATAAAGTCTCTATTAAATCAAGATGATGGCAAATTTGAAAGCAGTAAGCTGCTTGAATTATTAGAAAGTAATTTGAAACAATCCGCAAGGGAGATCATAGAAGCCAAGGTTAAAGAAGTTGTCAACGAACATTGTCACATTGGAAAAAATGTAGGTAAAGAACTATGAGATGGCACGTTAAAAGCCAAGTTGTCATCTTCTGTTAGAAAATGCGTAAAAAAATTAGAATTTAACAAACAAGAAGAAGGGGTAAATAAGATTGTAGACTCTATCTTGCACAGCTTTAATAGCAAAAATAATAATAATAACGACTCAGGAGAATTACTTAAAGAAATTGTTGTGAAAGAGCTAGTAGAAGCTAGAATGAGATTTTTTTCAGATAAGATTCAAGAGTTACAGCTGACATCAAGCATAAGAGATAAATTTTTATCTCCAGATCAGAAAATGTGTAATCAAACTCAAGGAGGAGTAAACGAATACCAATTAACAGAAAAAGCTAAAAAAGAATACACACCTAATTCCTCGATGAGTCACACTAATATTGCAAGCATACATTCATTGAACAGTCGGAAAGCAGTTAGAGTAGGCTCTTAGCATAAAGCACCAGCTCCTCTTTTGTTAAAGTGTAGGAGCTGTCTTCCCAATGTTGTTTTAGCAACTCCAAGCTCCTACCTAAACTTTTTCCTGGCTGGTGACCTATACTTATTAAATCATCGCCAGATAAAGGAAATTTTGGAATATTGAATGTATTAGCAAACGAAATGTATTTATCAACATTTTCTCCAGACTCAACACCACAAATTTTTACTAAATCACAATATAATTCTCTACCAAATAAAGATATGTATTTTTTTTGCTCTTTTTCTGAGAGTTCTGTTTTGATATCGTTGGATAATAAAAATAACAGCTTTTTCTTTTGCTTGTTTGAAAGACGTAGAAACTTACTTACATATTCTCCAAGACTTAGCCTGTCATTTTTGGTGGTCCTAAGGAGTAACGCTAATTTTACTAGTGCATCAGTGCCGAAAAGAAGTGACGAAGACAGAATTTTGCATTTTACTTCTTTTGGGATAATCTTTTGCAAAACATCAGATTCTTGCATGCTCTTAAGTGTTGGAAAAGGATCATTGCACTCCAGCAATTTAAGTATTTCATCTCTTATTCTCTCTCCAGAGAGGTTTTGGATCATATGCGAATGCTTTTTGCATACGCTTAGTATTTCATCACTCAAATCTCCGACACATATTTTTGCATGAAAACGAAATGCTCTTAAAATACGTAGATAGTCTTCTTCAATTCTATCTTCAGCGTTGCCTATAAAGTTTAACCTTCGCGCCTTTAAGTCCTCTATACCACCAAAGTAATCATATATATGGCCATGCTTATCTGCATATAGAGCGTTAAATGTAAAGTCACGCCTTGAAGCATCAGCTTGCCAATTATTAGTAAATTCTACTTTCGCATGCCTGCCGTCACATTTCACATCATGCCTTAGTGTTGTGATCTCAAAAGATCTTTGATTTAGAACCGCAGTTATAGTCCCATGTTTTAAGCCAGTTGGAATAGTTTTTATATTACGGAGTTTTAGCGCTTTCATCACCTGATCAGGAAGCAAATTGGTAGCGAGATCAATATCATGGACATCACGCTGCAAAATTGAGTCTCTCACACACCCGCCGACAAGCCTAGCCTCACCACCAAATTTCTCTATAGCATCAATGATTAAACTAGTTTCATGGTCAACTTGCATTTAGGTTAGTACGTACTGCAAGTTCATATTATATGAAATGCTTGCAAAAGCCCTATATAAAAATATACAGGGCTATGAAGATTTACTTTACAAGTATTGGTTGCTGCTGATGAAATGGTTGTTCTGCCATCGATTCCGTACCACATCTTGAACTTAGTAAACTTGAAGGGTTTTGCTCTTCAGAGCGCTCTATGCGCTGCTTTATATCACTAACGCACTGCTCTACAACATCACAAATTTTTCCATTAGCATTTTCTGCCAATAACTCATCAAATCTCTTTTCAACCTCTGCTCTTTTAGGGTTGTCTTTTGAAACGTTACAATATTCTAAGATCTCATCTAGCTGCAGTTTTTTTGCTAATAGAAAGTCTTCTTGCTCTTGCTGCTGTCTTATTAATTCTTGAGTTACAATTTCAGCTCTAGAGTAATGATTCCCTCCAAGATATATTGTTTCTCGCTCTTTACTACCCCATAACTCGTCATTTAATTTATAACTCTCACGATTAAATACCTGATTTAACTGATCATCATTATTTATCATTTGTGGATCTGGCTCAAACTTTTGTTGCTTCTCTCTACCGCTAACTTCACAATGGACATTAATTTCAATATTAGCTAAAGAAGCTAATATCTGAACTTCTTCAATGAAAGGAAAATACCTTTTATTTTCTATTGCTCCTAGATAGGCTTGATAGAGTTCAGGTTTGTCAAGAAATGAGCATGTAATAAATTCACTGTTATATTGGACATCGTACTCATTTTCACCAAGGGCCTCTGCATATTCTCTTAAATCACGCATAGCTTGATCATGCGATATATTAAATTTGCTAACAGCTTTACTTACTAACCTCTTCACATTACCTTCAGCATTTTTAATTTTCCTATTTGTTTGCTCAACCAACTCCTTTATTCTATCAGACTTACCAGTTAAATCCCCTGGCTTGTTTAAAAACATATTAAAAACCTTTTCTAGCTGAGCTCTTAAAGGAGCTGGCATACTTACATCATCTAAAGATGTAAATTGACTTAAAAATTTGTGCCATTCCATTCTCATATCTTGCGCTCTTTCAGCTTTATATGGACCAGAGCTATTATCACCAAACACAGCATGAAAAAAACAATTGCCGTCGCCCGCAGTATTATACTTAACTACTTGACTATTAGTTGGTAATTTCCGTTCCCTAGATTGAAGCATAGTTTTTACCTTAATTTAAGCTATATATTACTATACCAACAAAACTGTCAATAAGTAACTAATTAAGTATAGCAGAAATTTTTAAATTATGCAATAGTTATAATTTTACATAGCAAATATGAGCTTTAACTGTGGTATAGTTGGGTTACCAAACATAGGAAAATCAACCTTATTTAATGCGCTTACAGAGTCAAGTGCAGCCGAAGCTGCAAATTATCCTTTCTGCACAATCGAGCCAAATATAGGCAAGATTTCGATAAAAGATCAGCGTTTGAAACAAATCGCAGCAATTGCCGGTTCAGAGAAGATAATTTATAATCAATTAGAAGTTGTGGATATTGCAGGTCTTGTAAAGGGCGCAAGCAAAGGTGAAGGACTCGGCAATAAATTTTTAAGCCATATCAGAGAAGTTGATGCCATCGTGCATCTGCTTAGGTGCTTTATAAATGATGATATTAACCATGTACACAATGAAATAGATCCAATATCAGATGCTGAAGTGGTGGAAATGGAATTAATCCTAGCTGATATTGATAGCATAGAAAAAAGGCTTCCTCAATTGGAAAAGAAAGCAAAACAAGGTGATAAAGAGCTAAAGAGACAACTTGAATTAATGCAAGAGGTATTAGCTACTTTAAAACTCGGTAAACCTGCAAGAAGTTTGGAAAACATGGACGAAGCCGAAATGAAATCACTTCAATTGCTGACAACAAAGCCCGTTATGTACGTTTGCAATTTTGAAGATACAAATGTTATAACTGGCAATGAATTATCTCAAAAGGTAGAGAGAATGGCGGAGGAAAATAAAAGCAAATTTTATTGCATTTCAGCAAAACTTGAAGCAGATATTGCAAATCTTGATAGTGAAGAGGAAAAACAGAGTTTTTTATCAGAATTTGGCTTACAAGAATCAGGCCTTGATGGAGTAGCGCGTATTATGTATGAAGTGCTGAGTATGATAACTTTCTTTACTGTGGGCCCCAAAGAAGCACGGGCATGGCCAGTAAAAATAGGATCAACAGCTGATAAGGCAGCAGGTGTAATCCACACTGATTTTGAGAAAGGCTTCATAAAAGCAGAAACTATAAGCTTTGCAGACTACATAAAGTATGGAAGTGAATCAGCTTGCAAAGACGCAGGAAAAATTCGCTTTGAAGGCAGAGATTATATCGTACAAGATGGCGATATAATACACTTTAGGTTTAATGTGTAGCTTTCTGGGGAGAAGAAACTCCTCCTTCTACAGTGTATTCGTTTAGGGGAGAGGTTTAAGAAACAATTGACCTTACCCAGAAAAAGTAATGCAAAAAATCTATTGGTTTTTTATAAATAAAATCCTAAGGCATTTTTTACTGTAGATTAATCATTTGATTATAGTATCATCTTAATTAAGCTTATGCTTGGAATATTTATGAAGAGTATTTTATACTTTGTATTATTAGTTGTTGTATTTGGATCACTGAGCCTATTTGCTGTAGAGCAATTTGAAGAAAAGAAAATTGAATCAGTTCATAAAAACGAAAATGTAGGTGTAAGGAAGCAAGATAGCACAAATCAAAAAGATGAGTTGAAAAGCAACGTCGATGCTAAACAAACACAAGAGGCTGAGAGCAAAAGAGTAACCGATAAAGAGAAACTGCAACACAACGAGAATAAAGCTTCTGTGGTTGAAAAAACTATAAGTGAAGGTGAAAGGATTGATAAAGATTTGCCAAATGACCAGCTAGAAGAAAGTACAGGCGAATTTGCTCGAAATTTACCAAATGTGGCCAATAAAGAAGTGAATAAAGATTTGAAACCAGAGCCTTTGCCTTTAAGTGCTGATTTAAATGAGAATACAACTGACCCGCAAAAAAATCTACAAGCTGATCAGAAGATTGATATAAAAGATAATGAACTTTCAAAAAGTGATGCGAGTCAATTATTAGAGGGAAAAAAAGAAAAAGTAGAGAATCAGTTTGAAGAAAAAAAAGTGAAAGAAACAAACAATAATTCTAAGGACCGCAATAGAGTAAAACCTATAACTAAAAAAGATGAAGAAGAGCAAAGTGAAAAGAAAAATTTACAAAAATGGACAAAGCTAAACAGAGAACCAATAAAAGAATGGGGTCATAAAGATATACAAAGCAAGTCAATATATAAACGACAATATGATAGCCTTAATGAGCATCTTCCTACAACTGTATTTATTGATGATTACAGTAAGCAATTTTTTTACTGTATTAAGAAAAATAACTTACCTTGCTTAAGAGGAATAATGAGTAAGCTAGAAAAAATTGGATTAACAACTCAAGAGATACTAAGGTTTAGAAATAAATTGGGTGATACTCCTCTCATTTATTCAGTTAAACAAGGTGAGGTAGACATAGTGCGCTTTCTCTTATTACAAGGCGCTGATCTTAGAGTAGTTAATAATAATTTTCAATCCCCAATTGATATAGCAATCGAAAAAAAGCAGATCAATATAATAAATGCGATTGCCGAAATGATGCCACACCTTTTGGAGGATAGAAAAATAGACAATAAAGAAAGCTCAGCAATGTACGATTGGGCTGTGAAAACGAAAGAAAACAATGAGTCGCAGTGCGATAAGCAAGATGATTAGATTTTTGATATTAATTTTAGTTGGTCATTTATGTTATGGAAACGAAACAAATGATGAAAAAAATCAGATTAGTGATTTTTTAAACGCTCTACATGATGCAAAATACATATCTTACAGTAAAAAAGACTTTGCTGAATTTTTGGTGCAGTGCCACAAAGAGGGCGTGCCAGAAGATTTTAAGAAAGGTTTTGGTTCTAACTTAAATGGAGCTAATCTTAGCCAACTGTACCTAAGTAAATCTGTTTTTGATGGAGTAAGTCTGATTGGTGCCGATTTTTCTAACACCGATTTATCCGACGTGTCTTTTATTGATGTTGATTTACGTGGTGCTAATTTCTCCAATGCTAATTTACGTGGCATTAAAATAAAAGGTACAAATTTGAGTTTTACAAAATTTGTTTCTGCAAACTTAACAGATATCGTATTTGATCAGTCTCATGTTAGTTATGCTGATTTTATCAGTTCCGATCTCAAAAAAGTAAGTATGCACAACGTAATTGGTTTGCATACTAATTTCTCGAATGTGAAAATGAATCTCTCCAACTTATCAAACTCGAATGTTAGCTACGTAAATTTTAATGATAGTGAAATAAACGATACTGTTATGCAGAAAAATAACCTTGATAATGCAAGTTTCTTTGGAGTGGATGCATATAAATTAAAGATACAATTTTCTTCATTAAAAAATGCTAACATATATGGTGCAGAGTTAAAAGAATCAGACTTTACAGGTAGCAATCTTTCCGATGCCTGCCTTAATTCTTCTATCATAATTAACAGTAACTTCGGCGAAGCTAATTTAAGCAACACACAAATTTCCTATGTGAATGACGATAATTCAAGTTTTGTTCAATCTATACTAAATGGTTCCAAGATAAAACATGTATATGTTTCTGGAGCAAGTCTTCAGGATGCTGATTTATCCAATATTGATTTTAGTTTTAGTGAACTGCATCAAGTTAATGTCTCTAATGCTGACATTCGTCACGGAAAGTTTCATAATACTAAAGTTGCGAATTCTGACATGAATGGCTCATTTTTTGACCATTCACTATTCACCTCTGCGAAGATAGAAGATTCAGACCTTTCTACAACTTCAATGTATAAGATAAAAATCCAAGACTCTCAAGTTTATAACAGTACACTTTTTCACCATAATATTGATTCCAGTGAAATAGAAAATTCAACATTCTTTAATTTATTAGCTGATAATTCGAGCTGGTCCAATTTAAAAGTAACTAATTCAAATTTTATTGAAAGCGATTTCAGATCTTCTTTGCTTCACGCTAATGCCTTTAGGAAAACTAGCTTTTTTCTTAGCAACTTGAGCAATTCAACAATTAGTGATATGTCTTTTCACTCTTCAAGCATATATAAAAGTTCAGTTGCTGATGCTCATTTAACAGATTGCAAGTTCGATAATTCAATTTTGATTGACAATCAAGGGCAGAAAAAACTTGCAGGGTTAGAAAATGCTATAACTTCAATTGGAGATTTGCAAGAGAAAATATCACAGGGTGAAAAATTTAATGTAAATTATTCTTACTTTGAATTTAAGAATATGAATTTAGAAAATGCTGATTTTTCTAATTCAACATTGAGTAGAGCAAAGTTTGTAAACGTTAATTTGAATAAGGCAAATCTTGAAAAAACCGATTTGCGCTATACTGTCTTTGATAACTCTTCTCTCATTGGCACCAACTTATCAAATTCTAATTTAGAAGGTTCTAGCTTTTTAAACTCTGATCAAAAAAGCGCCATGTTAAAAAATGCAAAGAAAAATGACCGTAAAAAGTGAGGGCGTATTATTGGTTCTATCCTCCCCTTCTGGAGCTGGAAAAACTACTATATCAGCAAAATTACTTGAGCGATCAACTAATTTAGTTAGGTCTGTTTCTACGACTACGCGCAAGCCTCGCCCCGGCGAAATAAATGGAAAAGACTATTTTTTCGTTACCGAAGAAAAATTTCACGAGTTATGCGAAGCTGGTCAGATGCTTGAATACGCCAAAGTTTTTGAGAATTTTTATGGTATACCAAGAGATTTTATAGAGCAAAACCTGAGCAGTGGAATAAGCGTTTTACTAAGCATAGACTGGCAAGGAGCATTTCACTTATTCAAGCTCATGAGAAAAAAAGTTGTGAGTGTTTTTATACTTCCCCCTTCAATGGAAGAGCTTAGGTTGCGTTTGCAAAAGCGTAATAGTGATGATGCAAGCGAAATAGAGCGCAGATTAGCCGAAGCTCAAAAAGAGATAAGCAAACGTGATAAATATGATTATGTAATAATCAATGATGATATTGATAAAAGTGTAGAAGAGATAAGCTCCATACTAAATAAAGAAAGACTTAAAAAACTAAAAGAAAAACCAAGTCTGGAAGATTTATAAAAGCATCGATCTGCAGCTATAGTTTCTTATCCTATAGCTATACCGCCGCGAACCGTCATACCGCCGTGGCGCTAACGAGTAGCGGAATGACGGTTTTTCAAATTGTCGTAAGTCAGTTTAGCTATATTTTAGCCAGTAGCACGTTTTGCAGTTACTCACTTTAGCTATATTTATTATTTTTTAAGATTAAATGGTTAAAATAGTAGACAACTGTTCAAGTGAGGATTTGACTATGATAACAGATTTTCTAATAGAAACTAGTTTTCTGCCTTTCTACCTATATTTTGATCACATATACAACGTTTAGCTCAATTTAAAAGTCAAACTTCTTGGTTGTTAGTTTAGTGCTGACAACTTAAATAGCTTTTAATATTGGGGTTTTAGTATGGGTATAGATCTAAGCGCACTAGCTACTAATGCAGATAAATTAGACGAATGCATAGATAAAAATAAAAAGCGAGAGCAGGATAGAAAAGACAAGCAATTGTATGGCACTATAGAGAGAAAGGTAAAAAAAGAAAAACACAAGCGTGAAAAACCAAGAGGTCAAGATGGAACCCTCAAGAAGTGCAAAAGGTTATTTGAGGAAGGTGCTAGCTCTGAAGTATTAACTAAATTAGAAGAATCACTTAGAGAACAAGAAAAATATTATAGGTATTATGTCCAATGCTTCCTTCCAGTGCTAGATGAAGTAATAGAACGATCGAAAAAAACACCAAATGAAACAAAAGAGCGAGTAAAGCAAGCAATTTCAGAAATTACTTATGATAGCAAATATTGTTTTACCCACAACCAAAATGATCGTAGAGACAGTGAAACAGAGAGTGGCTACGGTAGCGATGTTGAAGATGATCATGAAGTAGAAATAAGCAACGGAATAACGAATAATAATGTTCAATTACTAAAAGCGATCAAAAATGGAAATAACAGGAAATTTAGAAAATATCTAAAAGATTATACGGATATTAGCAGCATAAAAGATGAAAAAGGAAATAATATTTTACACCTTATTGCATCGCTCGAAAAGAAACAGAAATGCAAGTTTCTGGGTATCCTAATAAAAACGGTCACCAAGGAAGATTTAGCACAACTCATTAATAGTGAAAATCAGGACGCTCTTCAGGTGGCACTAATTAACAAGATAACAAAAGAAAAACATGAGTCTCATACGGTCCAAAATGATGATAACACACTTAAGTTTCTTACAAAATTGTTAGAGCATGGAGCCAGCTCTGATAATTTAGGATTATCTACAAAAGAATTACAAGGCTTAAAAGAAGAGCAAAAGACATACTATCGTAATTTCTTAGAAAAATTAGCAGAGCAAGGAAAGAAATCTAAATTAAAGCCAGAAATAAAAATCAATACAGAAGCAAAAATTAAAGAAATTATACCACATACCATAAATACTCCAGATAGTAATGATAATTATCAATTACATTTAGCAATTAAAAATAATGATAAAGAACTTTTTAAAGAACTATTGCAAAAAGGGGCAGATATTAGCCTTAAAGACACAGATGATAATAATGCTTTACACTTGATTGTTAAACCTGAAACAAAACAAAAACTTAAACTTCTCCATATATTGCTAGAAGCAAGCCAAAAAGAACAATTTATAAAAGCTGTAAATGATAAAAAAGAAGTGCAAACACCGCTCCATCTGGTACTCCAGCGCATACAAGAAAAGAGTAAAGAATCTTCATTGAAAGATAAAATAAAAAATGTAGTAAAAAAAGAATTTAAGGATACTGGCAGGTATCAAGCCTTAGAGTTATTTCTACAAAATGGCGCTGATATTACCATGCAAGATAAAGATGAAAAAAATGCTCTGCACTATATTGCTTCATTCAAAGGAGAACAAAAAGTTGCATGTTTGAAGTTGATTTCAGATAAAGATAGATTTAGTAATGCTGTAAATATTACTAACAAGGAAGAACAAACACCTCTTCATCAGTTGCTTCAGCATATAAAAGAAAAGAATGAGGATCGATCATGTACAGATAGAAAATTTGAAAAAACAAATAGATATAAAGCCTTAGAGTTATTTTTACAAAATGGTGCAGATATTACTGTGCAAGATAAAGATGAAAAAAATGCTCTGCACTATATTGCTTCATTCAAAGGAGAACAAAAAGTTACATGTTTAGAGTTGATTTTAAATTCGGTGGAAAAAGAGAAATTTAGTAAAGCTGCAAACGCCACTAACGAAAAAGAACGCACACCACTGCAAGTAGCGCTAATTACTAAGACGACAAAGGATAAACATAATTTGGTCAATCCTAAGAGCCGTGATAACACGATCAAGTTCTGTGTAAAATTAGTGCAAAATGGTGTTGATCCAAAGCAGTTAATACTACCCGAAAGATTATGGAGCAAAGAGTATTATAAAATTATAAAAGGAATAGAGAAATCAATGGGTAGAGCGCTTATTCCAGATGATATGAGAACTGAACTGAAGTGCAATTTTGGCAAGAAGTTAAAAGCACGCGATATTGTGAAGTATGTCAATAATGTTGTTTGTAAAGTAGTGACAACGCTTGTATTTACTGCTTTAGCCTGTGCGGTAATATTCAGCGCTTCTCAAGGAAGTATTACAATTGCAACTGCCTCATCTATTATAGCAGTTATTGGAGTTTGTTATCTTATTTACTTGAATTTAGAAAATATTTATGAAGGATTTGGAAAAATTAAAGGAAAGTTTACTGAAGAAAAGCAACTTACACTTCAAGATAACGCACCAAAAAATGATACACAATGCAATAACTCTGTTAAGGATATAGAAAATAAGTCCAACGATTTAGAAGAGCAAGAGGTGCAAAAATCATCAAGTCAATCAGAATATACAGAAAACCCAGCTACTAAAATGAGCGATGTATCAATACTACGTCAATTCATGAATAAGCTAGTAGGGAACGTTCTATAGCTAGCCTAAGTTCTACAATTTGATATGCCGTCATTCCGCTACTCGTTAGCGCCGCGGTATAGCAAATTTTGCACCTGTTCACTTTAGCTATATACCAATATTTATCCTTTCTTAAAACTAAACATTTAAAATAGTAGATAATCGTTGAAGTGAGGTTTAACTATGATACTAGCAGAAACGCTCTTCTGCCTGTATTTCAAATACATATACAACATTTTAAAATTTAAAACTAGCTTTTTAGTTGTTAGTTCTCAATCTCAAATTGTTGACACTTACAACTACAAAGATACACAAATAGTTAGTTTTTAGTGAGGCTTTGGTATGACAAAAGAAAATTCTACATCTAGTGAGTTAGTACACAACAATGAATTATTGAGCATTATAACGAAAAAAGTAACAAAAGGAAAGCACAAACACCTACACCCAGAAGTTGGGAAAGACAAGACTCTCAACAAATGCAAGGGATTGTTCAAGGAAGGGGCTAGTCCTAAGATATTAACCGAAGTATTAACCAAATTAGGAGAATCACCTGAAGAACAAGAAAAATATTATAAGTATTATACTCAACACTTCCTTCCAGCATTGAAAAAAGAAATCAAACAGTCAAAAAAACTAGACCCAACAAAAAAAGAGGAGATAGAACAAGTAATTTCAGAAGCTATTAACAAGAACAGCAAAAAAGATCATCCTGATAACGTTGATCAAAATGAAACTGGTTGTAGAGGGAGTATGGAGAGTAAAAACGAAAGCGGCAACAGTGGCGAAGCTGAAGATAATCATGACGCTAGTAAGAAGCATTCAATCAGTAGTGCTAACACAATAAGTGAAGATCAAGAAGTAGAGAACGGGATAACGGGTAAAAGTGAAGACAGTGGAATTGAAAGCGGCAACAGTAGCGAAGCTGAAGATGATCATGCTGACGAGAAAGACCACATTTCGGGTATTACTGATAAGGAACAGCCAATATTCAAAGTAATCAAAAATGGAGATTAAGGGAAATTTAGAGAATATCTGAAAGGTTGCACGGATATTAGCAGTGTAAAAGATAAAAAGTAAAATAATATTTTACACCTAATAGTTACACAATTAGAGAAAAAACAAAAGTTTGATTTTTTAAATACAGTACTAGATGTGAGTAAGAAGGAAGGAAAAGAGCAACTTAAAGCACAACTTGAAAAAGCTGTAAACGATAAAAATGGCAACGGTCAAACACCACTGCAAGCATTGTTACTTAGTAAAGTAACAAAAGAAAAACATAGTTTTGAGACCACACCTAGAAAAACTTTAACACCTTTAAAAAAACTTATACCACACTACGACAATACAATAGTATCTGCTATACAATTGCTCAAATTAGGAGCAAATATTGATGATTTGCAGTTGTCTAAAGAAGAATTACAGGAGTTAAGCGAAAAACAAAAAATATATTATCTTAACTTCTTAGAAAAATTGGCAGAGTCAGTAAAGAAGTCTGAATTAGAACCAGAAATAAAAACCAATACAGAAACAAAAATTAAAGAAATTATAGGGTATACCATAAATACTCCAGATAGTAATCCATTACATTCAGCAATTGAAAATAATGATAAAAAACTTTTTGAGGAGTTACTACAGAAAGGGGCGGATATTATCCTGAAAGACACAAATGGCAACAATGCTTTACATCATATTGCTTTACTTAAAGGAGAGCAAAAAGTTGCATATTTGGAGTTGATTTTGAATTTAGTAGAAAAAGAAGTGATATCTCAAGATAAATTGAGAGAAGCTGTAGATGCTGCCAACCAGAAAGAAGACACGCCTCTACAAGCGGTGCTAAAAACAAAAGCAAGGAACAATTTTTGATTCAACAGTTAGTTGTAGCAATACAACAAAGTTTTGTGCAATGCTGCTAGAAATGGGCGCTGATCCCTGTTTTCTAGAGTTGGAAGGTCAAACATTTGATACTAAAAAGTATTATCTAACTTTACTTAATTTAAAAGAATATCCAAGAATTACACAAGAAGCACAAAAAAAGGTTAGAGAGCTAAAGGAGAAACTCGAGGAAAAATACCACTGTAAAACTGCTTCAAAAAAATGTCAGTCTTGCATTGAAAAAGCAGGTTCTTTTATAGAAAAAACAGCATCTACTACAGGAAAAGCAGTATCTGCTGCTGGAAAGTACATAGATCCAGCAAAGAGAACCCGTCAAACATTAATATCCATAACAACGGTTATTTTCATTTCAGCTGTAGCACATGGTGCCTCTCAGGGTTACATTGGGGCCCTTGCCGCTTTATTCCTCGCAGCTATTGCTATAGCTACATGTCTTGCTCTCACTTTAGGGTTTAGTGGTGTTAAGAAATGTTTTGAAAAACTAACTAATAAAACAAAGAACTCTACTGACAATGACCGACAGACAAAGCGTGCAAGAAATCCAAAAAGTGAAATGAAAGATACATCAACAAAATCTCCCGCAGATGGGTTAACAATATAACTAGTATACCCTCTTTTCCGGAGCGATGAAGTCAATTTCATCGCTCAGAGTTTTTTCAGCAACTTTTTTGTAGTCAATTTTTACGTTAATTTGCCCTTTCTTTTCTTCAAGCCACGCTATAGTGTGCTTCATCCAGTTTTTGTCATCACGCTCAGGAAAATCTTCACGAGCATGGGCACCTCTGCTTTCCTTGCGATTGGCTGCGCATTCCATGGTAATAACCGCTTGTGGGATCATATTGGCAAGCTCTAGTGCTTCAACTAAATCACTGTTCCATATCATACTGCGATCCTCAAGTGAAATATCAGGCATCATTTTTGCTACCTTTTTTATAGCTTTTTTACCTTCTTCTAAAACTTCAGCAACACGGAACACTGATGCGTACTTTTGCATAGTGTTCTGCATTTCACTGCGTATTTTTGCCACCCTAAACTTTCCAGAAGCAAACCGCATTTTACTAAACCTATCTATTATCCAATCTGTACAATCTGAGCTCAATTTTTTATGTGGTGTACCGGATTTTAGTTTCTCTTTTGCTCTGAGCGCTGCAGCTCTACCAAAAACCACAAGATCAAGAAGTGAGTTAGAACCAAGTCGATTTGCACCGTGCACAGAGACACATGCAGCTTCTCCAATTGCAAATAGTCCATCTACCACTTCTTCCTTACCTTGCTTCAGCGTGATCACTTCTCCATGATAACTGGTTGGAATGCCGCCCATGTTGTAGTGAACAGTTGGAATAACAGGTATTGGACCTTTAGTGACATCAACTCCAGCAAAAGTTCTTGCGGTTTCGCTGATGCCCGGCAATCTGAGTTTTATTATTTCCGGATCAAGATGCGCTATAGTTAAATACATGTGATCTTTTTTCGGTCCAACTCCCCTTCCCTCTCTAATTTCAATTGTTATTGCACGACTTACCACATCACGGGAAGCTAAATCTTTTGCTTTTGGTGCGTAACATTCCATAAACTTTTCGCCCTGAGAATTAACGAGGTATCCCCCTTCTCCACGGCACCCTTCTGTCATTAAGCACCCTGAGCCATATATTCCTGTTGGATGAAATTGTACAAATTCCATATCTTCAAGTGGTAACCCAGCTCTCACCACCATGCCATTACCATCACCTGTGCAGGTATGCGCACTTGTTGCAGAGAAATAAACACGTCCATATCCACCTGTTGCTAACACCACTTTATGCGCACGAAATTTATGTAATGTGCCGTCGCATAGCGACCAAGCAAGAACTCCGCAGCATGCTCCGGTCTCATTATCCATAATTAAATCAATCACAAAGTATTCAACAAAAAATTCAGCGTTGAATTTAAGACACTGCTGATATAGAGTGTGAAGGATTGCGTGCCCAGTCTTGTCTGCTGCCGCACAAGTGCGCTGCGCTGATTTTCCTTTACCAAAGTGAGTTGTCATTCCACCAAAGGAACGCTGGTATATTTTGCCATTTTCTGTACGAGAAAAAGGTACGCCAAAATTTTCAAGTTCAATAACAGCTTTAGCAGCGTTTTTACACATATATTCTATTGCATCTTGATCACCAAGCCAGTCTGAACCTTTTATTGTGTCATATGCATGCCAGCGCCAATCGTCTTCACAAATATTACCTAAAGCTGCACTAATTCCGCCTTGTGCTGCAACTGTATGACTTCGTGTAGGGAAAATTTTAGAAATGCAGGCAACTGAAAAATTAGTTGCAGCCATCCCAAGCGTTGCTCTGAGACCTGCTCCACCTGCACCCACTACTACCACATCATACTCATGTTCTATGATCTCATACACTGACTTATCCATATTTGCTTATTTTATCATTACAGGCTTATGATATCACAGAAGTAGAAAAAATCTATACAAGTTTTCTATAGCTAATACCAATTCTCATTATTAGTGAACCACTTTTTCATCCAATAATTTTGATCTTAATGCCATTTAAACCTCGCTATTTTACTTACTTCAGGTGGAACATACAATAAAATGGTTGAGTCTTTATCTGGCTTGCATCCATCGGTAGTTATTACACTAAATGAACAGGAAGTTGGTGGAATGATAAAAGAAACGATTACTCAAAAATTTTCTGAAATGGCCAGGGAAAACCTTGGCAATTTCTCTGAGGAAGAGCAGGAAAAGATTCGTAATGAGTTGCCGGAATTATTGTCTAAAACAGTAAGATAGCTACACGCTTAGCTCTTGAGAAAAAGTGTCAGGGGTTTAGCAGTGGACTAGATAATGATAAAAAGGAGGAAATACTAGGAGAATGTATGAGTAATTTATCCTATGTTGAACTGGAGAATCAAAACGAAGTGGTAAGGTAAATTATATTTCATTAAAGTCATTTATCTTGAAACATAAGCAGGATTTTGTATAGTTGTTTCAATTTGGGTCTGTATATTGAAACAATGCGTGAAAATGACAGGTCATTGTACAAGAGGTACCTAATTTGCCGACAAGAATGCTAGATAAAGAAACTTACATTTCAATTATTTCATAATTTCTGTATAATCTTACAAGCTCAATTGGTATATTATGAAGATAATAATAGGTAATGCTAGTAAAGAATTAGGGGAATCAGTAGTTAACCGGCTAGATGTTCAACCATCCTCTGCTTGGGTATCAAAGTTTACCGATGGCGAGGTAAATGTAGAAGTAGCAAATGATCTATATAATCAAGAAGTATACATAGTACAATCTCTTTCTCCCCCTGTGAATGATAACCTTATGGAGCTTCTGCTTATAATTGATGCAGTAAATAGATTAGGAGCCAAAAGGATAGTAGTAATTATTCCTTATTATGGATATAGCAGACAAGATAGAATTATCAAGAACAATGATATGCAATCTGCTTTAAATGCCAAATTAGTTGCAAATCTTATTCAAACTGCAGGTGCAAGTAGTGTTGCAGTGATTGATTTGCACTCAAGTCAAATTGAAGGATTCTTTGATGTACCGATAACTAATTTGAACTGCTTTGAAGCATTTGTTGACTGTATACACACGGAAAATTTGGCAATTGTTGCACCTGATGTTGGAGCAATTGGCAGAGCACGTGCTTTTGCAAAGACTTTAGAGGAAAAGTACAAGATAGGGTTAAGTGATAAGATTATTGTAGTAGATAAATATAGGGAGAAAGCAGGCACATCTCAAGTAATGAACATAATAGGAGAAGTTGCGAATAAAAATTGTGTCATTGTTGATGATATAGTTGACTCTGGTGGAACATTGTGTAATGCAGCCCTTGCTTTAAAAAATTGCGGAGCAAAGTCCGTAATTTCATGCATCACACATGGCGTGCTTTCAGGAAGTGCAGTTGAAAAAATTTCTTCCTCATCTTTAGATAAATTAGTGATTACGGATACTATACTTCACAAACTTGAAAAAACTGGTAAAATAGAAGTTGTTTCGGTCGTAGATATTTTAACTCACTTCATCCAAGGAGGTAAAGATGCCAGCTAAGTCAACAGAAGACGTTATTACTTCACTAATAGAATTTGCAAATAAGAGAAAAATAACAATTACCAAGGAAGAAATGCTTAAAATTGCACAGCTTGTAAGGATTAAGTTATCAAATGACGAGATTGATCACTACTCCAAAGAACTGACAATGCTGGATTGGATACATGATACTTTATTACAAGTTAATACTGAAGGTGTTTCTCCTATGCGTTATGGCAGTATAGACAAGGACATTCATGTACGCGATGATGTTATAAATTCTCAAAACATTAAAGAAGAGGTATTGTCCAATACAAAACCTGAGCATGGGTATTTCGTAGTGCCAAAGGTTATAAACGATTAGGGTAAAATAAGGCTCATATCAATTCTATAATAGATCTACTTTCAAAGTATCCGTTCAGCAGAGTGGCAAAACAGGTATAGCTAACCCAAGAAGGTTTCCCTACGTCATACCGCCGCGGCGCTAACAAGTAGCGGAATAACGAATTTGTTGTTTTTCAAATTGTAGGTAAACCTAAGCCACTTTAGCTATAGTTTACTTGCCCCATGATTTTCTTTATTATCAGATATTGCTTTAAATAATATGGAGGGGTAAGTTGTCAGCAATTGCCATTATTGATTTTGGTTCACGTACGATATCGGTAGTTAACATTAGCTACCTGAGGGTCAGAGTCGCCTTTCTTAAAGATATTTTAAGTATACTAGATGTGTTATTGATACGTGATAATAAAACTGGGGGTTTTTATGGAAACATCTGAATTAACTTTACTCGACTTACAGGATTTGCTTGAAAGTTTGAAAAGGCATGTGCGTAGTGAAGTAGAAAAATATGTAGATAAAAGGGTAGAAGAAGTCAAAGATGAGGCAGTAACATATATAATAAATAAAGTATTAAACAATATGGTGGGTAATGAGCCACTAAATGAGCTCAAAATAGATAAACCTAAAGAAATTGTGCAAGTTGATGATGATGGCTTAACGCAAAATCAAAAAGTTATTAAAGCTCTTTTTATAGGTAGAACACTTGTTGGAGAATATAAAAAGAAAATGTATAAAGTTACAGTCAGTAATGAGGGAAAGTTTATTTAAAATGGGGAAGAATATAGTGCTCCTTCTACGGCTGGCACAAGAATTACCGGTAAAAGTTGCAACGGTTGGGATTTTTTTTAAGTATGCCTTGACCCCAAAGAAAAACTGAGGACTCTGAGTCACCACCGTGCAAAGTTTCTGTCAACTCAAAATAAATCATAGCTAACGTTTAAGTCATACATCAAAGCTTTTAAGAGGTCTTAGTTTACTTACTTCTTTATTTTCTTTATTATCAGGTATCACTTTTAAATAATATGGAGGAGCAAATTGTCAGCAATTGCCATTATTGATTTTGGTTCACAATTTACACAGCTTATCGCAAGACAAGTCAGGGAAATGGGTGTGTATTGCGAAATATTTCCAAGCAACATCAGTTTTGAAACAATATCAAAATTCAATGGGTTTATTCTCTCTGGAGGACCACAATCTGTAAATGATGATTGTTCTGAAACAAGTAGAGTAGTACATGAAATTATAAAACTTAATAAGGCAACAAACGTTCCTATACTTGGAATATGCTATGGACAGCAACTCATTTGTCATTATTTTGGAGCAAAAGTAAAAGAGAGTTTCAAACAGGAGTTTGGCAGAACTAAAATCAAGATACTAAAAGAATCCCCCATTATAAAGGGTACCTGGGATGTTAATTCTGAAGTGGATGTATTAATGAACCATGCGGACAGTGTTGATACTATACCACAGGGATTTACTGTTATCGCATCAGGTGTGATAAATCAAACAATTGCAATAATTGTCAACGAACAGCGGAAGATTTACTGTACTCAGTTCCATCCTGAAGTGAGGCCCACAACAAATGGCAGTAAATTGCTCTCTAACTTCTTGGATATTGCAAATTGCGAGAGAGACTGGACAATGAAATCGTTTATTGAAAAGCAGAAGGAAAAAATCAAAAATGTAATAGGAGAGAAAAAAGTAATCGCTGCAGTAAGTGGTGGGGTTGATTCAAGTGTTGCAGCGGCTCTCACACATAAAGCTATAGGAAAACAATTGAACTGTATTTTTATCGATACTGGGTTGTTACGCAAGAACCAGACCATTGCTATGTTGAAAGAAATTCCGATAAACTACGTTGATAAATCAAATTTATTTTTGAGTAGGTTAAAGGGAATAACTGATCCAGAAAAAAAGCGAAAAATTATCGGTAACGCTTTCATTGAAGTGTTTGAAGAAGAAGCAAAAAAAATAGGTGATGTGGATTTTTTGATGCAAGGTACCATCTACTCTGATGTAGTTGAGTCAGGGCATGCCTCAGACAACACTAGTACAATTAAGTCTCACCATAATGTTGGTGGGTTGCCAGAAAAGATGAACCTGAAGCTAGTAGAGCCTTTACGCTACCTCTTTAAGGATGAGGTAAGGCTACTTGGAAAAGAAATTGGGCTTTCAGACGAGATAATATTTCAACATCCATTTCCTGGACCCGGACTTGCAGTGAGGATTATAAGTGAAGTCGATGAAGAAAAGGTGCGAATATTGCAAGAAGTAGATGAAATATATATTAATACGATGAAAAATTACGATCTATACGATAAGATATGGCAAGCTTTTGCTGTATTACTACCAATAAAAACTGTAGGCGTCATGGGAGATGGTCGTACATACGGATATGTTTGTGCTTTAAGGGCTGTAACATCGTCTGATGGTATGACGGCTGATGCATTTCCATTTGAAGATAAGGATCAGCATTCGCTAGTGTTTTGGGACTTTTTACAGAATGTTGGCAGTATAATTGTTAATAACGTTTCCGGAGTAAATAGAGTTGTCTATGACTTAACTTCTAAACCACCAGCAACCATTGAGTGGGAGTAAATCAAAAAGTCTAGTCATCCCGCTACTTGTTAGCGGGATCTAGAGATACTGAGGCGGTATGACGAATTTGTTGTTTTTCAAATTGTAGGTAAACCTAAAGCTATAGAAAAAAAGAAGAACCAGTTTCTTAGTTCTTCATTGACATAATCCACTTCATATGCCATAATAAAATTTTATATCTTGGAGAAGGAAATGACATTAAGGTTAATACTACAAGAAGTCAACAGTAGTCCAGATCTGAGTAAGGAAAATTTAATTGATAGAATTAAAGATAAGCTGCAGCAGGAAAATCAACTTATATATGATGAGTGGAAAAAAAGCGAATTTGATATAAATTACACGTTTATAATACTCAAGTGCAATTTATTACTTATAGCAGCTGAAAATGGCTATGAAAAAGTAGTAAGATACTTAATAAAAAACGGAGCTAATGTTAATGTACAAGATGAATGGGAAAAAACCTCCTTACATTATTCTGCTCAGCATGGGCATACACAAGTAGTAGAAGTTTTGCTAGAAGAAGGAGCAGGCGTTAATGCACAAGATGAAGATAAAGGGACTCCTTTGCATTATGCTGCCAAACACGGGCATACAAAGACAGTGAAATTTCTACTAAAAAATGGAGCTAATATCAATCTACAAAATAAAAATAGATATACCCCTTTGAGTTGTGCTTGGCATAGTAAATATCCAGAAATGGCAAAACTTCTGCTAAATTATGGTGCAGACCCATCATGTATACATAGGCCTAAAGCTACAAAAGCAGGAGCCGTTGGGGTTGTTATATCTGCTGTTGTAGTTCCATTAGCACTCGTTTACGCTACTGCATTACCTGCACTAGCAATAATTGGAATTACTGTAGCATCTGCACTGATAGTTGGTAGTATTACCTATGGAGTTACATATAAGTCATCAGAGCATTCATTAAACAGTAAGCTAAGTGAGGTTAGCTGCAGTAATGTTGATGGAAATAAACAAACTGTACAACCATAGTTACTAATTTACCACAGTAACTGCGCCGTGGCAGTGTTTGTACTTCTTCCCAGAATTACAAGGGCACTTGTCGTTTCTTGAGACTTTAGGAAGTCTGCTATTTCTCGCAGAATGTAAACTATTGCCTATCTCTTGGTTGTCTGCCAACTTAAAGTGTGCTAAGCGGTGAATGGTAAGTTCTTTCCACTTTTCAAGCATCGACTCAAACATTAAGAAAGCTTCGCGTTTAAATTCATTCAGTGGATCTTTCTGCCCCATGGCACGTAAGCTTATGCTTTGTCTTAAGCTTTCTAAAGTTGAAAGGTGCTCCCTCCATAAATGATCAAGTGTCATTATCATTACTTGCTTCACGATCGTATTCCACAAATCTGTAGTGTGCTGACTGTTGAAATATTTTTCTTTCTCAGTAAAAAATTCTTGTATCTTATCATTTATATAATTCAAAGCTTCTTGTTTGTTTAAAAACTTTGCTAAATCTTCTTTATCAAGCGTTATTCCATACCTTGTATGGAATTCTTTGACTATATCTTCAATATAATCCTCATAATAGCCACTTTGGATTATACCTTCTACTATGCTCTCATTTACTTCGCTATATACTTCAAGTAAATCATTAATTTCGTTGCCTAAGATATTGTTTCTCTGCTTAAAAATAACTTTACGTTGGTTGTTGATTACGTCATCAAACTTAAGCAAAGACTTCCGCACATCATAGTTTCTAGCTTCAACTTTCTTCTGCGCCTTCTCAAGTGCCTTATTGATCCATGGATGATGAATAGCTTCGTTATTCTTTAACCCTACTTTTTGTAAAAAGCTTCTCATTCTATCAGAACCAAATATTCTCATTAGGTCATCTTCAAGCGATAAAAAGAACTTAGAAAGTCCAGGATCCCCCTGACGACCAGAACGGCCGCGTAATTGATCATCTATTCTCCTGCTTTCATGTCTTTCGGTTCCAACCACGCATAAACCACCAGCTTTTATAGCAATTTCCTTATCTTTTTTTACTCTTTTGACTATTTCTTGGTATTTTTTTTCTCTTTCATCAGCATTTTTTATCTTCTTTAGCTCTACCTTTGCAATCATTTCAGCGTTTCCACCGAGTTGAATATCAGTTCCACGTCCTGCCATGTTAGTTGCTATAGTGATACTACCTGGCACTCCAGCTTGTGCTATTATGTACGCCTCTTGTTCATGATAACGAGCATTCAATACTGAATGCTTAAGAGAATGGCTTTGCAAAAGCGCAGAAAGCTTCTCTGAGTTTTCGATGCTTACCGTGCCAACAAGGACCGGTTGAAGGCGTTTGTGGCATTCTTCTATAAACTTCAACACAGCATTAAATTTTTCTTTTCCTGTGCCATAAATTTCATCATCAATATCAACTCTTTTTACAGGTACATTAGTTGGAATTTTTACTACATTTAGTCTGTATATATCACGAAACTCTTCTGCCTCTGTTGCTGCTGTTCCAGTCATTCCGGAAAGTTTATTGTACATACGAAAGTAATTCTGAAATGTGACCGATGCTAAAGTTTGGTTTTCATGCTGAATTTCAAGATTCTCCTTCGCTTCAAGTGCCTGATGAAGACCATCGGAATATCTCCTGCCCTCCATCATACGCCCAGTAAATTCATCAATAATCACTACCTTGCCATCCTTTACTATATAATCTTTATCAGCAGTAAACAGCTTATGTGCACGTAATGCTTGGTCTATATAATGAGTCATTATCATGCTGTCAGTATCATAGAGCGAGGAATTTTCAGGAATGAGGTTGTATGACCTGAGTAGTTCTTCCACTCGTGAAATACCATCTTCAGTAAGGAACACTGCCCTACCCTTTTCATCCACCTCATAATCAGAGTCAACTAATTTGGTTACTATTTTATTGATATGCTTATATATCTGATTGTTTTCCTCAATCTGGCCAGAAATAATAAGCGGAGTGCGAGCTTCATCAATGAGTATTGAGTCTACTTCATCAACTATTCCGTAGTGAAAGCCTCTCTGAACCATGTCTTCTTGAGAAAATTTCATATTGTCTCGCAGGTAATCAAAGGCAAGCTCGTTATTTGTGGAATACACGATATCTGCATTGTAAGCCTCTTTTCTCTCTTCGTCTGTCAAGTTATTCGTGATAAACGCAACAGAAACCCCAAGAGAATTATATAATTTGCTCATCCACTCTGTGTCTCGTTTTGCAAGATAATCGTTAACAGTTACGACGTGCACGCCTTTCCCTTCTAAAGAATTAAGGTATGCAGCTAAAGTTGCAACGAGTGTCTTTCCCTCTCCTGTTTTCATTTCTGATATCATGCCGTTATGGAGCACCATTCCACCGATCAGTTGAACATCGAAGTGTCTCATGTTAAGAAACCTTCGAGAGGCTTCACGCACAACTGCAAATGCAGGTACGAGAAGATCATTTAACGTTTTCCCATTTTTCAATTCCTGTTTGAATTCTTGAGTTTTACCAGCAAGCTCCTCATCAGATAAGCTCTGCATTTCTGTTTCTAATGCATTTATTTGCTGAACAATTTTCCTAAAGGATTTTATTATCTTCTTGTTTGTTGACCCAAATATCTTTCTTATAAAAAAGGATGACAACGTAAAAATGAAAAATATAAGAATGGCTGTCAAAATTAGCGGAGAATCTAGCATAAACTTAAGTAACGTCTTATTTAATATGAGATTATATTACTAAATGCAGCCTACAGCAATGACATATTAGATTCGGGGAGTCTTTGGAAAGTCTTTTTTAAATCAAGAATTAAGAGTTAAGAGTTTGCCAGGCAATTCCTACCCTCGAAGGCCTTTCTATCAACACATAAAGACTCTATTGCATTATTTTAGATGTTTAGTAATCTTTAATTCTAGATCAAACAAATTTATAGCAGCCTGTATGAGGTAACTAGTTATGCACGGTAATATCTACCAGCTAAAGGTATTGATGCTATTTTTGCATCGCGGAGTGCTCTATCAGCACTCTTTTCGCTTAGGTACAGAAATAGAAGAAGCCAGGAAATTCGATGATTTAGTATTTGAATGTACCCAAGGTAGTAAGAAAGTATACCGCTTTTTGCAGGCCAAACACACACAAGATGAAGATAACAAGAAAATTGGAGTAGGGAACTTACTTACAAAAGATAAAAGTGGTGAATTTGGATTAGCAAAGTATTTCATTTCTTACCTAAAGATCAAAAATAATCAAGATTTTGCAGATGGTAACCTGAAAGATTTTATTATCTGCACTAATATCGATTTTGATCTGGATCAAAGCACAGCACAAAACACAGTGAAGAAGTTGAAGGTAAAAACTTCAGGACCAAACAATGAAGTAGAAATTTTAGTTGAAGTAATCGACACTAGTGATGTCTTTTTTAAAGACGGCGGTACTAGATATAAGTTCTCTTGTATTCATAATAATATGATTTCGGTAGTGCAACCGGCATTTGAGAGTGCTGTGGAAGAGACGATAGCAGAATTAGAAAAGGAGATAGAAAAACTTCAAAGTAAATCAGATCAGGATTCAAAAAGGAAATTGGGAAGAAATCAAAAGTGGCAAAACGAATTTAAACAAATAATAAAGAGCAGGTTAGAAGAGAGTATAAAAGAATTTTTTGATAAATTAGTATTTGCAGTAAATCAGCCGAATGAGATGAAACTAGCGGAAATCATTAAGAATGAGCTGGGCGAGCAATTTAATGATATTGACAGAAAAAATGTTTACGCTCGCTTCCAAGAAAAAATGCTAGATTGGCTAAAAGAAAAAGGGAGACGTTTTCTTACACATGAAGACGGAAGAAAATTCTTTTGCAAGATGAAAGAAGAAATCTTAGGAGGCTTTCGATTTGAGGTGAGAAATCCAGTAGGATCATTTACTGGAAGAAAAACAGAGCTAGAAAAACTGCATGAGTCAATACAAGAGAGTCAAGGTGTAGCCACAGTAATATCGCAACTGGTTTCTATCAGTGGGTTGGGAGGAATAGGTAAGACTGAGTTAGTCAGAAAATATATTGAAGAACACAGTAAAGATTACGATAACAACATTATATTGGTAAATGCTGCAACCTATGAAACCATGGTGCGGTCTTTTCTGAAGTTGGCTAATGAACTTTTAGGCATTCCTACAGAAGATAGGGATATTGAATCTATTGTAAGAGATATATACGCTTTTTTCGCAAAGAGAAAAAGTCTTTTTGTTTTTGATAACGCAGAAGAATATAGAAGTGAAGGTCAAGATGCTGGTATTATTCAATTTTTACCGTCCCACTTTTTATCATCTGATGATAACAAACCTAGTGTTCTGATTACTTCTCGTAATAAGAAATGGGGAGATATAAAACCATTAACATTGGGTACATTTACTGAACCAGAATCAATAGATTTCATTAGAAAAGCATTGGATGTAAAGGATGGATCACAAGAACATGAAATAAAGAATTTAGCAGAAACATTACAGCATTTTCCTTTAGCTCTGCAGCAGGCAGTTGCATACATAAAAGAAAGGGATATAGCATTAAAGAATGTAGGTTCGAAGTTTGAAATTGGTGATTACTTAAAGAGATATAAAGAGGAAACAGAAAAATTACTTGATTTTAATTTTCCTAAAGACAACAACGATAACTACACTGAGACAACTTTTATAACCTGGAGAATTACTATTGATAAAATCCAAGATAACTTAGAGTATGGTCAGCAAGCTAAGGAAATTTTGGATATCATTGCCTATATTGCTCCTGACAACATTCCTGTAGAAATATTTTTAGGATTAGAAAGTAATAAAGAAAAGTTAGGTAATGCTATCCAACTACTTAAGCAATATTCGATGATTAACTCAGGAGAAGAGCAAAGTTCAGTCAATATTCACAGGTTAGTACAGCAAGTAACAAGGATAGAGTTAGAAAAACAAGGTAAGGACAAAGTTGTAAAGAAGACTTTTGAATTACTGAAAGAAAGCTTTCCTTACGACAGTGATAAATTAGAAGATTATGCTAAGAAACGACAATTATTGCCGCATTTAGAAGTGTTCTTATCACATGTAGATAATTGGCTAACAAAAAATCCTGTAGAAAAACAAGCAATAGAAAAGGATTATCTTGTAGATTTGTTAATGTGGATGGATAATGGATATTCTGATTTAGATAATCCTAAAAGATGAAAGGAGTTGTCTGAATGGGCTTTAGCAATTAAAGAGAAACTCTATGGACCTGATCATTGTACAGTTGCTGGAACACTAGAAAACCTCGGTATTGTCCATGGGGATTTAGGTAACCCTCAGAAAGCTAAAGAATCGCTTGAACGAGCCTTAGCAATTAAAGAGAAACTCTATGGATCTGATCATTTTCAAGTTGCTACTACATTGGCAAACCTCGGTAATGCTCATGGGGCTTTAGGTAATTCTCAGAAAGCAAAGGAGTTGCTTGAATGGAAGGCTTTACCTATCTTTAAAAAACATTATGGCTCTAACCACCCTGAAGTTGCTAAACTACTGGAAAATCTCGGTATCGCTTATGGGAAGTTAGGTAATCCTCAGAAAGCAAAAAAGTTGCTCGAATAGGCTTTAGCAACTCAAGAGAGACACTATGGACCTGATCATTTCACAGTTGCTATGACACTGGCAAACCTCGGCAACGCTTATTATGTTTTAGGCAATCCTCAGAAAACAAAAGAGTTGCTTGAACGGGCTTTAGCGATTGACAAGAAACATTATGGCTCTGATCATTTTCAAGTTGCTACAATACTGGAAAACTTAGGTAACGCTTATGGAGATTTAGGTGATCGCAAGAAAAAAAAGGAGTTGCTTGAACGGGCTTTAGCAATTAAAGAGAAGCATTATAAACCTGACCATTCTGAAGTTGCTGAAACACTTACAAACCTTGGTATTGCTTACAGAGATTTAGGAGATTCTCAGAAGGCAAAAGAGTTGTTTGAACGAGCTTTACCTATTTTTGAGAAACATTATGGCTCTGATCATTTTCAAGTTGCCAAACTACTGGCAAATCTTGGTATTGCCTATGGCGCTTTGGGCGATCACAAGAAACAAGAGGAATTGCTTGAACAGGCCTTGCCTATTTTTGAGAAACATTATGGTCCTGATCACCCGGAAGTTGTGAAACTACTGGCAGAACTAGATGACATTTAGGTTTTTAGCAATACTAGATTAACAATGACTCATTTGAGCTACACTTCCAAAACCAATCTATTTGGATCTTCTATATAATTTTTTATTTTAACGAGGAAAGTTACTGCCCCTTTGCCATCAACTATTCTGTGGTCGTAAGAGAGAGCGATATACATCATAGGTCTGATCTCAATTGAGTTGCCCACTGCAACTGGCCTATTTTGTATTGAATGCATTCCAAGTATTCCAGATTGCGGAGGGTTTATTATCGGAGTAGAAAGAAGCGAACCGTATACTCCGCCGTTTGAGATAGTAAATGTCGCACCTTCCATTTCTGATACTTGTAATTTGCCTTCTCGTGCTTTTTTGCCAAGAGCAACTAAAGTCAACTCAATTTCTGCAAATGACATCTGATCAGCATTTCGAATAACTGGTACAACAAGACCTTTATCGGTGCCAACAGCAACACCTATGTCATAGTAATGTTTATATATGATTTCATCGCCTGAGATCTCAGCGTTAATTTCAGGGATCTCTTTCAGTGCTTGCACCGCTGCCTTTATAAAAAACGACATAAAACCAAGTTTTATTCCATATTTTTTTTCAAAAGTGTCCTTATATTTTGCTCTTAGATCCATGACATTTTTCATGTCAATTTCATTGAACGTGGTCAGTATTGCAGCAGTATTTTGCGATGCCTTCAAACGAGCAGCAATTACTTGTCTTATTTTGCTCATTTTTACTCGTTCCTCTCTTTGCTCTCCACTCACTACACTTTTTGGCAATTCGTATTGTTTTATTGCAGGCTGTTCTGCTTTGTTCATGTGGCCTATCACATCTGCCTTTGTTACTCTGCCTCCCATGCCAGTTCCTTTGACACTTTCTGCATTAATTGCATTTTCTTCCATAATTTTGCGAGCTGATGGAGCATCTTTTTTAGCAGAACTTTCGCTTTTATCTTCTTTTCTCGCTTCCTCCTTTACTTCCCCCACGGAAAACTTTGCTAACAATTGATCAGGACTTATTACATCATCTTCCTTTACAAGAAATTCAGTTATTTGCCCTGAAGCTTCTGCAGTTAATTCGAGTGCTGTTTTGTCAGTCTCAATTTCAAAGATCAAGTCATCTACTTTTACTGCTTCTCCAATATTTTTCTTTATTTTTACTATACCTTCCGTAACTGACTCACCACCAAGAGTTTTTGGCGCTCTGATTTCTATAATTTTGCTCATAAAACAACTTCCGTATAAAACTTTCTATAGATTTATACATGAAAAGAGACATGTAATAAACTAATAAATTCATTGAGGCTCTTATAGAAGTGACAAACGGATAACATACTCCCAAATGTCATTCCAGCGCGTGATGCTAGGCCATCTTGACACATTTCGCCAACCCCGTCTCTCGGCTATGGTATTGCTAATCAAACAATGACTATGCAAAAGACCTAATAACATGTATAATCCATAAATAATTTTTGAGGTAGATTGTGAAACTAGGTGTTAATATTGATCACGTTGCAACCCTCCGCAACGCACGCGGAACTTCCTACCCAGATCTATTGAAAGCAGCAGAAATAGCCATTGACGCTGGAGCAGACTTTATTACTGTACACTTACGAGAAGATAGAAGGCATATTAGAGATAAAGATGTATTTAACCTAAAAAAAAGCATTAGCACTGAGCTAAATCTTGAAATTGCAGCCACGGAAGAAATGCTTGAAATAGCAAAAAAGGTAAAACCCTATTTGATTAGTATAGTACCAGAAAAAAGAGAAGAATTAACAACCGAAGGTGGCCTGGATATCGTGAATATGCACAGTAAACTTTCTAATATAATAGAGGAAATGCATAGCTCTAGCATAAAAGTCTCACTGTTTATCGATCCAAATATTAATCAACTAAAATATCTTGAGAAGCTAGAGATAAAACCTGACATAATAGAAATTCACACAGGGGATTACTGTGATAATCCATCAGAGAAAAAGTTACAGTTAATTACTAATGCTGCAGAGTACGTCAATAAATTAGGAATAGAATGCCACGCAGGACATGGAATAACTTATAAACACGCTAAGAAGATGACAAGAATACCTCACATCTCAGCTCTTAACATAGGCCACTATTTAATTAGCGAAGCTGTATTTTATGGCTTACACAGCGTAGTAAAAACAATGAAAATGATAATGTCTAACTAACTGCTGCTTTTTCCTTCTCATTAAAAATACTTAAAAGAGTTTGGCTTGCTTTAAATTTTACCCTTGTCTTTTCAGGAACAGTCATGATCTCACCATTTTGGGGGTTACGACATTGTTTCTCCTGACTTATAGCAGTAGAAAATGTTCCTATTCCATGCAAACGTATTTCACCTTTCCCATGCAGCTCATCCTTTATTATTTTAATAAACGCATCATGAATCTTGCTCAAATCAGATTTTGTTATATCTATATTCTGACCAGAACAATCTTCCTTTAATTGTTTTATTATATCTTCTTTACTCATAAATTACCTTAATATTGAAAAATCACACAAATAGCATATTATGTTGACACCGATAGTCAACTAAATTCATCACAAAAATAGAGGATATCATACACTTTTGCAAATATTTGTATAATACTTACAAAAAAACACCACTATGAAATAACTATCTCTTAGAAAATTGACACTTTTTCCGAGCTTTATGTTGACCATATTTCTTACGTTCAACAACACGCGAATCTCTAGTTAAGAACTCACCATTACGTAATATAGAATGCAAATCTTGGCTTACACTACTTAAAGCTCTGCTTATTCCATGAGCTAGAGCACCTGCTTGACCAGATAGCCCTCCACCTTTTACAGTTGCAAATACATCATATTTGTCTAACGTAGAAGTTGCTACAAATGGCATTTTCACTATTTGGCACACTGACTCTCTTTTAAAATAAGAAATTAGATCGCCTTTTTTGTTAACACTAAATTTTCCACTTCCCGGCTTTATCCATACTCTTGCTGCAGATTCTTTTCTTCGGCCTGTAGCATATAAACGACCAAGCGAATCAACTGCTGATTTAATTGTCTTTTCTGACCAATCATTATTATTTACTGTAGAACTCTTCATTTTTACTCCATTACTTTTTATTTTTACGATTCAAAGAGGCAAAATCTATCTTTTCAGGTTGCTGCCCTTGATGCCTATGCTCTGAACCAGAATAAACATACAAATTTTCAAAGCGTCTACGCGCCATAGGGCCATCATCAAGCATCCTTTTTACTGCCATTTTTATTACACGCTCAGGAAATTTGCCATTTAAAATATTATCTGGAGTAGTTTTCTTCAAACCACCAGAATAACCTGTATGCTTATAGTAAATTTTATCTTTAAGCTTCTTCCCGGTAAAATGCACCTTTTCTGCGTTGATAATAATTACATTATCGCCACAATCCATATGAGGTGTATACTCAGGTTTATGCTTTCCACGCAATAGTGTCGCTACAAATGCTGCGAGCCTTCCTACCACTAATCCTTCTGCATCTATGACAAACCATTTTTTGTTGATTTGTTTCTCTTTTAAGAAAAAAGTTTTCATTGTAATTTAACTAAACAATAGTAAGCTACTATATACTTAATTTCTCAATAGTGTCAACAATATTAGTTATTGATTATTAAAGTAATTTATGTTAGTAATTGAGCTGCGCAACCAATATGCACAGGAAGTAGAATGTTTCGATTGATTATTACACTTGCAATCATTTTTGGTACTATAAGTTGCTATGCAACCGATGTGGGAGAAGTTATAAGCAAAGCGATCAAAAATAGCTCAAAAATAAAGTCTCAATTTTACCAATATAAAAGCGCAGAAAAACAGCTTAAGTCTTCTGGGTTAGCTGGGTTTTTACCTGACATTAATTTGCAATACAATTTCGATAGTAGTTTTAATCTTTATCCTTCTAATTTATCTGAAAAACGCCTGATATTAAGCCAAAGGATAATAGATGGAGGCGGCACCTTTGCCACATTCAGTCGATCAAGTCATCTTCTCAAAGCAGAAAAAATGCGATTTCAGCAATTAAAACAAGAGGTTGCACTTAATGCTGTGAAAGCATATGTTGGTGTTTTACAAAAGACAGAAATATTAAAGCTCAGAGAACATAAAGAACGCGTGTCTTTGGAACATTTGTCAGCTATGAAAAAACGCTTTTCCCTTGGAGAAGTTACTAACGCTAAAGTTTTGCTAGCAAAAGCAAAATTTTCGTCTTCTATATCCGAAAGAGTTGATGCTGAAGGTAAATTAAAATTGGCAAATATTGCTTATTATCATTTGATTGGCGAAGATGCTGATGACCTTTCTGAAGCTAATGATAAACTACCTTCTGTTCCAGAGCTAAATGAATGTTTACAATTAGCAAAAACCAATAATTTATCTCTAAAAGCAGCAGTTTATCAAAAAAGAGCAGCCGGAATAGAAGTGATCGTTGAAAGCTCCAAGTGGCTTCCTTCTTTAAATCTAAGCGCAAGCAAAAATTTTGGGGAGGACGGTATAAAATTAGACAGGCTGTTAGAAAATGTTCACGTAGTTTTTACTCTTGATGTTCCAATCTTTAAAAAAGGAGCGAATGCTTTTGGTGTCAGTAGAGCTAAAATGGATGCAAAAAAATCTACCTACGATTATTATGAAACGGTAAAAAATATAGAACAGGCAGTTGTAAATGCTTGGAATAATGTGCTAACAGCAAAAGCCATTATTAAAGCAAGTCAAGAAGCGGAAAAAGCAGCAGCTTTAGCATTGGAAGGAGTTGAGCAAGAGGTAAACTTAAGTTTAAAGAGTACATCTGACCTTTTGGACACTGAAGATGCATTATTTAAAGCACGTTCAGACTTAGTTGAAGCAAAAAGCAATTATGTAACTAGTGTTTATAATTTGCTTTTTATAATAAATAGTATAAATCTCTAAATTTAATGGTATTAGCACTATGCATGATGAACAAGGCAATCAATCTGTAAAAGATATTCTAGAAGATATAAAAAAAGCTATATCGGGTAAAAACGCAAGTAACGATAAAGCAGAAATAAAGGATGAAAATGATGATGTGCTATGCCTTGAAGAAGAGTATCCAGAAGACATGGAAGAAGATGGCAAAAAAGAAAATGGTAAAGAAGAGAACATTGATAATGATGACCAAAGTGAGGAAATGGCTTGCAACAATAACCAATTTAATGGCCATAGCTACAATTCAGAAGAAAAAAAAGATATTTATTTGTACGATAATATCCAAATGAGTAATAACAAAGCGAGTAATAGCGGCTTACAAGCGCAAAATAATGATCATCTAGTTTTAAAAGAGAATATGGAAGAGATCAAAGCGCTGCTTGGAAAAATGCAAAACGAATTGCAGCATAAACAACAAAAAAGAGCGAATCTTACTGTTGAAGAATTAGTTACATCTCTTTTAAAACCTCAGCTCTCAGAATGGCTGAATAAATATCTACATGCACTGGTAAAAGAAGTAGTTGAAAAAGAGCTCAAAGATATAATCAATAATAAGTAGGGTATTAGCAATAAAAACTAGAGTAAAGACGGCTAGAGGCAGAAAAATATCTTCAACAAGGTGGCTACATCGTCATTTGAATGATCAGTGTGTGCGAAAAACTAGCAAGGATGGTTATAGGTCACGCTCAGCATATAAGCTGGTAGAAATGGATAATAAATTTAAATTATTCCAAGAAGGGCAAAAAATTATTGATCTTGGTGCTTCTCCTGGTGGATGGTCACAAGTCGCGTCTCAGAAAGGTGCAAATGTAGTTGCTCTTGACATGAAACCAATGAACGCAATTAATGGAGTAGAGTTTATACAATGTGATATTATCAATGGGCTTGAAATTTTAAGAGAAAAATTCAAGGATCAAAAATTTGATGTAATTTTATCTGACATGGCGCCCGAATCTTGTGGTTTAAAATCGTTGGATCATATCAGAATTATGCTTTTATGTGAGGCAGCGCTCAATTTTGCAAAGCATTTCTTGAGCCATGGTGGCACGTTTGTAGTAAAAATTTTCCAAGGAGAATCTGATAAAGATTTTTGTAACGAGCTAAAAAAAATGTTTAAAACAGTAAAATATTTTAAACCAAAGTCAAGTAGATCTGAATCTACAGAAATGTATTTGGTAAGTTTAGGCTTTATTGGCAGCAGACCTCCTATATAATATTAACCCAGGTAGCCCGCAGAAACGAAAAAACTTCCTTGACAAACTCCGCCAGCCCCCTTATCATGAAACTGAAGCTATTTCATTTAACTTCGCAATCTGTGCAGATTAAAACGACAAGAAAACTTGTATTTGTCGTACTATGCTTAATTTTTTGCACGATGACACTCTCGCATATAAACTCACTACTTTCATTTGTTTCTTTCTCTCTATTTTCTTTTTTTCTCTTTATCAATCTCTCTATCAGCTGCCCGTATACATCCGATAAACGTTTATCTGCTAACTCATCAGGCTCATATCGACAGGTAACAGTTAATGTTCTTTTTCTCATAGTTTCTCCTGTAAATGTTTTCATAGTTCAGGCACTCCTTTTTTCCATAAATCCATTTATCAGTTACTCTTACGAAAAAGACGCAGCTGTTAACCTTCGTTTTGTTTTACTTTTATGCACAATTTTGGAAACACATAGCGCTATCTTTCATCAATTAAGCTCTCTTCCAAATCATCAAGCTCCTCTTTTCCCTCTAATGATCTTCTTTAGCTGAAGGTAATCTTAAAAATCTTGAAAGGCTTCACTTAAATGGTAATAATATTGGTAATGAAGGTGCAAAAGGGTTAGCTGAAGGTAATTTTACAAATCTTACTTTGCTTCACTTAAATGATAACAAAATTAGTGATGAAGGTGCGAAAGCTTTAGCTAATGGTAAGCTTACAAGTTTTACTTCACTTAACTTGGGAAAAAATAATATTAGTGATGAAGGTGTAAAAGAATTATCTAAGCTTACAAATCTTACTTCACTTAATTTATCGTTTTCATGTATTTTCCCATGAAATCGTACGTCTCTTGCGCCTTATCTTTATCAAAACAACTGTCTTCTCTTGGTGGAGAAAGTAGATTACTAATAGGAACTGACAATGCCTTTGCTATACGTTTTAACTTTTCAGTTGGAATGCCACATTTTCCTTTTACATACCTTAGCAGCGTATAGTATTCTATACCTGTTTTATTTGCTAAATCTTTTTGGGTATATTTCCGCTTTAATATCCAGCTTCTTATATTTTGTGCTATTTTGTACCTTATGGAGATAGTAGTACGTTTTGCCATGCCGCTAGTGGTTCCACAGAAATAAACTACACATTATTACACAGGTTAGCATAAATTTACTATGAAAATGTTGACGTTAAACTTCAAGCTCTTTATTATGAAAGATGTGAGAGCTCGATGGTAGGTTTGAGCTTTTGGCTCGTATTTTATTAGTCTCTCACACCAAAAATAAGTATTTTTAAAGCTCTTTATAGCTACTAAATTCATGAATTCATTTGCCAGGGTTTTTAGGTATTTTATAGCGTGGCTTATAAAAAGATCTACAAAAGGACCTCTAAGGTGCGTAGTAGTATTCTAAAGCCACCTATGGGAGACATTTTTTTCATCAACGCATTCAAAACTTAAAAAAATAAACTAAAAATAAAGAAGTTGAATATTTTTTCAGAATTATGTATAATTATCAATGCTTTTTAGGTTAGTTCGTTATGGCTCTTTCGAAGTTTCTCGATCCCAAAAATGATGTCGCCTTTCGCCGTATCTTTGGTACTGAAAAGAATAAAGATATCCTCATTCACTTCCTCAACGATATTCTGGGCTTTACTGGCAAAAATGCAATACAGGATATAGAGTTTTTAAGTACTATTCAAGACCCTGATATTGCCTCTAAAAAGCAAAGCATTGTTGATGTGTTGTGTAGGGATTCCACAGGAGTGCAATGCATAATTGAGATGCAGGTCGCTAAAACTAAAGGATTTGAAAAACGTGCCCAATACTATGCTGCCAAAGCCTATTCAAGACAGGCTGACAAGGGCGGTCAATACCATGACCTTAAGGAAATTATCTTTATTGCTATAGCAGATTGTATTTTATTTCCTGATAAGTCTGAGTATAAATCAAAACACACTATTCGCGATGAAGATACTAATGAACATGACCTAAAAGATTTCTACTTTATCTTTATTGAGTTGCCTAAATTTCCAAAAACCAAAGAGGATCAGCTTTCAAGTATTGTTGAGAAATGGATCTACTTCTTTAGATATGCAGATGAAACTAGTGAAGAAGAGCTAGAAAGAATAATAGGAAGTGATCTAATAATTAAAAGAGCTTATGAAGAACTAAATAGGTTCAACTGGTCTGAAAAAGAATTTATTGCCTATGAACAAGAGATCAAGCGTATTCGTGATGAACAGGCTGTACTCGCTCAAAAACTCGATGATGCTAAACAAGAAGGTAGACAAGAAGGAATCTACCGTCTTAAACATCAAGATAAAAATTATTGTTTTTTATCATAGCATTTAAACAAATGATGATTTTTCTCATTACAGCAACTAAAGCGACTTTGCCAGAGTCAACTAAACGCTGGTAAAATACTTTCATTTTTTTATTATGACGCATTGCAACCACAGCAGACATGTATAATGCTTTTCGAGCATAAAATCTGCCACCTATGACTTGGGCCTTGCTCACTTTCCTTCCGCTTTCACTAGTTTTTGGTGCAACTCCAACTAGACAAGCTATTTCCTTATTATCTAACCTACCAAGTTCAGGTACCTCTATGAGTAGGATACTTGCGGTTTTCCGTCCAACACCTTTATAGCTAGTTAGCAGTTTGCTTTTTTCCTTCAAATCAGGATCAGAGTTTATTATATCTTCTATGTCTTGCCTAATTTGCTCTAATTGTTTTTTTGCAAATTCTATCTGTTTTTCTATATATTCCCTGGCTTTTCCTGTAACCTTATGCAAACGACACTTATTTGCATGAACTTCATCGTTTAGATTGCGCTCAACTGCTCTTAGCTCTTTTAGTTCTTCTTGCTTTTGTGAAACTATGTATTCTATTACTTCGTCATTTTTTGTGATAAATTCAGCATATTTTTCTAGTAATTTTGCATCTAATTTATCTGTTTTTGCAAAGTGGTTGCAGGCTTTTGCAAATGCATACCCGATTTGGGTGAGCTCTGTGAACAGCTATGTTATGTTCTTGTAACAATTTTATTACAAGTTTCTCATAACCTCCTGTGGATTCTACTACACATAACTTAACAAATACGTTAGCCATTTTCGACTTTATAAACTCAGATATAGCTCTCTCTGCATTTTCTATACGCTGATGTTTATTGTTGATTGAGATATCAAGTGTTTCTTTTGAAACATCAATACCCACAAAAACTGTTCTAGCCATTTTTGTACCTATAAATATAATCAAATAATAATGTAAATGCTGTACAGGATTGTGATTCGATCTTTTAGATCCTCCTACCGTTCGTACTCCATTTTTTAAAGCTAGGAGTGTACTGAGATGCCTACGATTTCTATCAATCAATCCAATTGACAGTATCACTCCTTGCTCATTATAGTCTTGCGACTTTGATTTAATATACAATCCATTTAGCAGAGTGGCAAAATAGGTAGACAAGATAAACCAAAAAATCAAGAAAAAGTGAGTTTACAACAAATGTTGTCATGCAAGTAGCTGACAACATAGAAACGAAAAAACTTACTTGACAAACTCCGCCAGCCCCCTTATTATGATAGCAAGGGTATTTATGATTCAAAACTTGTTTTTGATCTGCAGGCTCAATGACAAAATTCAGTAAAAAACTCAGGGTATTTATTGGCGGATTACATAAAATTATAGCGGCTGCATGTCTTTTAAATTTTTTCTACATTCAGCCAAACCGCGCTTAAACTAAGCGTCAGAACATTATTATAGCGCCACTTACAGTAATATAGAGTCAAAACTCGCACCACGGGGCTTCTTTTACCTTTTTTTTCATTTGGTAAATTTCTTAATGTTTGTAGCTAAAGCAATTTAAGAGACCGAAAATGGTGTCATTCCAGCGCGTGACGCTGGAATCTAGTCTTTATTATTCAGCCACTTATTTAAAGTTAAGTTTTCTGGATCCAAGTAGTCAAGCTACTCGGATGACACCTTGACGATTTGAAGAATCGTCATCCCGCTACGTGTTAGCGCCGCGGCGGTATGACGGTCTGCGGCAGTATGACGGTTCGCGGTGGCATCTCGTCATCCCGCTGCTTGTTAGCGGGATCTGCTGTGGCGACATAAACTCAAATCATTTCAAATTTCAATCCAAAGAGGTATCATTATGTCAAACAATTTCAATTTTAAAGAATTTTTTAACCACTATGAAACAAATAGTACGTCAGATGATACACAAAGGTATTATTTGCTGTGGAAGTCAGTAATAGCGCAGGCAATGATCGATGCAGCAAGTCACTGCAAAAAAACAGAAAGCTTGGTAGAAAAACGTAAGGCGATTTCTTGGTTGTCAGACTTTAGTCAAGATTTTGTGCACACATGTATATTGGCTGATTGTGATCCGGTATACGTAAAAAACAAAATACAGCCAATCTTAAAAAGCCTTACTAGATAAAACCTTTTTATATACTCAATGAGGTTTACTCCTTTTACCGAAAAAAATATCATTCAATCTCCTATCTATAGTTGCCTCTATATCTTTGATTAATAGCTGCTTTATTATGTCTACTTTCCGCTTTGCATCTTGAGCGTGATGCTCACTGTTATTGCTGTAATTATTCTTATCACTATAACTACTGCCACTTGGTTTACTACTGTTACTGAACTCACTACCCTTTTTTCTTCTTGTGCTGAGTATCTGCACTATCTTTTCCTTTAAAAAAGACTTCCAGCCTGTGCTAAGGAACAACTTATAGAGAAAATGCGGAGTAAGGAATGCTACTAACACTCGAATAGAAATTCCATAACCGAGATCTTCCCTATTTTCATAATACAATTTGCAATATTGAAACAAATGGTAAAACGCATTTTTGAAAGAGCCAAATTCTACAGCATACCAAAAACCATTGCTGAGAAACATGAGCACAATGCTGGATGTGTAAAGATACATTGTGAAGAGAAACAGTTTCACAATTATATCTTTTAGACTACCTAATATATAATTCAATAATCTTAATTTATAGAAAAGTGATATCATTTCACACCCACTTCAATATGGCTGGGGTGGAAGGATTCGAACCTTCGCGTGGCGGTATCAAAAACCGCTGCCTTACCACTTGGCTACACCCCAATACTACTTACATCAATAACACTATTAGCCCAATTAGTAAAAGATTTATTTGCTTTTTCTATGGGCATCACAGCAATAGCTGGCTGATCATAAGAATGCATTGCTTCGATTTTTTCTACAATTTTATCAACTTGATCATTCTTGCTCTTCATAATTGCTACTACTTCACAACTATTACTAATTTTACCTTCCCATAAATACAGAGAATTCACTTCGGGAAATATATTTACACATACAATTAATTTCTCGTTTAACAATTCTTCAGAAACAGTTTTAGCCTCCTTCAAACTTGAAAAAGTTGTATAAATCAAAACTAAATTATTCATTAGAATCTACATAAATGCATTGCTATTATACTCCACTCAGGTTTATTCATCAAGAGAAAATAGATGAGATTTTTCTGTTATTCTAGCACTCTCTTCTGTCATTCCAGTGCCTCCTTCCCCTGTCATCCCAGTGCCCAGACACTGGGATCTCATTTCTTAATTTCACAATATAAATCATTCCAAATTGCACCTATTTGCAAGTATATAAATATAATAATTTTGCATAAAAACTTAGATCCCAGTGTCACGCACTGGGATGACAAGAGAGGGTATTGGGATGACAGAGGATAATGTAAAAACTCTAATTGTAAATTTAAGTCGACTATAGTCAAAAACAAAAAAGGATGTTACTCATTGAGTAACATCCTTTTGGAGAAGTTGGATAGCTTTGTTTAGTTCGTTTTCACAGCTGTTTGTGCAGCTTGCTGTTGAACGTCAGTGTCAACAGCTACTTTCGTAGAAGGCTGTCCCACCAGTTTGTTCAGATAACCTGTCTCTTTTAAGTCAGCTTGGGTTTTTGCCTTGCCATCTTCGTTAGTAAACATTGTATGTGTTGGAGAAGAAGTTGGTGAATTGAATCCACTATCAATAGAAGAGCTCTCAGGCACCTTTGGTGTAGCAACTAGAGTAAGCTCGGTAGTTAAGCAACTAGATGAACTGCTTCTTCCAAGACAATTAAGATTTAGTGTTGTAGGTGGCATTGCGCCTGATTCAAGAGCTCGATATTCAACTTCAGAAGTTTTTCCTGACTTTTTGCCACTTTTGAAAGGTGATGAAACCTTATCCCAAAATGAAGAAGGTGCTTTTACTTCTTTATGGTTTGCAGGATTTAACAATTCCGCTTCGCTGCTAATAGTACTGTCAGTCCTTACAGAATCTAGTGAACTGCTTTTTGACAAGCTGTTAGATTGTTCAGAGTTGTTTCTCCCCAGTAAAGAGAATGATGGTAATGAAAAAGACCTGCTAGGTCTAGCACTGCCTTCTTCAAACATGTTATTACGCATTTTAAGTGATCTTTTGAGAATATGATCTTCTTTGCATTTCGCAATAACTTCCTTAATTTCATCGTAATGTTCAGAGAAAACATGGTCGATGAAATTAACATTGCTAGGCAATGCCTTCTGTTTTATCAAGGCACGCAAATCTTTTTCACCAAAATGCTTAATGAAGTTCTTTTGTACTTGCCACTTAGGAGTATGCTCTCTCGATTCTGATTTTGCCTCCTCTGCTATTTTTAAATCAATTTTTAACGATATTCCAGAAAGTATATTTTTTACTAACTTAGAATTATCTCCTTTATCAGCAAAAATCGCTTTTAGTTCGTGCTTTATTTCACCGGCTTTCTTACGATCTTTCTCAGGAAACTTTGTCATTTTTTCTATAGCAGCACCTTCCTTAGCATGATTGTAAAATACAACTCTATCCCTTTCCTTAAAGCGTTTTTTCAGTGAATCTACACCTTCTCCCATCTTATCTTTAGCACGCACAGCACCACCTCTAATTTTTCCTGCAGCGTATGTTGACGCGTCCTTAACTTTCTCGGCAGTATATTTCGCCCCATCAACTGTCTTTTCTGCTGACCATTTGAGCCCTTTGAATGTGTATTCAACTGCTTTATAAGCAAAAAATAGAGTAAGGGCAACTATTGCACCTGTTGCAGCAACCGGTAAAGCAACTGCCACAAATGGAAGTAATGCACCAACCATCACACCTACTGCACCTACTGCAATCATTTGCTCTTTTTCAGACCAATTAGAGAAATTTTTTATATCTTTTAGTTTATCCTGCACAGTTTCCATGAAAGGAGAATTTTTTTTAACAGGACTTGAATTTGTTTGTTCACTGACTAACATTTTAAACCTCACTATTAATTAAATATATTCATATTGTACACCCTCGATTCTTAAGTTAGTGTTAATTTGGCTGTTAATGTTCATTTGTCTTTGAATAATTCTGCTTGACGTGTTTTTTGGAAGCGTAGAAAATTAGGTCAAGAAGCCGGAGTATTTATGAGGTGCATAAAAAGGGCACTCATCTTTTTGGCTGTTATAACTTTAATAATAATAGCTTTACTATTTAGGTATAATTCCCATTTTCACGAAGACGTAGTGCACTTAAAGAGTGACAACAAAGAATTCAAAAAAAAGCCAGAAAATTCTATAGAGTCGACCATACTACATAGAGAAAAGGAAGTGTACGATCATGTTTTCCATCCTGATGATTAATTTGTAAATAAAATAGCAATTTATGTTTGCATTTTCTTATTAAAGAAGTAATATTAGCGTATTAATTATAGAATCAATCATTATGTTTGATGAGAATAATCCTTGGAATTTGGGAAAGAAACCAGTAGGGAACAAAACTCCTAATAATGAAGATATTTTAAGTAAAGCTGTATCTGATGTAAGATTCTTTCTTAATGGATTAACCAGAAACAGGGGCAAAAAACCTTATTTCATCATTTTCATTATTTTACTGTTCTATGCTTGCACTGGCTTTTATATTGTCCATCCTAGTGAGGAAAGTATAGAACTTACTTTTGGTAAATATTTTAATATAGAAACACCTGGTTTGCGTTATCACTTCCCCTACCCTATTGGCAAGGTTTTTAAAGTGAATGTTAAGGAAGTAAATCGTGAAGAAATTGGGGTAAGTAATTCTTATGGGCGAGACACAGATCGCGGTGAAGGTGTGATGCTAACTGGAGATGAAAATATAGTCAACGTTAACTTCGAGGTTCAGTGGCGAGTTAGAGATGCTAAGGACTATTTATTCAAAGTGCGGGATTACAAACCCGGTTTCAGTGTTAAAAATGCTGCTGAAAGTGCCATGAGAGAAATAATAGGTAAAAACACGATCTCTTTTGCACTTGGTCAAGGCAGACCAGAAATTTCTAGAGATACTAGAATTCTATTGCAGCAGATTCTTGATGGATACCAAATGGGCATAGAGATTTTATCTGTTCAAATGAAAAAAATTGATCCACCAGAAAAAGTAATCAGTTCGTTTAGAGATGTACAAAGTGCTCGTGCAGACAAAGAGCGTACTATAAACGAAGCATACGCTTATAATAATGATATTATACCTCGAGCAAAGGGTGAGGCAATAAAGATAAAATTAGATGCAGAGGCATATGAAAATGAAGTAATAAATGAAGCAAAAGGTAATGCAAATCGCTTTTTATCTCTTTATGAGGAATATAGACAGAATCCTTCTCTCGTTAAGAATCGTATTTATCTTGAAACTATGGAAAATATTTTCAGTAAGGTAGACAAAGTTGTTGTAACTGATGATCTGAAAGGTATGTTTTCTTATTTACCTCTTACAAATTTAGGGAAATAACCATGAGTAGTAATATTAAAATTGTTTTTGTTTCTGTATTTGTTGTTTTATTGATTGTTTTATTTAATTCAATATTTGTTGTGCAAGAAACAAAGCAAGCGATAGTTATACAACTCGGTAAAGTTGTAAGAGATGTTAGGGAAAGTGGCTTATATTTTAAGTTACCATTCATAAACAGTGTAGAGTTTCTTGATAAAAGAGTTTTAGATTTAAGTCCTGATAAGATCCCAAGGGAAGTGATAACAGCGGATCAAAAACGTATTATAGTAGATGCGTATGCAAAATATAAAATAACAAATCCTGTTACTTTTTACCAGGCTGTGAGGAATGAATCAGGGCTGGTTAGAAGATTGTATCCGGTTATAGAAGCACACATAAGAGAAAATATAGGCAGATTTTCGTTGATTAGTTTGTTGAACGAAAAAAGATCAGAGGTTATGCAATTGATTCAGCGTGGAGTTTATTCTGAAGCTGAAAAATTTGGCATAGAAATAATAGACGTAAGAATTAAGAGAGCAGATTTACCAGAAGAAAATAGTTCTGCAATATTTCGCCGTATGCAAACTGAAAGGGAAAAAGAAGCAAAAGAAATTAGAGCAGAAGGAGAGCAGGCTGGGCAGGAAGTTAGATCAAAAGCTGATAAATTAAAAAGGGAAATTATCTCCAGTGCAGTAAAAGAATCATATGAAATAAGGGGCCGTGGTTATGCTGAAGCAACTAGAATTTATAATGAGGCATTTAAGGTTGATGAAGAGTTTTTTAACTTTTATCGCTCTATGAGCGCTTACAGTAAATCATTTGCCGAAAATAATACTAAATTTGTACTTTCACCAAACAATAACTTTTTAGATATTTTAAACAAAGGATGGAAATAATTTATGAAAAGTAAGGCATTTATTTTATCTATATTTGCATATTTTCTAATTGCGTTTTCTTCATACGCTAATATGTTTGATTGGAATGCAAAAAAGGTCGTTGATGCTAGCACTACTGCATGTAACTGTAATCAAGGACTTGCCGATTTAGTGGAAGAACTCATTCCTGCGGTTGTAAATATTTCAAGCGAACAAATAATCAAACAAGAAAGTAACAATAGAACTAAAATCCCTTTTATGCCAAGAAATAATTTCTTTGATGATTTTAGAGAATTTTTTGAGCATTTTGATCAGTTTTTTATGGATAGGGGCCCTAGTGTTAACAGAGAGGTGGTGTTGCTTGGTTCTGGGTTTATTATAGAAAAAGGTGGAACTATAGTAACCAATTATCACGTTATTAAAAACGCCCAAGATATCACAGTTACTATGAACGATAATACTTATTTCAAAGCAGAAGTTTTAGGCTATGATGCAAGAACTGATCTTGCTGTGCTTAAGGTTCATTCTAATAAAGATCTTCCTTTTGTTGCATTTGGTAATTCTGATACAGCAAGGGTTGGCGATACAGTTATTGCAATAGGTAACCCATTTGGTTTGGGTAGCTCTGTAAGCACAGGAATTATATCTGCAAGGTCCAGAGACATTAGTATCGGCACTATGAATGAATTTATTCAAACTGATGCTGCAATTAATAGAGGCAACTCCGGAGGGCCATTATTTGATTTAAATGGAAAAGTTATAGGCATGAACACCGCTATCTATTCCCCATCTGAGTCTGGCGGTAACGTGGGTATAGGCTTTGCTATACCATCTAATTTAGCTATGTCAATTATTGACACATTAAAAAGTGGCAAAAAAATAAAACATGGTTGGCTTGGTGTGCAAGTTCAGCCTATAACGAAAGAATTTGCTGAGTCTTTGGGTTTAAAAGATACAAAAGGTGCACTGGTTGCAAGTATAGTAAAAGATAGCCCTGCAGAAAAAGGTGGAATTAAGGTGGGTGACATATTATTAGGATTTGATGATAAAAAAATTGATAGAATGACACAACTGCCTCAAATGGTTTCAAGAACTGAACCTGGAAAAAAAGTACAAATTAAGTTACTTAGAAAGGGCAAAGAGGTCAATATTAAGGTTGTGATTGAAGAATCTGCAAATGATGGTCAAGGTAATAATCAAGAAGAAAATAAATCAACATCCGATTACATAACTGGTTTAACTGTTTCAAGCCTGCCAAAAGAATCAAAAGAAAGTAATCCTACAAAAGGTGTGATAGTTACTAATGTAGATAGTAACAGTAATGCCACGCTGCGTGGTATTAAAAAAGGAGACATTATTATCCAATTAGATGGAACCGATATAGAAAATACTAATGATTTTCAAAAACAAGTTGATTCAGCAGTAAAGAAAAACGGTAAAGATTCAATAATGTTGCTCATTTACCGCAATGGAAATCAGTTTTTTACTTCAATAAAGTTAAAGAAATAGCTGGCTTGCAGATTATTCTGTAAGGCAACATTTTGCGTTACTTCCTGTCACCCCAGTGCTCGACACTGGAATCTATCTTCTTTTTTTCTAGATTCCAGCTTCACGCGCTGGAATGACCCCGAAGGGTGAGCGTGGTTATGCAAGAAGTTCTCTGAATTTGTATAGCCAGAAAAATCTTCATAAAATTTACTTCTTCTAAACTCTTCAACTTTCTTCTCATCATTTAGTGAACCATGTTTAGCAAAATATTCATCTGTCCTTTGAATATATAAACGAATCAACTCAGGAAAAGTGTAACCAACTTCATTGGAAGATTTTAAACATGTAATTGGCAATTTGTGTACATCTTTATCAGCTTTTTTAGGATCAATACATTCATCATTCCTTCTTAATATTGTATGTTGCTTGAAAAATTCTTCATATTCCTCAAAATCTTCAAAGATTTCTTTTTTTTGGTAATCTTTCCCTCTACCGTTTTGCTCTATTCTTTCTATTTTTGTCGCAAGCTGCGCTGGTTATTTAATCGTCTTGTCTCCCTCTCGATTGAAGTACATCATGTAAGGAGTAATTGCATTGATAATTTTGTGTGTTTTCCAATGGCAACCAAAAATCTTTAGTACTAATTTGATTATCGGAGCAAGAAAAATTTTTAATTTCGCTATGAACCAAAAATAATAAAGAGACGCTTGTTTGAGTGAACTAGCAGCATTGCTAACGATACATCTCAAATGTATATCCTTATCTTTAAAATTTTTATGAACCTCTGCAGCTACATGTCCACCCAGGCAGTCTCCGAACAATATGATATCATCTGGTTTTATACCTTTTTCCAATAAGTGAGTTACAACTGCTATACCAGATTTAACTCTATTGCTACGTATCAATGAGCTGTTCCTACTTAAGCCAAGTCCAGGATAATTAAAGAGATGCACAGTAATACCTTGATCTGTAGCTCAATCCCAATTTGGGTATAATCTTTGCTAGATTTTAACGCTCTATTCCCGCCAATAAAATATATTAGATGTTTTTCACTTTGATTATTGTTTTGATCTATATTTTTACCAGGAAGCGTTATTGTCTGGATTTTTATCCCATTTCGAGTTTTTATGAACTCTTCCTTAGCGTTTATTCTTTCCGTTGCTGTCATACCTTAATTCTCACTACATCAATTTCATAATACATAAAACTTTCCAAAAAGTCAAATTTATGAACAAAATCAACTTTCAAAAATTCATTGAGTTATGCTTTCAAACGGTGGTGCCAGGATGTAAGTATAATGATTATCAGTACATAAAAGTCATAGAAGACAGGCTGGAAGCAGCGAGCATTGGTGAAGTGAGACGAATAATATTCAATATGCCTCCGCGTTCAATGAAGTCCATATGTGTAAGTGTTGCGTGGCCCGCATGGATACTGGGAAATCAGCCAACTGCAAGAATAATAGTTGCAAGTTATTCTCGGCTGCTCAGCGAAAAGCACTCGCTTGATACCATGTGCATAATGCAATCTGATTGGTATAAAAAGCTGTTTCCAGAGGTAAAATTATCCAAAGACCAGAACACTAAATATAAATTCCAAACAGTGCAGAGAGGATTTAGAATCGCAACATCAGTTGGAGGGACGTTAACCGGTGAAGGTGGAGATTTTATTATTGTGGACGATCCTCTTAACCCTGCTCAAGCTTTGAGTGAAACGTTTAGAAAGCGTGTTACAAATTGGTTCGATCAGACTTTGGTAACGAGGCTCAACGATAGAAAAAAAGGAGTAATTGTGCTTGTTATGCACAGGCTGCACCTGGAAGACTTAACTGGGCACCTCTTATCCAAGCCAAAAAACATATGGCATCACATTTGTTTGCCAATGATTTCTGAAAAAGTGGAGATAATCGACTCAATTACGACACAAGAAAAAGGTTTATATTCAAGAGAAGAGAATGAGTTATTATACCCTCTGGAGGGAGGAAGAGAAGAAGTTGAGATGATAAAAGTTGAACTCGGGAGTTACGCTTTTGCTGCTCAATATCAACAAAACCCCCTGCCGCTTTCAAGTGGTATAATTAAACAAGAGTGGCTAAAGCGCTATAAAAATTTCCCTGATAATCCCTCACATGTAACGCAAAGCTGGGACACTGCAGTTTCAACAAACGATTCCAGCGACTTTAGCGTCTGCACCACCTGGGCAAAAATAGATAATAAATTCTATTTACTTGATGTATATCGAGCAAAGCTTGAGTATCCAAAGCTTAAAGAGCAAGTTCTGTCACTAGCTGCAAGATGGGCACCACACGCAATTTTGATTGAAGCAAAAACGAGTGGTCAACAATTAACACAAGAGCTAAAGGCAAATAAGCGATCTACCCATTATTGAAATAGTGCCACACAATGACAAACTCACTCGATTTTATCACATTGTTCCGGTGATAGAGTCTGGCAGGGTTTTTCTGCCGCATCAAGCAGTATGGCTCAGCGATTTCGAATATGAGATTTTAATGTTCCCAGAAGCCCGTTATGATGATCAGGTGGACAGTACGGTGCAATATCTGCAATGGATGAGAAAAACTAACACCAGTGCTTTCAGGGTCAGAGACTTTGGCCTCAACCCTAATAAAACACTTAGGTGGCTGAGAGCAGTAGATTAGATCAATTGCTCCTAAGTTTTTTTGTGAGAGAGAGCTGCTGCTCGGTCTTAGTAGCATCCAGTTTTGTGGATATTCTCAAATTTTCCACACTTAATTCTAGAGCACGTTTTGACGATGAATTACTGCTTCCGCTTCTCGAAGATTCCCTTGAATTACTTTCATCGTCAGACCAAGGATTTTGCTGCTGCACATGTGACGATGCTTGATAATCCATAGACTCATCATTGGAGCTTACCTTTTCAGCATCAGTTACGCACCCGGAAGAGTAACCGCTGTCTTTATTATCTTCGGGCTTCGTCTTTCCAGCTTTTGATGTACCTTTAGCAAGCCGTGATTTCTCTTTCCACAATGATCGTACTTCACAAGTGTCACGAATACGGTCAAGCACGTATTCACCTCCTTCAAATGCAATTGGAATTTGTTTCATTGCCCCTTCATGAGGAAAACAACTAATACATATTTCTTGAAGAGAACAGCCCTCAGATACCTGGCGCTCTACCCATTCGTCCTTTTCATGTTTCTCTACCTCTTTGACGACACTAATGTCGATAGCATCTACGTCTTTCTTAAACTTCTGACTAAAAAGGATTTTTAAATTAGATACAGCACCACCACTTATATTAGCAACAACTGTTTTTCCTTGTCTGTCTTCATAATAAGAATCAGAAAGTTTAAATGGAAACTCATTTAGATCACAGGCTTTTCCTGCTTCTTTCTTATCTCCAAAATACTTTTTTATTATATAATCTCTTACTGCCTGAAAATATTTCTCTCTATCAACATTATCATGGAGTAAACTAACAATTTTCCCATCTTTTGCAAAAAAGTTAGTATAAACACCACCGAAAGTATAATTCGTTAAGTTCAATGTATAAAGCAATTTTTCAAACAACTCTTTTTCTTTATCATTAAGTTTATTCGAGGGCGGAAGCTCATTACTAATTTTCCATCCAGATGACAAAGATTCATTAACCATAAATACCTGTGAAGGTTCTTGCCGAAATAAACAACTAGGTACTGATTCAATAAGTTGTGGTGACTGTGGCGATTGCGTGCCTAGCCAAGGAAACAAAGCATTCATCTCTGCTAACATACCTTCATTAGCACCTTTCGATGATGAAGGTTCACTAACAAAAGAACTCACCTGTGGCTGTGGCCTTGATCTTGGAACATCACCACTTGGAGCCAGTGATGAACAACGTTTCTGAGCCCGAGGACTAGTGCTTGCTTGCACACTTCCATGCATAGCAGAACCCCTAAGTTTTGGCGATAGCCCCAAACTACTATCTCTAGAAGGAGTCTTACGGTACTCAGGCTTAACACTAATTTCACTTTTACCAGCATCTACAAATTGCTGTGCAGTACCACTATTTGTAGGAAAATTCGTTCCTGGGATACTACCATCACCATCTGGAGAACTCTCTTTGGACTTTTTACCTGAGAGCCTACTCCATTCCTCCCTCCAAAAATTAGGTTTCTTCGGAGATCCACCACAAGCCCCTTGTACGCTTTTATCAGTAACTTGTTGTTTTTCAGGTTCCACACTAAAAATGCTCTTCACATCTTCAACACCTGGAGAACGTGCAGAAAACTCAGGACTTGAGGATTTTGGATCATTCTTTGTCGTAAGTAGAATTGATTTCATCGGTATTCCGCGACCAATTGAAGGAGTTATAACATTACTGCCTTGTGATAAACAAGGGTTCGTTTGCTGAGCCCAAAGGTTAGCCCCTACTGGATTAGCACCTTCCCATGATGAAGGTCTACTCTGTTGCAATGACCATAATCCTGCAATTGGAGCCGGTAATGACCAACGGTTCGGTTGCTGAGCCCGAGCACTAGTCCCTGCCGGCACATTTTGAGCAGCACCTACAGATTGCAATGATGAAGATGGCCCTGAAACATCATAACTAACTGTAGTATAACTCAGATGTGACCGTGGCGGAAGTTCTCCACTCGTTCCAGCTAAATTTACAGGATTATGTAGCAGCAGCTTTTCTGATCCTTGCCTGGGAGACCCCTCTAATGCTCCATCCTGACTCCGCGTGAGAGACTCCCATTCTATATCTGACAGTTCAGTCAATGGCCCTGGAACACCACGTGAAGAACCAGAATCCTTTTGCCTTTGTCTAGGCGGTGTTTTTAGTCCACTCGGCCCTGCATGTGTAGGAGAATTGAATGGCGACTGTGCAGGCGACAATGCTCGAAAATGAAGCTCAGGGTCAATGGACAGTTCATGGTCTTTGTTGATTACAGAGCTTTCTATGATTTTAGTTATCACACAGTGAGAAATTTCTTTATCAGAAAAGTCTATGCCATATATCCCATTCCTTCTATCTATTGATAATTCTCCCTGAATTCTACCATAAAGATCATTAAATACAGCATAATTAAATGCATAATTTAGTTTAAGAGCTTCTTCGTTTGTCAATACCCGCCTTCTTCCGCTATCTAATACAAGAGATATAAGAACTGAGGCCTCTTCTCTATCTAAAGGGGAAGCACATATAAAGCCATATATTGTCACTCCTGTTAATTGACCAATAGATTCTACTATCATATCTTTAAATAACTTCACTTTATGATTAGCACTACTGTCAACTCCAAGATACATACCTACAAGCCATGCCTTATACCGTGTTACACTATCAATAAAACGAGCGTCATCAAAAACGTCCCTGATATATACACTATTGCCTTCAACCTTCAGAGGGTTCTTAGGAACATTCCCATATCTTTCTCTCATCCTTAATAAAAACTTACTCTCAAATTCCTTGCATAATTCTTTATTATCAAATTTAGAACAACACAAATATTTTCCCTTGTTAAATGGTACAGTTGTGCTGCTAATTTGCATATCTTCTAGAACATCCTTTTCAAGTGAAGAAGCTAAGTGAGACTTTAAATTAAAAATTACACCTTTATCTACAGGTATTACAAGCTTACACCCATTCTGTTCATCCCAAGACCAGTCTCTATCACTGATATTAAACGGGAAAGAATTAACATCAAAAATTAGCTTAGCTGTATCCAATATTTCTGCATCATTACTTTCTTCAATGCCATAGAATTCACGTATTATCTTCCTTTTTATACTGTTCAGATACCTTATACACTGATATGTATCCATACTCTTATCAAATGAGACTACAATATAGCCCTTCTTGCCCCTGCTTTGCAGCTTAAAATTAGTTTTAACTATATTACGAGCATAATTATGTACATTAAAAGCACTAACCAAAGCTCTTACTGTTTTTGTACTAGGCATACCACCCTCCTTACTTTTAAATTACGACAATTACCCTTTAACTTAACGGTTCATAGAACTACCAGACTGCTTAGACTGACGTTTCCTTTCTTCTACTCTTCTGGCTGCGTTACTATGGTCATCATACCTCATTCCTTTTGCTCCCTGCACTATACCACCACCTGGTGCTGTATTCTCACGTTTCCACTTTTCAGCATCAAAACCTTTTTTATCATTACCACTATGCATATTGACTTCTAAGTAAAAATATTATGTAATTAATATACTAAAAATAAAATTAAGTGCAAGCACTTTTTTATATTTTTTTTAAAAAATTTTATTCACTCTTTTTCATAAAATTCAGTTTTCTAGATTCTAGCGTCACGCGCTACTCTTTCTTGTCATCCCAGTACTGGAACCCTAGATCACATGACAAAAAAGAAATCACTGTAATCTAACGTTATAGTACCTTCCCTGCTGACTGACCTTCTACACATTTCTCAACTTTTACATCATTAGTCAATCCTTTTGGTGGTTGAGCATTACTTACAGAACCTTCATGCTCAGCACCATTCCAAGTACCTATGTTAAAATCAAATCCACAATCAGCAACAGAACTTTTAATGGATTGCTTTGTTGCAGATTTCTGAACAGATTCTCCTGGAGCTCTTCCGTTAGGTTGCCCTGAAGCATCTTTGTTATTCTTAGCAAATTGGCTTGAAGCTTGACAGGTATTATTGTTATCTTGCTTTATCATTTTTTCCCAATCACTATCGCATCCATAAACCTTTTTTCTCCCCATTCCCGCCGTATTCGTTGCAGGCTGCTTTGGAAGTTTCGGTGGACACACAGCTACCTTCGGCTTCGCTTTTTTCTCTTCATTCACTTTTTCTGGTTTTTGTGAATTTTCATGATATTTTCTTTCAAGCTCAGTAAAACGCAATAGATGTTTCAAAGGATCTGACACAATTTCAAGTTCTGGTTTGCTCAGAACAACCGGCCTTACAAATCCAGGTGAAACGTCAAAAAGGAAAACTGGCACTTTAGGTTTTTCTCTTTCATCTACCTTTATTTCTACTTCTTCATGAACTTCTTTAATTGCTTCTAATGATGTTTTTTCTGCTTTTTTATCTTCTGCTTTAGCTGTTTCTTCTTTAGATGCCTCTACTATAGCTGCCAGCTCAACTCCAAACATCTCTGTAAACATTGTAATAATCCATCCGGTAACGGCCATCTGTAACTTGAGTTTCAGATCCGTCAAGGCTTGTAGACGTTCGAGCACCCTTGCAAGCTCCTCTTCTGATAACTCACCACTGCCCAATTTCTCCTGCAATTCTTTTATCTCTTTGTCCAACCTCTTGTCCCAACTCAAATCTAAATTACTTTTGAAGATCTTCTTGATTAACTCCTTAAGCTTATCACGCAAAAACTTAATTATCGCAGCAATCAGGTTTTTTTCTTTCTTCTCCTTGAGCATTTGGTAGATTTTCGGATCATCTACATCTACTTCAAAGAGGTTGAAGAGAGGTTCAAAGAAACTCCAGAAATCTCTGAGTACTCTTTCACTATTGAAGTAACCCTCACCATCATCTTCGATATGTAGCTCTGCTTGAGATGATATTTCATCGACACAACTAGAAGCCTGACGCTCACACTCGAGCCTTCTGAGCAAATCTTGTCTGTCGAGCTTCTCTATGGCTGCTTTCAGTTCATTTAACTCCTGCTCCGCAGAGAAATCTTGCTCCCTGATTTTTCCTTGGAAGATTGAGCTACCGTTTTTGTTATTATCTGAAAAATTTTCCATTATTTTTGTCTCCTCAATAAAATTACTGTCTTTATTGTTACCTGGAAAGCTTTTCACCATTTTTACTCCCTTCATAAAACTTAATAATTTAATTCTACAGTACTAAACATTTAAGAAGTGTTAACGTAAAGATGTCAATAAAATTATTTATATTTTTATACTATATATACTATATCATACGCCATTTAATCTTTCAATAATATTTTTTATTCTTGCTGCTTTTTCAAGCTCTAGCATGCGCTTTCCTTCTTATTAATGTTCACTTTTACCTCTGCCACCACTTTTTCTTGTAAAGTATTTGATATAAGTTTTATTATACTCTCTAGCATAACTTGTGCAACATATTGTATTCAGAGTGTATTGAACGAGCCTGAAAGGCTGATAAACGAGTATCAACAAAGACTGTCAGAAAGCAAAGATAAAGCTACGTTAGATATATCTTTGCCACTTAAGTAGGGTTGGGCCTGACCCTGAAAGCACTGGTGTTAATTTTTTTCACCCATTGTAAATACTGTACTATCCACTGTGGCGAGCTTCCGGAAACATTAAAACTCATACTTAAAGCCATACCGCTTGGTGCAGCAAAATAACCCTGCCAAATCGGAACAATTTTGAGTGAGCTTATTATTGTGTGGCACAATTTCAATAATGGGTAGATCGCTATTTGCCTTTAGCTCTTGTGTTAATTTGCTGCGAACAAGCTTGCGTAACATCAGTACGTGGAACATCCTTAATAGTCTTGATTGACTCTGTAGGTACATTACCATTTTTCTTAAAATCTTTCTCTTCTATAGCTTCCAGAACACTTTTTCCTCCCAAAAGACAGTTTTCTCCTAAACTTTTCTTCTCAGCTTTTAACTTGTTAAGCCTTTCTTCACTCTCATCATCAATTTCTACTTCTATTTTATTACTATCTTTCTCACTAGGACTTAGATAAATATTAATCTCTCCTGCCTCAGTGGTAAAAGACATTTTAATGCTACTTTCTAAGACATCTGTGTAATTTCTTTTTCCATCTTTTGTACCTTCAACTCTTACTATACTCTCCCCAATTTGAATTATGCCGACTTTTAAATTTAACTCTTTAACTTTTTCATTGTTTAAGACTTTTGCAGGTTCAATAATACTATCTTGTGAATATTTCATATAAAAACATTGATTATCTATCTTCACTGCCTCTAGCTTCTCCTTTTGAGCTTGTCTATCTCTGCCTACAATACCTTCATATGCTATACTTATTAGCTTGTTTTCAATTTCTCCACATTTCTCACCGGGATTACGTATATAATCAGATCTATAATTTTGTGCTAGCTCAGTATCGCTACCGCTGGAGAAAAATTCTTCTTTTGCTTTCCCACCTTCTAACAATAAATTACTAGTGATGCTTTCTATGATGCCTGAAACTTTATCTTCGTTGCCATCGTCTTGGTCGGCGATACCATCAGACTGCCTTTCACGCGCTCTGGCTTCATCGCGTGGTTTCATACGATTACTAAGAACACCTTCTATTTCTTCAAGTATTAAACTTGTTACAGTTTCTTTATCACCTTTTTCATTACCATTACTACAACTTGAATTTAATCTTAGTCCTTTCTCCAAGTACTTATTTACTATTTTATCAATACTTTCTAGAATACTTTCTTCAGATTCTTGTTTATTTTGTGCTGTTATACCTCTTATCTCCTCACAAAACTTATCAATTAGCTCCTGTTCATCTGTAGTTAATGGTATTTCTAGCTTCGCTAACAGTGAGTCTTCTAGAAAAAGATAATCACTTGAACTACAGCTCGAATCCTCGTCTTTTCGGTCACAATCACTCGGTTCAGTAGAAATTGTTTTATTATCGTCACCGGAGCCATACCCTTGATCATCATGGATAATGTGCTTTTTATCAGGATAGTGCTGTTTAGGGTCATTACTAGAGCCATTTGCCGGATTCCCTTTATTTTCACAAGAACCATCTGAATGATAGTCCGAATCCTCTTCTGTGTTACAATCACTCAATTTAACAGACTCTATCTGACTATCATCACCAGAGCTATTTGAACAATCATTACTTTCACCTACCGAACCATCAGGTGTTGTCGGATTCCCTTCATTTTCATGAGAATCATCTAAATCATAACCCAAATCCTTAATAGCTTGACGGCACTCACGTTCAGTAACATATTCAAATGGAGTCTTTCCACTTTGATCTTGCACATTTGGATCAGCTTTTATTACTCCTAAAAAATACCTTATACCACCAATATCGTTACGTTCAGCAACGTAATGTAACAGAGTTTTTCCATTTCGGGTTTGTGTATTTGGATTAGCTTCTGCTCCTAGAAGAAACATTATATATTGAATATAATTGGAATTATCTAATAGATCGCTATTGCTTGCTAACTCATTTAAAATGTCACGTAATTTTTCACTTGAGTAATCTGACAGAGTTTTTTCACCTTGGGTTCCTGTTGTATTTGGATCAGCTCCTGCTCCTAGAAGAAACATTATATGTTGAATATAACCGGGATTATCTAATAGATTGATATCCTGTTCTAACTTATCTAAAATGTCACGTAATTGTTCATTTAATCCCTTGCTTGGTACCCCACCATTCATATTCTATAACCATTAATCACTAATTCTTTAGTGATTACCGTAATACATAGATAAGTCAATAAAAAAATGCACCTTTCCTTCTTCAGTTCTAAGAAATTGTCAAAAATCTCAAAAAGATGAGTTAAAATAAAAAGAAGAATAGTGGAAGTTTAGTTGTTTACACTTTCATGCTATGCCCATAGCATCATATATTACTTAACCTTGCAATAATTTTTTTATTCTTGCTGCTTCTTCAAACTCTAAATTTTCAGCATGCTCTATCATTTGCTTTCTCAAGTCATCCTTATTAGTATTTACTTTTGGTTCTGCTATTGCCCTCTCCTGTAAGGTGTTTGATATAGGTTTTATTATAGTCTTCGGGACAATATTGTGCAATATATTATGTTCTTCTTGTTTTTTTCTTCTTCTTTCAGTCTCTCTTAATGCACGATCTAAAGAACCAGTGATTTTATCTGCATACAAAATTACTCTACCTTCAGCATTACGCGCAGCACGACCGATCGTTTGAATGAGCGATGTTTCTGATCGCAAAAATCCTTCTTTATCAGCATCTAAAATTGCAACCAAACCACACTCTGGAATATCAAGACCTTCCCTAAGCAAGTTAACACCTACTAAAACGTCAATTTCTTTAGATCTTAATTTACATATAATTTCTATTCTCTCCAGCGCACCAATATCAGAATGCAAATAACTCACTCTCATATTTAATTCACTCATATATTCAGCTAAATTTTCAGCCATTTTTTTTGTCAGTGTAGTGATTAAAACACAAAATCCCTTTCCTATTGTCACTTGTGCCTCATGAATTACATCATCAATTTGACTCTCTATTGGTTTCACAATGCAGATTGGGTCTATAAGCCCTGTTGGACGAATAACTTGTTCTATAAATACGTTATTGGTTTGTGCTAACTCATACTTTCCGGGAGTAGCTGAAATGTAAATAGTCTGCGGCCTAACTTTCTCCCATTCTTCAAATTTTAATGGACGATTATCAAAAGCGGAAGGGAGCCTGAAGCCATAGTCAATCAATTTCTTTTTACGCGCCTCATTACCACTGTACATTGCACCAATCTGAGGAACGGTGACATGACTCTCATCAACAAATAAAATTACATCTTTGGGTAAATATTCAAACAAAGTAGGCGGTGGATCCCCAGCTTCCATTCCATAGAGATAATGCGAATAATTTTCAATACCTTTACATATTCCTGTTGTTCTCATCATTTCAATATCAAAATTAGTGCGTTGCTCGAGGCGCTTTGCTTCAACAATCTTGTTTTGCAAGTAGAAATAATCCAAGCATTCATGCAGCTCTTTTTTGATTAGCTCAACTGTCTGCAACAGAGTCTCACGTGATGTAATGTGATAGCTGTTTGGAAAAATGGTGATTGTATTTAGGCTTTTGGTAATATTACTCGTTATAGCATCAATTTCAGAAATTTCTTCTACTTCATCACCAAGCAGCGATAAACGCCAAGCTTTATTTTCATAATAGGCAGAAAATATATCGATAATATCGCCACGCACTCTGAAATATCCTCTCTCAAACCTGGTATCAGAGCGCTTGTATTGGAGATCAGCTAAGTTACTCAAGAAATCATTAACATGAATTTTATCTCCAACACTTAAAGATATAGTCATGCTGCGGTAGCTTTCAGGCGAACCAAGACCGTATATGCAAGAAACACTGGCAACTACGATCGTGTCCCTGCGCTCCAAGAGGGAGCAGACGGCAGAATAGCGCAGCATGTCAATTCTGTCGTTGATTGCAGAGTCTTTTTCGATATAAGTATCAGTTTGCGGCAAATAAGCTTCGGGCTGATAGTAATCATAATAAGAAATGAAATATCCAACAGCATTATTGGGAAATAATCCTTTCATTTCCTCATAAAGTTGTGCTGCTAAGGTTTTATTGTGTGCCATGATCAGCGCAGGTCTGTTTGTCCTTGCTATAACATTTGCCATAGTGAAAGTTTTCCCAGAACCAGTAACCCCAAGTAAAACTTGGTCTCTTTTATTGCTATTTAGCCCCGCAATTAAACTATCGATTGCCTGCGGTTGATCTCCAGCGGGTTGAAAATGTGTAGTGATTTGAAATTTCATAGACTTTACTTACTATCTTTGATTCATTGCATAGTGAACACTATATTGCTTTTAAGATAAGTTGCATAGCTATAAACTTTCCGTAAAGCCATAAAACATTAACCAACAATAGACTTCTTGCATAACCATATAACAAACTTTTATTGGGAATAGAAACGAAAAACTTCCTTGACAAACTCCGCCAGCCCCCTTATCATGAAACTGAAGCTATTTCATTTAACTTCACAATCTGTGCAGATTAAAACGACAAGAAAACTTGTATTTGGCGTACTATGCTTAATTTTTTGCACGATGACACTCTCGCATATAAACTCACTACTTTCATTTGTTTCTTTCTCTCTATTTTCTTTTTTTCTCTTTATCAATCTCTCTATCAGTTGCCCGTATACATCCGATAAGCGTTTATCTGCTAACTCATCAGGCTCATATCGACAAGTTACAGTTAATACCTTTTTTCTCATTGTTCCTCCTGTAAATATTTTTATAGTTCGGGCACTTCTTTTTTCCATAAATCCATTACTCTTGCGAAAAAGACGCAACTGTTAACCTTCGTTTTGTTTTACTTTTATGCACAATTTTGGAAACACATAGCTGCATCCGCTATCTCTCATCAATTGAGCACTCTCCCAAATCATCAAATAATTGTGCCTTTTCCCTCAGCTCTGCCAACGGTTTTCTCTCTAATGACAACACCTCCTTTTCCACCATTTCCTTCCTTTTCTCAATCAACTTCCATAACCTTCTGCTTCGCTACTAACTCTCTCATTATTTCCTCACTATTTGCCATATATGCTAGATCTATTGGTGTATATCCTTTTTGGTCTTTCGCATTTACTTCTCCTCCTCCCTCTAAAATTGCTCTCACGTTCCCTATTTCCCTCATAAATACTGCTTCATGTCTTCCTATTTCATTTCCTATATTTACATTTGACCCTGCTTTTATTAGCTCCCTTACCGTCTCTTCATACCCCATTAGGCTCGCATAATGTAATGCCGTATTTCTCTTACCGTTTCTAGCATTTACTTCTGCTCCTCTCCTTATCAGCACTTTTACATTTTCTAAACTTCTCGCAAATACTGCGCAGTGCAGTGGTGTATAACCCTTTTTATCTCTTGCATTGATGTCCACTCCTTTTGTTATTAATAACTTCACTGTTTTGTGATCGGAGATTTCTACTGCATGGTGCAATACTGTTTCCCCTTTTTCATCTTTTTCATTAATATTCTTAAACGAGTTCTCTAATAATTCATAAAATGACTTATTAAAAGCTTCTCTCTTTTCCTTGCTAAACCTCATTTTATACCTCAATATAAAAACATACATAAAATGGCCAATTTGGCTCATTCTAGCGCTTGGTAAATTTTTTTTGTTTACCTACACCTACCTAATTTATAGCTGTTTTGGCATGAAAAAGCAACTTCTTTTTTTCAAAAAACACACATTTTTACCGAATGTTAATGTAATATATGAAGATATAAATATAAGTATTTAGCATATTAAACATACGACCTGTTTTTCTTCCCAACTTCTATTCAAATGTCGATGTTCGTGCCATGTTAGTACACCTGGGTAAAACACTAAAATGTAATTTTCCGGTTCATGTATTGCATCCTTTTGTTTTGAATCTAAATCGCTTTCATAATGAATATTGTGTTCTGCTAAACTATATCTTGTAATCTTCTGACCAGTAAAATTCTCTACCTTGTAATGATGAGTAACGCTAAATCTTTCTAAAATTGGCTTGTACTTTAAGTTCCACAGTTCTTCAGACAGTTTACTACTTCCTAGTAAAAATTTACTTCCTTTTTCTTCCACACCACCAACTGGAAAACATGCGTTTATTTCTCCTAAACTCCAACTGTCCGATAATACTATCTGCGCTTTAGCAAACTTAATTGCTGGTAATAAGCTCTGTGGTAGAGGATATAACGTTTTTAAATTATTCCACTGATGACTTCTTTCATAAATACCGTTATAATTCTTTGTGTGAGGCTAGGTTTCTCCAAGGATTGCTACATCTAGCCGGTATATACCATTGCTTAAAGCTCGTTCATAATGATCGCGTAGATAGTTTTCTATAATCCTAATAACTGGACCTCTAGACCTGAAAAAATTTACTCTCCCAAATGATAACACTGGTCCATCTCTTTCTATTTTTACCCCTCGATAACAAACTGCCAAAAAAACTTTCATCTAAAATAAATCTTCCAATATTATAGTGGTCACTGAAAAGCCTCATTAGCCGTGATCTTGCAGGTAATGATAGTTTTGCTAGTTCTACTACTGCATCAACAAAGAAGTCTTTCGGAACATCTTTTATCCCTATCTGTAATTCAAAAAAGTGTTCTCCGGGTGGCTCTTCAATAATTGTAATATCTTCTATATTTGCCCATTTTAATGCTATTTTCAGTGACGCTGGTGTTCCTCTTAAACGCTGAAATTCTACCCCTCCTTTTATCGCTCTTCTTTTCTCTTTTGCCCAACGCAGAATCTCTTCTAGACCATATTCCTCTATTATCCATAGTAATACTTTTTCCCCTGGGCTAAATTTAAACCCTCTGATACAACCAGGATCTACTTTGTAATCGATTGCATCAACCAGCGCTTTTTCTTGCTTTATTGCGTTTGGTGGTAATAGCATTAATTCAACTCAACATTTAAACTTTTTAAGAAAGCACACTCATTCCCCAGTACCACAACATCCTCTCTTGGCTCGATTAATTCCACGTTTTCTACCCCATCCACAAACAGGTTGGCTATAATCCATGATTTCGTTACTTTCCATCCTAATCTTTTCGTTGTTTCAAATTTTTCTATAAATTGCTTCTTCACCGTTTCAATAATATCTGGTCTTTTAATGCTAATTTTACTGTGGATATCTATTTCAATAATATTGCAGCTTACCACTTCAATTGTATCTGTTAAAATCCTCACATCCTCCCTGTTTAGCTGATTTCTGACAATTTCTAGTAATTCTTCTGGGGGTATGCCAGTTGTGGACAATTCTGTTGATAAGATTGAAACTTGTACTTTTCCTGGTACAGGTGATTCTACTAATGCATCTTTTACTCTCGTATCTGCTGATAATGCATAATACCGATAATTTCCTCCTGTGCTTGAGCCAACTATTCTTGCCTTGATTCTTTTTCTAAATCGTTCATCCTTTTCCCCGTTCTCCCTTTCCACTCCGTAAAATTCAGCTAAATCATCAAGTTCTTCTCCCCTTGCAAACTTAAGTAAGTTGCCCCTTGCTGCTTCGTTTATTCTTTCTCTGAGCAAAAGTTCTCGCCATGCTGCTACCTCTAAAATCTTTATTGCTGGGTCACTTTCTACTAATGCCGTAAAACTTTCATCACGACTTACTAATTCTTCTTTCATCCGAGAAAAAATCTCTTCAAAGTTCAGTGGTTCAATAATATTTGGCTGCTCCATCTTTATACCATAACCCCGTCAAAGCAAATATTTTCTCCATTTGGTGTATATATCCCTTCCAGGGCAATAGTGACTTTCCCTTCTTTCACTTCTGTTATTTTTACTTTTTCTAACTTAAATCTCTTTTCCCATTTTCCCAGTGCTTCTGCTGTTGCTGCATAGATTTCCAAAGTTAAATCTCTATTTATTGGTTTATCCACTAATTCAAATAGTCGTGACCCATAATTTCTACGCATAATACGTGATCCTATCGGTGTGGTCAAAATATCAATAATTGATTGCTTTAAGTGTTCTATTCCTTCTAATTCCTTTCCCGTGCTAGCATTCATGCCTCTCATTCTGCAAATACATTTTTGCTAACACCTATCACTTTAAAACCACACGATACCAAGTCTCCTGTTCTCGTTACTCCAATACCGTTCACAAATACGCTGTTTGATCCTTGTGTTATCGTCTCTCCCAGAGTTACAATATCACCTTTTCGACACACAGATCTTCCTTTCTCAAAAACGTCGTTGCTTCCACTCATACAAACATGGGCTGGTATTCCACTACAATAATCTCCTACACAAACGATTGCTTTACCCATATACTAGTTTAGATCTATTCTCCTTCCCTTAAGTTTTATTCCCTTTTTTGTCATTTTTATACTTGATTCCCCAACTTTCAACGTTATTTTATCTACTACATCTATCTCTAAATGACCATTTTCCTTGTTGTACAACACCTTTGTTCCATCTCCAAATTTAAAACTATTTACCTCTTTTTTGTTTTCTAGTGCAGCATACTTCTGTTGATATATTCTAGCCAGCACTACTCCTAATGATAATTCCCCAAATGGCGATAATACTATCACTTGTTCATCGAGACTCAATGGTGACCAGATTCTATCTTCTCCAGCTCTTCTTGCTATCCATGGCAGATAATCTGTTACAATATCTCCTATTTGCACTTTTACTCTTGCTTTTTCATAATCTACTTCTTTCACAAGCCCAATACGTACAATGTTAGCTAACTTTCTTTGCAACTCTGAAATAGCAAAATTACTTTCCAACATTAATTCCTCCAACATTTATGCTATGTGGCTTAATTTTTTCCTCTAACCAGACTGATTCTCCCAAATGTAGCTCGTGTACCCATTCTACCATCCACACTAAATACGCATCCAATTCGGGTCTAAATCCTTCAATTTCTGCAGATATAAATTCTCCTGGCGAAACATTTTCCACGTTCCAAGTATTTTTATTTACTACTCTCGCAACCTCAGCAGCTAATGCTCTGACAATAATAGGTGCATTCTCTATTGTGCTATCAATCACAATTCGTGCCTCAAATCTTGCTTTTAGGGCTAATTCTTCTGTTCCCGGATCTTTTCCTGGTTCCAAACTCACAAGCTCTACAAACACCGCTGGCGCTATTATTTCCCGACGTTCTGTTGGATACATTTCGCACGTTTGTATTGCTGGGATTTCTTCCCTGAGCTTATTACAGATTGCCTCATGTAAATTTCCCCAGAACATTATTTCATATAACTCATTTGCTGATCAAAATACTTCTCAAATACTCTCTCTACTTCATTATCAACTAACTCTTTCATTATTTCCCGAGCTTGCGTGTTTACTTTAATTTCATCTATTGGTAACGGTGTCATGTACCTTCTTTTGAATATTCCTATATGACCATTTTTCATTGTTGCTATGAATGCTCCTTCATACGTACGGCTTCCTACCTTTGCTCCTATCTTTGTCTGTTTTATACTCCCAAGTTTTGCTACTCCTATCCACTGCGAACTCAGCTTCACTACTGACCATAAACGCTTTCTATTTGCTTTATCCACACTTAACTTTTTTCTCTTTGCTTTTTTTGGTATTTGTTTTTCTTCGCTAACTTGTTTGACAGTTTGCGATCTTACCCATAGTGCCGTTTTGTTTAATGCTCTTACTGTTGCTAATTCTATTTTTCTTCTTTCAGCATCTATACTTTGTATAATACTACCGGTAACTTCAACGTTAATACGCATTCACACTCCCGATGCTTGAATTTTCCACAATACTCCTGAATTGTCCCTAAGTGGTGCTACCTATGGCACATCTCTTCCTTATTACCTGCAATATTTCATCTGCTGATATTTGGATCAATGCACCTATACACACCTTTTTTCTCAGTTGTAAAGTAGTAGTCCCCAACTGCAAGATCAGTTACAGGCGTATGATACACACCTTCTGAAATGCTGACTATCTCTTCTATCATGCCTGACTTCTCATCTAATAGAAATATGATTCCCTTATTGCTCACAATAAATAATTTCCCATCTATCATCGGTCTAGCATAATATGTGTCTTTTAGTTTATCATTTAGCTCATCATTCACCACTAAGTTAGTACTCCAAATTATCTGACCATCAGGTATTGCAACTTTCATAACTTCATTCTTTGTGTTTACTACAAAAAATTCGTTACCATTTATATCATCGGGGTACAGCCATGGCATAATCCCACCACCACTGATATTTTTTGCTTCCATGGCCTTTAACCACAAAAGATCTTCTGATCCTATATCAATCGCAACAATGGTAGAATTGTTTGTAGCTATTAATGTGTTATTCTTTACTACTGGAGTAGTTGTGATATCTGCAAGCTGAGTGTCTAAAATATTTGTAGAAGGTAACTTATAAGACCACAACTTTTTCCCATCTTTGTCAAAAGCTACTAACTCTCCATTTGAAAATGGAACTATTAGCTTATCGTGTATAACCACAGGAGATATGTAATTTGATCTTGTCATTTGATTACTACCATTAGACATATGATAGAACCAGCTTGTATTACCATTCTCTATGTTCAGCATGTACAAATAGTTATCTACAGTCAAAATTGCTATTCTATCATTAAAAATTGTAGGGTCTCCTTTCACCAAAGACTTTAACTCCTTTTTCCACATAACTGCGTCTTCATTTATTTCATATTGTGTATTATCTCTATTTATTGCATATAGCACATTATCTATTGCTAAGTAAATTTCTCTACAATATTCACTGCAAGTAGCACTCATTCTACCAATTGTTTCATGACTACCAGATAAATCTACATCCTTCCAGTACCACCCTGTGTTGTACAATACTCCATCACCACCAATAATTAGCTCATAACTTTCGTGTATAGGAATTGGTTGTATATAACCTTGAGAAAACTCTCTACTTGGATTATTCCACGGGTGACACCTATATTTATTTTTTATTTCTAAGCTAGGCTCTACCCCATCTTTTGCAATCACACAACTTGTGCTCAATAAGAAAGCAATAAAAAAAATGGCTAGTTTCATAAAACTTTTCTAGAAAGATCACTTTATATACACATTAAAGATACGATATATTGAACAATTTCACTATCGTTAGTTTTGATTTTAACATGAAAAAACCATTTTACATTCTCACTGCGTTTATTTTCCACAATATTCCTAAATTATCCCTAAGTGGTGGTGAATATACTTTGTACTTACGCTTACCAATAATAAAGATATCTCCTACTACTAGCTGCAATACATCGAATATACTCACCTCAAGAAAAACCATCTTCCCGACAAATTGCCCTTCCGTATAATTTATCTGGCTGTTGCTTTAATATCTGTACCTTGTATGACTTATCCCTTGATTCATACAACGCTTGCTTCCCTAAATGTGTAAAACAATCTTTCAATAACCTTTTAATATTTTCTTGCATTCTTCCTTTATACTTACTAAACTTCTAAAGCTTATGTAGGCAGAGCAATCCTTTTTCGTACCTCCTTTCTTGTAGTTGCTCTGTCTACAAAAACCATTTTACCTTTATGCAATAAACTTGAAAGGCATACAAAGTGGCTATATTGGTAGGAGTAAATCTCCTTTTTGGCTCCTCTATGCTGCAGCGATTTTAACTAATATCCCCGGGCGATGGCACATCGGCAAAGGGTTGGATTGGGTATGAAGGTCAGTCCCTCTATCAAATCTTCTTGGCTCTTGTTTTGCATATAACGGTTGTCCTAGTGTATTTACCGTCTCATTAAATTCCGCCGGGGCAAAGTAAGTAGTAAATGTGTTTGCTGTTCCTAGTGGAAAACAGTGTCCCGTGTCTTTTTCTATAAACCTTCTCACATTTCCTTCAGGGTCAGTTGCTTGCCCTCTGTACTCCTCAAATGTTATTCCACAGAATGTAAATCCTGACCTCATGTCGTTCCGGAGTTCTGCTCCTTCTTGCCATCTCTCATATGCTTCTTTTACCTTGGTATGAGAAGTTAGTGCATCAAAAAACTCAGGACTTACCAGCGCATGAATCCCCGTCATATATTCACCACTTAAGTTATCTTCAACATGGCGCAATACTTCCAGACACTTACGCTTGACATCGGTGGTTGCTGTTCCCAGTGCAAAATTTACTACTTTTGGTGTAATTTCAAATTCGTTGTAAAGATTTCATAACTCTGACCCATCTGCGTCTAAAATTATTCCTTTGAGCGCCCCCATCCGTAAGTGTTCTAACGCTATTGCATGTTTGTTTCTCATCAACTTCAGGTGATCTGTTACTACACTCGCCAACGCTTTCAGTTCATTCTCTGACCCAAATGCTCTTATTCCTTGCACTTCCTCAGGTAACACTACATCATCATGGGGAATATGTGGTATCGCAAATGTTCTTATTTTTCGTTTTCCACGTTTTCCCACTGTTGCTGGTGCTCCCGGAACTTGCGTTGGTAATAAACTCAATACTCCGTTTTGCTCTTCTATCGTAATATGTCGAAATCTTACCGATCTACTTGGAAATAAATTTAAATTTTCGACGCGACCATAATTTATCGGCAATATGTTTATTGCTTTAGTTAATTCCGTCATACTAAATGCTGGATTTGTAAATGGATTTTGCATGTTTTTTCCCCTTTATGCTGTGTGTTTTAAGATGTTTGGTAGCTCTGCTCTTCACTTAGGCAGTTGGCGTTTAAACTCCCTTGCGGATGATGATTCCTCGTGCTTCAAGTTGCTTTATTGCTGCAGCTTTTTGCTCTTCTGTTATATTTGTTAACTGTAGCCTTTTATCCTCTCTTAGTTCTTTTGATAATATTTGCTGTTCTGTTTTTTGCTCTGCAGCTTGCATAAAACACCTTATCTTGACAATTAATGCCATTTATATTGAACAATTACATAATGTGCAAACATTTTTTTACATAATTTAATTTGTAGAAAGTTTTGCCTCAAATGCTTTTTAATTGACTCTCTTCTACAGGATAGTCATAATATATTATTTAGTCACAAGATTTAAGAGGGGGAACACTATGGGTCTGCTATATGAAATATTAGAAACGTTAAATAATGATCAAAACTTAGACTCAACTAATATAGTTGAAAAGATAAAACAAGAGTTTGAAAGGAGAATGGATGAGCTGTACTCACAATGGGATACTTGCAAACACAAATATAAGCTATGCGAAAAAGAATATAAATCATGGCAAGAAAGTGGGTTTTCATTAGATTACCCACTGCGTATAGCTGCTCGAAATGGTTATATGAATATTCTCAAAGCTATGATAGAAGCTGGTACAAATATTAGTGGTGATATCAAGTATACTCCTCTGCATGAAGCTGTTGAAGATGGCTACATAGAAATGGTACAGTTTTTATTGGAAAATGGAGCAAATGTCAATGCAAAAACTGAAGTGAGTGAAGAAACCCCTTTATACCTTGCTGTTAAAAAAGGCAATGTAGAAATGATAGAGCTACTTATAGAAAAAGGAGCAAATGTTAATGCAGGTAATAAAGATGAGAATACTCCTCTACATTACGCAGGAAACATAAATATAGTGAGGTTACTAGTAGCAAACGGAGCAAATGTTAATGCAAAAAGTAAAAGTGACCCTCCTTATTCTATGGGATCTACTCCTTTACATTATGCTGCCAGTGCAGGTGATAAAGATATAGCAGAATTTCTGATAGATAATGGTGCAGATGTCAATGCCCAAAACGCACAAGGAGATACCCCTCTACATAAAGCTGCTTCACTATTTCGAGTGGACACAATTAAGTTTCTGGCAGCAAAAGGAGCAAAAATCGATATAATAGATAATCTTGGACAGACTCCATTACATGTAGCTGCACATTTAGGTTCAGAGAAAACAATATTAGCCTTAGTAGAACTTGGAGCAGACCCTTGGATAGAGGATAACAATGGTGCAACTCCAATAGACCATTATGTGTATGAAAGGCAAGCTTGGCAAAGCCGTGTTGATTGGGGTTTCACACAAGACCGTCCTCGTGAAACTGGGTACTTAATGAAGTTAAAACAAGCATACAATAAAGATCTATTTGTTCGTTATTCAACACTGTTACTGGGTGCTGTAGCAGCAATAACACTTTTCACAACTGGCAACATTACACCAGATGCAACACGTATAATAGGTGCAGCGGCTATAGTTACAGTAGCAGCACTTGCAGCTGGTCGTATCACATATGAAGCGGTTTAAACCCAGTACTAAAATGGCAAGAGTAGAACATGAGCGTTTTGTAGCAGCACAGCAATCACCACAGTAGTCTATTTCTAAATAAAAAAACTGTTTGCATTATATCTCATATTGTGGTAAGCCTAGCGTTAAGTGGTTCATATGAGGTAAAAATGAAAAACATTATCATCGCAGGCTCTGGTCCTGTTGGTTCATTCATGGCAGTGCTCTGTGCACTGGGATGACATCCTCCTAGTAGAGATCGCTTTTGTAATTGCAACATTCGTGCAATCTTTAGCTATAAATATTTAAGAAATTTACCAAACGAAAAAAAAGGCAAAAGAAGTCCCATGGTGGTTGGCTATTCACTATGTACTTAAATATCGGCGTTTTTTTTATTCTAAAACGCTTGATTAAGAGCGATTTAGCTGCTTTTAACTTGCAACTAACCTACATCGCAAGTGTTTAAGAAATTTACCAAGCAGAAAAAAAGGCAAAGAAACCCCAGGGTAGCTAGTATTCAAATTCTCCCTTGTCAATTTGACGTTTTTTGCTGTCTTAAACGCTTTATAAGCGCGTTTCGGCTTGTATAGGCAGAAACCTAAAAGTTTTATAAAGACATGAGGTACACATAGTGCAAAAAATTAAGCATGATTTACGCCAAATACATTAAGTTTTTTTGTCATTAATCCACTGCAGAGATTGCGAAGATAAATAAATAGCTTCAGTATTATGATAAGTGGGCTGGCGGAGTTTGTCAAGTAAGTTTTTCGTTTCTATGTTGTCAGCTACTTGCATGACACCTCTGGGCACTGCCGTCATAAAGGAACCAGTGTTAGCTACTTGGATGACAACCATTGTATTTGAGGCAAAATTGACTATCACTTCTTTTTATAGAGCTTGCTCCAAATTCTATTGTTAGTTAATACAAAAAACACTGTTAAAATTATAAAATACGCCACTACTTTTAATCCAAGTTTATGCCGGCGCTCTAATTCTGGCTCTGCTGCCCATTGTAAAAAATTTATCACATCATACGCCATATTTTCAACTGTGGCTTTTCTTGCACCATCATATTCCACCATTCCTTCAGAAAGTGGTGGCGCCATAGCTAACCTGCCTGTTGAAAAGTAAGGGTTGAAGTATAAATCATTTTCATCGTGCTCGCCGTTTTGATAGCCTGTTAACAGTGAATAGACATAATTTGCACCATCATGCCTTGCTTTAATAATTAACGATAAGTCTGGTGGAACTGCACCATTATTGCTTGCTGCAGCTGCTTCTTTTGTATCAAAAGGTGCAATAAAATAATCCGAAGGTACTCCAGGTCTATCGAACATTTCACCCAAATCATTCGGACCATCTTTAACTTGATAAGAAGCTGTAATCTGTTTTATATCTTCTTCAGAAAAACCAACATCTTGCAAATTACGAAATGCTATCCTATTCATTGAATGACAAGCAGCACAGACTTCTTTATACACTTTATAGCCTCGTTGAATTGACTCTCTATCGAAAGATCCAGTAATTCCATCAAATTTCCAGTCCATTTTTTTTATTTGGTGATGGCTTGAATTCTTCTGCATACACAAAATTAGCAAGAAACAATATGCAGAGTATAGCTAATATATTTCTCATCAGCATTACTTCATCTCCGGCACAGAATCACTTAAGGTTTTTGGTGGTTCTTTTGGCTTTTCATATTTACTAAGAAGCGGTAAAATTATCACAAAGTATGCAAAATAATAAAGAGTGGATAGCCTACTCATAGTGATGTAAGGCTCTTTCACCTCTTGTCCTCCAAGCCAGGCAAGAAGTGCAAAATTTATTGCGAAAACCCAAAAAAATTTCTTGAATACCGGGCGATAAGCACCACTTTTAACTTTTGATTTATCAAGCCAAGGTAACAAAAACCAAACTAAAATAGACGCAAACATGGTAAGCACACCAGTAAGTTTATCTGGAATTGAACGTAGCATTGCATAAAAAGGTAAAAAGTACCACTCTGGCACTATATGTACCGGAGTGACCATAGAATCAGCTTCTATATAATTGTCTGGATGTCCAAGATAATTAGGAGCATAGAAAACAAATGCAAACAAAACTACAAAAAACAGACCAAAAGTTATGCAATCCTTGACTATATAATAAGGATAGAGAGGAATGGTATCCTTATCTGATCTTACCTCCACTCCACTTGGGTTACCAGAGCCAAACCTATGCAGAGCTATCACATGAAGCATAGCTAAAGCAATAATAACAAAAGGCAGAAGATAATGCAGAGCGAAAAAACGGTTAAGTGTTGGGTTATCCACTGAAAAACCACCCCATAACCATATAACTATTTTATTGCCAACTAAAGGTATAGCAGAAAATAAATTGGTTATAACTGTTGCACCCCAGAAACTCATTTGTCCCCAAGGCAATACATATCCCATAAAGGCAGTTGCCATCATTGCAAAAAATATAAATATACCAACAAACCACACCATCTCTCGTGGCCTCTTGTAAGATCCGTAATATAACCCACGCATTATATGAACATAGACTACCATAAAGAAGAGCGATGCTCCAACAGCGTGAGTGTAGCGTATTAACCACCCGTAATTCACATCTCGCATTATGCGCTCTACACTATTAAACGCATAATCAACATGTGGAGTGTAGTGCATAGCAAGAAATATACCTGTTATTATTTGTAAAATTAGCGCTACACCAGCTAAAGAGCCAAAGTTCCAAGCATAATTTAAGTTTTTTGGCACTTGGTAAGAAGCAGTGTGTTTCAAAAAAGAAAATATAGGCAATCTATATTCTATCCACCCTAATATGCCTTTTTCTTCTTCTATCGTTGTTTTTTTTTTTCTGCATAACTTAAAGCTTTCTCTACCTTTAACTCGTTTTATTGTAACAACTTATCCTTTACACACAAATAAAAAGTTTAAAGCGATATTAATTACTACCTCTTCAGCAACCTATCACGTGCCGCATTTAATTTTTGTGCAAAATACTCTGAGCCTCCTTTATCTGGGTGAACTAATTTCATTAAATTTTGATATGCTTTATTAATTTCATTTTGACTTGCCTCAGGATTCAGCCCCAGTATCTTTAATGCTTCATCTTTGGACATGTTATCACCAGTGTAATTTTCAGTATAACTTCTACTGCTATTAAATTCGTTCAAAAACTTACTCAATATAGAGTTCATCATGAAACTTATGTTATTTTTTTTTGTCAGGAAAAGAAAAAATACAACAACGCTAGGCAAGACAAATGTAATTACTATGAATACTAAAAAAAGAAAAAAGATGAATGACATGTATATTTTTTTATCATTTTATGATTAAATAGTAACAATTATAATTGTCATGGTAAATAACATGTTCATCCAGATTGAAGAAACACCAAATCCAAACACACTGAAATTTCTCCCTGGATTTGCAATTCTAAACGAAGGAGAAACGGCTGATTTTTCAAATGCAGATGAAATAAAAAACTCCAAGTTAGCAGCAAATCTTTTTCAAATAGAACATGTGGTAAGAGTGTTTTTTGGTCATGATTTTATTTCAGTAACAAAATTGTGTGGAATTAATTGGGATACATTAAAAGTAGAAATTTTAACTACAATCATGGATCACTTTACTTCAGGTGGAAAAGCACTAGATAAAGAAGGAGTAAATGATAATAATATACCAGATGAAGAATTTTTTGATAAAAATGATATAGAAATTGTAAATAGAATAAAAGAATTGATGGAAAGTTATATCAAACCTGCAGTTGCTCAAGATGGTGGCGATATCAAATTTCGTGGTTATAAAGACGGGATAGTTTATGTTGAGTTACAAGGAGCTTGCTCTGGATGCCCAAGTGCTGCAATTACTTTAAAGCAAGGAGTGCAGAATATGCTGAGCTACCACATACCAGAGGTTGCAGGTATAGAGACCACACTATGACTAATCAAACGGTTAGAGGAACAAAAGATCTCCTGTTTGATGAATGGTACAAGTCTAAACACATAGAGCAAACAGCAAGCAGAATCTCAAGTCTATATGGCTTTTTGCCTGCTCAAACTCCGATATTTGAATATACGGAAGTTTTCACAAAGACTTTAGGTGATAGCTCAGACATCATCACTAAAGAGATGTACACCTTTAATGATAAAGGGGGAAAGAGCATAACTTTACGTCCTGAGTTCACTGCAGCGGTTGTTAGGCTATTAATTGAAAAAAAACTGCAAACGCCGATAAAATTATTTTCAACAGGGCCTGCATTTCGTTACGAAAGACCGCAAAAGGGAAGACAGAGGCAATTTCATCAGATAAATTTTGAGGTTTTTGGTGTAGAAGATTCAAAAGCCGATGTTGAATTGATATCACTCGCTCAGCACTTACTAACTGAATTTAGCATCAATAAAAATGTAAAGCTGGAAATCAACTCTTTAGGTGATGGTGAAACAATAACTAAGTATAGAGAAGCTTTGATCTTATACTTTACAAAGTATCAAAATGATCTATCAGAAGATAGCAAAAATAGGTTGATCAAAAATCCACTCAGAATACTGGATTCTAAGGATGAGAAAGATAAATCAATAATTTCTGATGCGCCTAAAATCAGTGATCACTATACAAAAGAATCTTCATATTTCTTTGACCAGGTGTTAAATGGACTGCAAGCTCTTGGCATACCTTACACTGTAAATAGCAAATTAGTTCGAGGTCTAGACTATTATTGTCACACAGTATTTGAATTTATCACAGAAGATTTAGGTGCACAAGGGGCAGTTTTTGCCGGTGGAAGATACGATAATCTAGTATCTTCAGTAGGTGGAAAACATACTCCAGCGATAGGATTTGCAGGAGGTATTGAACGCATAATGGAGTTAATCAATTATTCTCCGGAAGAAGAGCGACCTATTTACCTAATTCCGATCGGCAGAGAGGCTGATGAACATGCTCTAACACTTGCGAATGAATTGCGCAGAAATGGTTTACATGTAGTCTACGAATATAGCGGAGCACTTAAAAACCGAATGAAAAAAGCAAATCAAGCAAATGCTAAAGCTGCTTTAATCTTTGGCGATGAAGAATTGAGTAGTAAAACTTTAAAGATTAAAAACATGGATACAGGTGAAGAAAAAATAATTGCTCGCGATAACACAATAGAAAACATCAATTAGGAGCAATGCAAATGTTTTTCTTAGTCAGCTATAGAAGAAAATTCGTCTGCACAAGAATTTTTCATAGCATTCAATGTATCATAATCTGTAAAATCTAATTTTACTGGTGTAATAGTAATAAATCCTCCTTTTATTTTATTTACACTACCACTGCCTGAGTGCTCTCGAGACCAATTTAAGCTAAAAAAGCCATTCGAATTTTCAGTAAAAGTTAAATCCCCATCAATGTTATATTCACCTTGTTCAGCAAATTCTACTCCTTTTACTTTTTCCGTAGCAGGAAAATTTACACTCATCACTATGTTTTTAGGCCAACCAACCTTAACTAGCTTGGCAATAACCTTTGGTGCAAAAACCTTTGTATTGTGCCAGTCTATTTTATCATGATAAACTTGGCTCAGCGCAATAGAAGGTATAGACCTTGCAGCACCTTCCATTACAGCACCAATTGTTCCTGAATAACAAATATCGTCCCCGACATTTGATCCAATATTTACTCCGGACAATATTAAGTCTGGTTTTTTATTCATAACTTTATTTAGCGCAATAATGACACAATCTGCAGGAGTACCAGACACACTAAATTCCCTTTCACTATGTTGGTTTATTCCAATAGATTGTTTCACTGGATAATCAAGAGATCTTGCAGCCCCGCTTCTATCAGTATCTGGTGCCACTATCCATATTTCTGACGCAAAATTCCGTGCAATCTCTTTGAGTAATTTTATTCCTTCACTTCCAAAGCCATCATCGTTTGTTATCAATATTATCATATACAATACTCAGCTATACAGTTCCAAATTATGTAAATCACTGACTGTAAATAAACTCATAAGGCTTTAGGTTTCTTTGCATAACTACAAACTGTAACAAAGAACCTGCTGTAAATCAATAAGAAAAGATTAGGAGTGAAAACAGGTTGGAAAGTATATAGCTAAAGGTTTACTGACAATCGTCTTATTCCACTACCTGCTGACTTACTTTCTGCTTAGCATATCCATCAAATCAGATTCTTTGAGTTTACTATGGTCAACTTTACTGAACTTATTTACCACAGAGCTCATTTGATTATACTGCTTAATCAGAAGATTAACTTCAGTTACACTTGTTCCGGACCCCTTAGAAATTCTAAGTCTTCTTTTGCCATTTAAAATATCTGGATTTTGCCTTTCTTTTTCAGTCATTGAGTTTATGATAGCTATATATTTTTTCACTTTATTGTCATCTGGCACACTGCTACTTAGCTTTTTTGTGAATGAACTAGGAATGAATTTCATTATGTTGCTAATACCATCCATTTTATTGAGAGTTTTTAACATTCCCACTAGGTCGTTTAGGTCGAATTTACCCTTTTTTACTTTCTTTTGTAACTTATCAATTTCTTCCTGACCAACAATCTCAGCAGCTTTTTCAACCAATGAGACAACATCACCCATGCTAAGTATCCTTTTTGCAATTCTATCGGGGTAAAAATCATCGAGGTCACTTAATTTTTCACCACAAGCAATAAATTTAATTGGACAATCGGCGATCATTTTCATAGAAAGAGCAGCACCACCACGTGCATCACCATCAACACGGGTAAGAATAATGCCGGTTACACCTATTGCCTCATTGAATGATTTGGCAATGTTGACCGCATCCTGGCCTATCATTGCGTCGGCTACTAAAATAACTTCTGCAGGTGAAGCTATTTCCTTTATGGCTTTCAACTCATTCATCATATTATTATCAATATGAAGCCTGCCTGCGGTATCTAGTATTAATACATCACAATTATCGTTCTTTGCTGTTGCCAGTGCCCTTTTTGTAATTGCAATAGGCCCCTCATTTATTACTATAGATAAAGTTTGTACGTCTATTTGTTTACCCAGCACCTCAAGTTGTTTCTGGGCAGCCGGCCTATAAATGTCTAAAGAGGCAAGCATCACTTTTTTCTTTTGCTTTTTTAGCTTTAAAGCAAGCTTTCCTGAGGTAGTTGTTTTACCTGCACCTTGTAAGCCCACCATCATAATCACAGCAGGGGGTTTAACTGCTAGATTTAAGTCACTTTTCTCTGATCCGAGAACTGCAACTAAATTATCCTGCACAATTTTAATTATCATTTGTGCTGGAGAAACACTTTTTATGACTTTTTCCCCAATCACTTTATCTTTAATGTCATTGATGAATTTTTTCGCAACTTCAAGTGAAACGTCAGCTTCAATTAAAGCTATACGTATTTCACGTATGGCAAGATTAAAATCATCTTCAGAAATGATTGACTTTCCTCTCAGTTTACTAAATACAGAATTTAAACTTTCAGTTAACGATTTAAACATAATAGCGTTAGTAGAATACTCATTAAAAAGAGAGAAGAAGCTGAAACAAAACTCACTGAGTTATAATCCAGCACTTCTTTTAGTTTAGTAATATTATTAAAGTATAAACCAGCAAGTGAATTAGTCAAGTTTTGCACTATGCTGGCAAACATTTCTCTAGTTTTAGAGACTAACTGATTGAACAGCAAGACAATATAGGGTATGAAAGCTCTAAAAGTCCACTCAACATCCATTTTAAAATTTATTCTCGGGTAAAATAACTTGCGTAAAGGAATAAACAATAAAGTGGTACATAATAACAAATTAAATTGCGACAAAATATTTTTTGTGTTGTACACAAAATCGAAAATCGAAGATTTATTGTAAATAGGTAAGTAAGGATTGCCAGTGATTACGCATATAAATGCTAAAATGATCATAGTCATTTTGCCCCCCCTCTCTGCTAAAGGTTGTGACTTACTTTTTGCAATAAATAAGTAAGTCACAACCTTTAGCCCCACACTTAAATGAAGCAGCAAATTTAGAACCTTATATAAATTTTTATACCCTTTTAAGGCAACAGTGTTCATTTCAATTTCAGCTGTGATATATGATTTACTGATAAATCCAGCGGTTCCAGGAAATGCAGCCATTGTAAGTATTGCGATTATAGCACACATGCCTTCCACTGACATCAGTTTACCTACTCCATTAAAACTAATTGTTTTTGTTCGTGAAATAATCGAATTGCTGACCACAAACAATAATGATTGATAAACAAGAGAGAAGATTATATGCAGTATCAAAATTGGTATTGCCTTTTCCGAAGGGCTGAGTAAACCTCCTGCAATAATCAGCAAGCCCATTTGTCCTACAATATTATAGCATAAAAATCTACGAATATTTTGCTCAAGAGAAGCAAATATAATGCTGTAAATTGCAGTGATGGCGCCTACAAGCGCTAATATTTCAGTACAATCTTGCCATAGGTTATAAGTGTGTAAAAGCATCACTAAAAAAGAGACTTTAGTGGTAAATAAAGAGAGATATGTAGTGCCATGTAGCGATGCAGCAGGATATGCATCAACAACCCAAAACGAAAAAGGGAAACAAGCGCAGTTTATCAATAAACCTAAAATTATCAGGTTAGTACTTTGCAGTGCCAATCCTGCTGTTAATATAACTCCAACGAAAAAGTGTACACAAGCATACCTTATTGCAGGTCCACTATCTCTACAGCCAGCTGCGATAGTAAAAAATGCACTGACGGTCATTAATTCACAGAATATTATAACCAATATCATATGTTCAGATAAAACTGCATAAAGTGAACTAATAGTGTAAGCAGCAAAAGATAGCATCTCTGAAAAAGTCAAATTTTGTGCTGGTAGAACAGCTAAAAATGCAACTGATAAAAAAGATATTAGTATGATACGAAAAGATAAATCAAAATCCAGAATTGGGAGAGACCAATTTACTGCAATGCTCAAATTTTCAGGTAATTTTAGGACTATAACTATTAATACAGTCAGTAGAAGTAACAGTGACGATTTATAAAGTTGCACAATAATTTAAACCAATATGGTTTATGCTATCTCAATATATGAATAAAATCAATTTGCATATTAACCACTAATTAAACTAATTATCATATAATTATATCAGAGTTTAGAAGGTTATAGAGAAACCGGTCAGATTAGGTTTTTAATCTAATCTGACCGATAGCTTTAATAGTGAGGTAAGCTTTAATATAGCATTCTTAATTCACAATTCTACACTCGTGCATAATTTATTTTTAATTTGTGCACGAGCGTTAGTAAATTATTTACTTTTTGAAATAAAATTTGGCATCACTTTAATATCCAGACTTAGTAAACCTCAGTAGGGCTGCCAGTTGGACCCATAAGAATTACTTGTTCACCTTCTTTAAAACATTTACATAAATTAGTGGAACCGCCAGTTTCAAGCAAAATAGTGGAAATAATTCCTTTTTTTTTGTCTACTTCAGTGCCGGTTACGGCTATACCTTCCATAGCAAGGCTTGTATTATTGGTTTTTCTGCTATTGGTTTCAAAATTTTGCAACCTAAAGAATTGTCCAGGTTTAAAATTCTTTGCCGCAAGTGGTGCTTTGATCACTATTTCCACAACTTTGTCTGTTAAATATTGAACTTTTATAACCTTTGCAGTGAATTGCTCTTTGATTTTATTGAAAAATTCTTTATTAGCCAGGTGTTCTGATATTATTCCAGCGCGTGACGCTTTAGTGTACAAATGCTGCAATTTGTAGGTAATTCGCATAGCAGGTGGTGTCATGCAAGTAGCTGACACTGGAATCCAGTTCTGACTATACAACCATCTGGTGTACTCATTCAAAATTAAGTTTTCTGGATCCCAGTGTCTGGGCACTGGAATAACATCTTTTTTGGTGAAAGTTACTCTTACATTACAACATTCATACAATTGTGCATATGACTCCGAGATTCTAGCTGGAGTGGCAGAAATGAAGCTATTAACTCTATTCAAAAGCTGAGAAATGATAGGGTAACCATTCTTAGCGCTTGCCATAGCTTTCACGACGCTGCCGCTATACGAAGGATGAAGATCACCAAAAAAGCTAATTGTTTTATTGCCTTGCTTATATACTAATATTCTGTCTTTATTCTGCATCTTAGGAGAAAATATTGGATCTATTTCTTTTCCTGATGAATTCAAATGAGTAAAATACCCATTGCTTAATTTAAAATGCTTTTTATCTTCTGTTGCAATAACTGTATTTGGCTCAGTACCTGCTGCTATAAAAATAGAACGTGCTTTCATGCATTTGATTTCGCCGGATTTTGTGTCTATTAGTTTTATTGATTCAGCATGATTATATTTATCCGTCACAACTTCAACTGGCTCTAAGTTTTCAATAAAGTAAATCCCTTCTGACAGTGCATTTTGCACCTCTTCACCATTTAATCGATAACTTGGCGAATCTTTTAGCTCTTTTCTATATACAACTTTCACTCCCCCCAAACTCTGCATTAACTCTAATATTTTTATTTCTCTCCTCTCTTTTTTTGCTAACTTTTGCTTTTCTCGGATCAATTGTGCGTGCGATATAAACTCATTCGCAATTTCGCGCTCTTCCTCTGTCCAATCCTTTTCAACACAGTCCTTTCCATACTTATCAACTAATATCTCATAACGAAGAAGAAATTTTTCTGCTTGAATTGGATAATACGCTAAAGCTTCAGTGGCAGTGTCAATCGCAGTAAGCCCCGCACCTATGACAACTATCGGCATACGAACTTGCAGATTTGCTATAGAATCAAATTTAAGAGCGCCAGTCAGCTGTAACGACATAAGAAAGTCAGATGCCATACGCACTCCACGAGCTAGTATATTCTTTATTTTGATCATTCGTTGCTTGCCAGAGCCAAGTGCTAGTGCGATGTGATCAAAACCCAAGTTGAAAGCATCATCAACATTAATCGTGCCACCAAAACGAATGCCCCCATAAAGTGCGAAATTCTCACGTCTTTCCAGCAGTAATCTAATAATCTTTAAGTAATTTTTATCCCACCTAGAAGTAATGCCATATTCTGCCACTCCACCAAACCCACCTGCCGTGCGTTCACTCAATTTTTCGTGTTCAAAATCTTTAATTAGCTGGAAATTATCGATTAAAGGTTCAATCTTTAGTCCATCAATGGCGATAACGTTATGCCCATCATTCAACAAATGATGAGCTAAATTAAAACCAGCAGGACCAAGGCCTACAACTAGAACGTTTTTTCCGGTGTTTTCTCTTGGCAATGAACGCTGAAAATTTAAAGGATTCCAACGGCTGAGCAGAGAATATATTTCAAATCCGTACGGTAAACTAAGCACATCATCCAAAATCCTTGTTTCAATCATTGGCACATTCACGGGTTCTTGTTTCTGATATATGCACGAGTTCATGCAGTCATTGCATATTCTGTGCCCAGTAGCCGCACATAATGGGTTATCTATCATCACAATTGCAAGGCTTGCTGTGCTGTAACCTTCGCTTTTCACCAGATTCATTTCTGATATTTTCTGTTCTAGCGGACAGCCATGCAGCTCAACTTTTAGTGGGGACTGTTTAAAAGTATTGTCGTTATTAATTAGCCCCTTTGAGCAGCTGTCCTTATTTTGCTTATGACAGAATATGCAGTAGTGAGCGTTATCTAATGCTTTGTTCAAACTCACCTTTTTGCTTGTTAGATCAAAACCATATCGTCTTTTTACTTCATTTGAATACAGCACTTCAACTTTGTCCACTTCTTTTTTAGAAAATGGCATGAGGTTTTCGTGGTCGATTTTTTTATGAATACTAAATAATATACTCTGTTTATTTTTTACTCTCCATACTGCATATTGTGCCGCAAGTTCTATTTCTTCTTTGTGATTTTCTTTATCTTCAAACCAATGCATCACCTGCTCGGCAAAATTTTTTTCTGTTGTTGGCAAAGTGAGAAAATGACTTAGTTTGTTAGTAATATCTATATTCGCCACATTAATGTATTTCTTCAATGCGTAGCGTTGGACAAATAACCTTTTGCATTTATATATCACAGCAAAGTCATTGTGTTTTTTCTTTAGCTCTTCTATTTCTTTTTCAATGTTGAAAAGTTTTGCAATGAACTCGTCAAATAAATATGAGAGGTCTATTATTAACTGGCTATCACCAATCTGATTTTCCCTTGCTTCAATTAATGAACAAAACAAGCTTTCATCACATGATTTAATATAATTCAAAAATGTCTCATCCAATTTTATTAATCCACTGCGAGTATATAAACTTGAAAATGAGATATTAAGCTGCATTATACAGTATGCACACTGTCTTTTGTATATTACGTATTTTGTAGCATAGCTAAAATCGTTGCTTCTGCAACCTTTTCTTCACCAACACACGCAATACACTCAAATTTACATGCACTTAAACGTGCGTTTTTAACATTAGCTTGCAGAATCAGTGTGTCCCCTGGAGTGACTGGCTTTCTGAATTTTGCATTTTCAATAGACATAAAGTAAATAGCTTTGTTTTCTATTGTACCTTGACTTTCTTTACCAAGAACACATATAGCAGATGCTTGAGCTAGAGATTCAATTATCAAGACTCCTGGCATTATTGGATGACCAGGGAAATGACCAATAAAAAATGGCTCATTAAAAGTCACATTTTTGATTGCTTTTATACTTTTACCAGGATCACACTCTATAACCCTATCTACTAAGAGAAACGGATAAGAATGTGGTAGTATTTTTATAATATCACTGATATTAAATTGCATAAGCCTACTCAATGCCTTTTAAAGAAAATTCAGGTATTTCCTTGTTTATATTGTTTAATACCATATCCGATAAATCAACTTCATCCATAGAGTATAAAACTTGGTTCTTTTTTGAAATAAATAGTACTAAATCTATGTTGTTTTTTTCTGCCGTTTTTTTAGCAACTTCTTTTATCTTATTAAAAACACTCTCTACTGCATCTCTATAACTTTCTTCTAAATACAACATTTTTTTAGCGTAAGCATCTCTAGCATTTACAGTATGCTTATTAAACTGTTCTGTCTTTTCCTTTTTTGCTTCTTCTGACAAAAGTTCAAATTCTTCTTTTGATGGCTTAAATTTTTCTAACTCACTTTCAAATTCTTGTTGTAATCTAGAATTCTGCTCTTTTATTTGTTGTTGTATGTTTCGCAGAGCAAGAGATTCATTGATAACTTTATCACTATCAATAATGGCAGCCTTTGTGTTCTGAGGTTGATATCCTGCAAACTTATACCCCACAAATAAGGAAATAATTAAGGCAATAACCGATATAAATAACTGTATATATTTCATTCAAATCCCCGCTTCAATAGAAAATTTAACATTTGGTGATGGTATTATATCATAAGATTCCCTTACTAAAGGAAACCCAAAATCTAATCTAAGTCTACCAAAAGGAGAAGGCATTGAAAAGCCAAAACCTGGTGACACTCTTATAAGCTTACTATCATTATATGGATCTTTATATTTCTCATTTTTATCATCTAAGCCAAAAAGTGTTGCATAGTCAACAAATAATGAGCCTTTGATACCAGCATAGTCATATAGTTTTGGTAGTGGGAAATCTACTTGCTGTGTTAAATTAAAATAAGTTTTGCCTCCCAATGAGCTTTTATTTTTGTCTTCTGCTCTTGGTCCAATGCCGGAAAGGTCAAACCCTCTAATCTCATTACCCCCTTTAAAAAAGTGCTGGCCAATGTTTAGATCTTCATCGGTATAAGAAAAAATATGACCTGCTGCCATCTTAAAGCGTAGTATTATGCTATCGTCAATTTTACTTAATATAGGATGCGTGTAAAAAGACAAGAACTCAGATTTTAGGAAGTTTACATTTCCTCCCAATCCTGAAATATCCTGACTTATACGCAATAAATATCCTTCTTTTGGAGCATAAAGATTATCCAGTTTATTATATGCCAATGTGTATCCTACTGATGAAATCTGATGTTCACCTCCTTGCCCCTTTATTATATCAGAGATGTCATTGTCTTTTCTACCCTTATTATCCATGTGTATACGGTTATACTTGTAAGAGTAGCGAATGGAATTAGTTAAGCTTTCTATAACTTTGTATGATAATTTTGTTGAAAATCCCATGTCACAACTGTCGAAGCTAGTGTGTGGTTTATCTTGTTTTTCATAAAATACGCCCACACCTAGTGATGTATCAGAATCGTTGAAATTATTCTCAACAACCTCTACATTAGTAGAAAGTGAATATTTATTTTTTTCAAGAGCAAAAGAGAGCTCTTTACCACTGCCAAATAAATTACGATCTGTGAAATCAGTTTTTACAAATGCTCCGCCAGGAAAGGACATACCTCCTGCTAAAGATAATGAGGCAGTTCTTTTTTCTTTAACATTTAAGTCAAGATTTACTGCATTGTCATTAACTGCGTAACTATTTACTTTCACTATTTCAAAAAAATCACTACTCATTAGTTTTTTTACGTGATTTTTGAATCTCAGATATATTGTATGCATCACCTTCTGCTACACTTAGCTTACTTCTGATCACCTTATCTAAAGTGCGATCGTTACCATCAATTGTAATTTGATTTATATAAATCTTTTTACCCGGCAGCACTCTGTAGGTCACATCTACAACATTGTCACGTTGTGCATACTCTGGATTAACTTTTGCAAATATATATCCTTTCTCATTTAAATACTTGTTTATTTTTTCTACTGTATTATTAATTTTAACTCTATTAAATATCTTATCGTTTTCCTCTGTTATAAAGTCCAATATTTCTTCTTTTAGGCTTAAATCCTGAATTTCAGTTTCAATATTAACCTCATTATTTCCAAACAAATATTGCTGTCCTTCGTCAATCAAAAAAGTCAATTCTATCTGATTGTTATTATTAACCTCAACAATCGGTTGAATATTATTTTGAATATATCCCTTAGACGAATAAAAACGATCGAGCAATTCTGTGTTAATCAATAAATATTGTGGTGAATAACGAGTTCCGCCCTTAAACATGGCTCTAAATAACTTACTAAATATGTCATTACTATGCACTTTAATAGCTTGCTCTAGCTCGTTTTCAGAAAAGTTTTTGTTACCTATAAATCTTATATCCTTAATTTTAGAGGTTTTACCTTCTTTTATTTTAAAAATTAGATTGACCCTATTACTATCAAGCTTATTCAGCTCATATGCAACGTTAACACCAACCTTACCATTATTTCTATAAGTAGTGATTAAATCCATTAAATCGTTTTGCAATTTTGTTTCAGTGAAAACAGTTAGCGATTTTGATTGAATTACATTATTTAGCAGCTCTTTGCTGTTAAATAATTTATTACCCTTTAATATTATCTTGTTAATTAGTGGATTTTCTTGAATTTTTACTACTAAATTTTTTTTATCATCGATATAAGCGTTAACACTAGCAAACAACTTTGTTTTATATAAACCTTTTATAATCGAATCTATATCATCGTCGTCTACATAGCTACCAGGTTCTAACTTTATATAAAACCCTATTGTTTGATTGCTTACTCGCTCATTGCCAATGCATTTGATATCTTTTATCTGTACTTTTTCCTTATTTTCTAAAGCAACAAGTAGAGCGGGAAAGGAGATAAAAATTACTATTAGTATGTAAAATAGCTTTTTCATATTTATTTTAAAAAAGACTCCTAATATCATTCAAAATTGCAATTGCCATCAGCAAGAACAAAATAAAAGCACCAAAGGTAGCCTCATATTTTTGATATTTCAAACTTAAATCTCTACATATAACTGCTTCTATAATATAACGAAATAAATGCCCACCATCCAGTAGCGGAATTGGTAGCAAGTTAATCGCAGCTAAATTAGCTGAAATAATTGCCATGAGATACACAACCATAATAAATCCTTTTTTGGCTGATTGCCCTGAATATTTTGCAATTTTTATTGGTCCACCTATTTCACTTGCACTTCTCTTACCAACGATAATTTGAAAGATAGCTTTGATCGTTAAGCACATAGTGTGGTAAGTTTCACTTACTGATAAGCTCACAGCCCCAAGAAAAGATGACTGCTTTAATGTATTGACTGAAATAATCCCTATAGTTTCTCTTTCTATTATGTTGCCAAAAACATCTCTACTCTCAATTGTCAATGGAGTCAGGCTAGTTCTACGCTCCTCATTATTTCTGCTATATTTAATTTCCATTCTCGTCTTGGGGTTCGACATTATCACACGTGAAATATCTTCAAAGTATTTTATTTTATGTTCATTGATTTGTGTAATAGTGTCACCTGGTAATAGGCCAGCTTGTTTGGCTGCACTTCCTTCAATTACATCCCTAATCACCGGTGGAGTGCGGTAATAACCTGCCGTGCTAAAAAATATTGTAAAAGCTATAACAGCAAGTATCATATTTGCAAAAGGTCCTGCAAAAACCACTGCTGCTTTTTTATACCGTGGTTTTGTATGAAATGAATACAACTTTTCTTCTTCAGTTAATTCTTTTTGATCATCTGGGACACTCGCTGCATTAGTATCCCCTAACATTTTAACATAACCACCCAATGGAACAGCGCTTATTTTCCATCTAGCTCCAGACTTATCGTTAAAACCAAAAATTTCAGGACCAAAACCTATAGAAAAAGATTCAACTTTAACTTTGCATGCTTTGGCAACAACATAATGCCCATACTCATGCACAAACACTATAACAGAAATGATTAAGGCAAATGACAAAAAACAATATATTCCATTGCCAAACTGATGAATGAAATTCAAAATTAACTCCACCTGTGTATTTAGATCTTAAACAAATGTTAAGTATATTAAAACGCGCCTCGCTTGACAAGTATTTAGTTTAACTTTTAAATTAAAAAAAGTTTAATTGTAATGACAGATACCTCACTACTCAGAAGAAAATTGATGTATAGAAGCTGGCATAGGGGTTGCAAAGAAACCGATATACTTTTAGGGCATTTCGCATTGAAATATCTTGATAAATTTTCCTTGAGCGAACTAATCGAATACGAAAAAATAGTTGATCTTGATGATTACGAATTATATTGTTACATAACTCGTAAGACAAACCTCCCTCCTGGCTTAAATAGTCAGATAGTCAATTTAATTGCTTGCTTTATTGAAGCTAATCCTTTATGCACTCAAGATTAGTGATAATCTTATTTACCTTATCTAGTACCTCAATATATTCTATTCTTTTCTCGTTTCTATACTTTTCGCGCTCTTGATTTGCTTCATCCAACCGCTTTGTTAATTCTAAAATTTTATCCTCAAGAATTAGCGCTGCAAGTAAGAAATTTAATGCATCCGAACCCTTACCTCCAGTTTTTTGGGATACAGAACCAACTAGCTTGTCAAAACTATTAGCAAGACGTAATAAATGGCTCTTCTTCCCACTTTCGCAAGATATTTTGTATGTGTTATTACGTATAACTATTTCTACTACTTGCATATGGTGCTAAAAATTTCTATCGTACAGTATAAACTCAAACCCCTACTTTCATCTTATTTATGGTATAAATTTTTATTCATTTATCAAATCAGATAATTTTTTACTGCTACGAAAATATGTTTTAAAGTATTGATTCTTTGTAAACTTCTGTAACATTAAATGGCTTGTTTCTTTCAAGTTATAACTTCTAACTGAAAAAGAACCAAACCCCCTAATTTCAACTCTATTATGATGCTTCAATGTGCTTGAAAGTATCCCAAAAAATCTATCAACTATAGCTGCTATAACAATCTTATCTAAAAAAGGATGTCTTTTTGCTACCCTCGCTATTATATCAGACTTTGTTGCCATTTATATGAAGCCAAAATAAGTAAACCTTATCACTTAGCAGATAATACTACGTTATATTCTTCAACACCCAATACTTCAACTTCTATTTTTTCTGATATAGAGAACTTTTTATTTTCCGGTAAATGCTCTTGATCTATTAGAAGGGTTACATCGTTCTCAACTTCAACGACTAGTCCATTATCTTCTCTCTTACCTACAATAACCTGTATTTTATCGCCTACCTTAACTTTCTTTATCAGTTCTTCAAGAGGATCATACTCTATTTGTTTTATTCCAAGATAAATTCTTACCCGATTCACGTTAGCCCTTATTACTTTTGCTTCTATTTTATCACCTACATTATACTTCTTTATCTCATCTGAGCTATTTTTAGACCAACTTAAATCTTTCACATATATTGCCCCTTCTATGTTCTCATCTATTTCAGAATCATTGAAAGCAACAGATACATATGAGCCGGTATTATTCTTCACTTCGCCAGAAATAATAGAACCAGGAGGATATTTATTGATAAATACTTGCCAAGGGTTGTCTACACACCTTTTCATGCTTAAACTCATCCTACTCTTAGCAATGTCAATACTGAGAATTTTTACATATACTTCTTGTCCCCTTGTTACGAGACTACTAACTGGTAAATTACTCTTAACCCAAGTTATTTCTGACGAGTGCACTAAACCTTCAATTCCAGGTCTAAGCTCAACAAACAATCCATAATCTTCTATGCTTGTTACATAACCCTTATGCACACTATCAACTGGATATTTTGACTCTGCATCTTGCCAAGGGCTATCTTCTAGCTGCTTCACACCCAAGGAAATTTTAGCATTTTCCTTATCTATTTTTATAATTTTAACTTTTATAGTCTGGCCACAAGCAAAAACTGCAGATGGATGACTCACTCTACTCCAAGAGATATCTGTAATATGTAGCAATCCATCTATAACTCCCACTACATCTGATTCATGAATACCGACAAATACACCGTAATGAGTGATGCTTTTTATTTTTCCTTCTATTATATCGCCTTCATTTAAAGATTCTAAAAATTTAATTTTTTCACCAGCGTGCAATTTTTCTAACACCAGCTTTCTTGATACTACAATATTACCTTGCTTCTTATCCATTTTAAGCACGATGAACTTTTGTTCAGTTTCAATAAGGTGCTTCGCGTCTTTTACTTGCTTCAAATCCACATGACTCAGCGGTAAAAAAGCGCTTATTCCGTCACCAAGATCAACAATAAAACCACATTTAATTGAGCGTTTAATAACTCCGCTTACTTCAGCTCTTGTAACTGTATCTTCTTCCAACTTATTCCATTTCTCGTCTCTAATTGCTTTTTCACGGCTAAGAACAACATTACCACGATAATCTTCAATTCTTTCCACATAAACTCTAATTTTCGAGCCAATAATGATCTCATCATTACAACCGAGTTCCTTGATCAGAATTCTCCCGTCAGACTTTAAACCAATATCAACCACAACGTCGTTAGGGTTTATTCTTGTAATTACACCTTCTACCACATCTCCTTCTTTAATTTTGTTAACAAAAGAATCTTCAAACAAGGCATTATCTTGATCCTCAAATTGGCCTTGACATATCTCTTCTATAAACTTGTTTGATGATAGCTTTCTGATAGTAACCGGTAGATTTACAACTGGATCATTATTCATGCAATGTGACCTTTAATTTAAACTTTATTAGAACTCATATATTATATAATATTAATAATTATTGACAAGTAATTTTTCGTTAATTCATTTCGAGAATTGTTTAAGCTATATAAAATATAGTGAGAAAATTATATATGTATCAAGAATATGGTATTTAAGAATAGCAAGTGGATTAGATCGTTCTCCAGAAGGTCCAGGTTAAAACCGGATGTTGATGAAATATTGGAAAAATATTCTATTCAAAACAGCAAGGAATCTATAGAGAAGATTGTAAATTCACGAAAAAGAATATGGGTAGAAATAGGCTTTGGCAACGGTGAAAATATGCTTTACCAGGTGCTCAATGAACCTGATCTATTATTTATAGGATGTGAGCCCTACTTAAAGGGGGTTTCTCGCTTGCTAACAAACATAGAAATACAAAACATAAAAAACATTTTAATATGGACAGAAGATGCGAGAGAATTGATTGCAAATTTTCCTGACAACAGTGTTGAAAGATTCTTTATCCTCTTTCCAGATCCATGGCCAAAAAGAAGTCACAATAAAAGACGATTAATTAATACGGAATTTTTAAATTTATTAGCAAAAAAAATACTTATAACAGGGGAAATATTCATTGCAACCGATCATCAGGACTATGCAGAGTGGATAGCATCACATATAAAGCAGTGTAACTCTTTAATCTATAGGGAAGACGATTTCACAAGTTATACTCTTACAAAATACCACAAAAGAGCGCTCAAAGATCAGCGTAAAGTAAGGTTCTTTAAAGTAAGTGTTATTAATAATTTGCAGACTATGGATCAATAGAGTTTTTGCATATCTCTTTTACGTTAACTATAGATTAAAAATAATAAAAAAAGAGGGAGAAATAGAGTAAATTCCTTTAACTACTTCTCCTTATGAAGAAATAGCAAATTTTTTAAGTTTCTCTTTAACCAACGGGCTCCCATGAGGAGAGGAGAGTAAAGATCTTTTTTTATAGATATCTTAACACTTTTTTCTTCTTTTGTAGTTGGCGGACGAGTAAGAAAGTGAACCTTTGGTGCACCACTAATTATTGCCATTGGTGTTTGCTCTGCCCCTTCTCCCATAACTAAAACAGCAGATGTTGCCAGTGCATCAAGAAGATTGACTTGTGTTACTTGCAGTGATTGATTATAAAGATCTGGCTTGCCTATATAGGAATAAAGTGGTTCAAATCCACACCAACCAAGAGCAACGCCCGTAACCCCACGACGCATAGGTGTTACATTACTATCTGTAATCAAAATGCCAAGATGTTTTATGCAGTGTTTTGTCTTGAGATAGTTCCATATTGATAGAGCTGTTTTCTGAACATCCTTTGGGTATAAAATATACATTTCATTACCATTTGATTCATCAATGCCAGCAGATGGAATTAAGATATTATCTTTAATCGTTAAACAGATACTATGAGGATTGTGGTCCACATCAACAATTGCATCAGCTTCTCTTTTGATTAGCTCTTCTTTAGAACAAGCAGTTTTGCAAACTGCTTGTTTTTGACAAACGGAAATGATTTTTGATGTGATAGCAAGAACAACTTCCTCTCTTAGCAACTCTGAAACATAGCAATCAAGAACCTGCTCTAATACTTCTCCACATTCAATGCGGTGGGTATAAATTGCTTCAATATGCATATTAACGTGTTAGCTTGCATATAGTATAGTCTTTTGTTTTGGTAAGAATAGTTTTATTCCATCTATCAAGAAGTGTTAAGTTGAAATATACATCACCTTTATAAAGTCTGTGAATTTCTGTTATGATAAACTCTGAAATTAGATCATACTCCAAAAAAAGGTGCGCTATTTGTGCTCCACCAATCATGAAGATTTGAGGGTAACTCCAATTACCTTGGATTGACAAGAACTCTTGCATAGAAGAAACAATAGTGCATTCTATGCCTTTATTAAAACAAGGACTTAATTTGTTACGAGAAAAAACAATAGGCTTTAATATGTTTTGTGGTATTGTTTCAAATGTTTTTCTTCCCATCACAATAACTTGTTTGTCAGTGACTTGACGAAAATGATCTAACTCACTTGGATAATGCCAGGGCAATCCATTATTTATTCCAATCACCCCCTTGGGATCAACAGCCATAATTCCGATAATCTTCATTCCTGTAAAGCAGCTTGAGCTACAAAAAATCGCATGTGATCACGCACATTATGCACTCGAAGGAAATCAACCTTGTTGTGCAATGCAGATGATAAAGCAATTGTTTCTAAATCTCGGTTAAAGACAGGTTCTGTAGAAAAAGAAGAAATAAATGACTTTCTAGAATGACCAACCAGAACTTTGCAGCTAAAACTTTGCAATGCTTCTATATTGCGTAAAAGCCAGATATTCTGATATAGAGATTTTCCAAAACCAATACCAGGATCAATAATTATCGAGCTTTGATCAAAACCTAGGGTAAGTAACCTGCTAAGGCTCTTCTCTGCCCAATTATTTATGATATCAATTGGGTCAGTGTCGTCTGGAATAATGTTGTCTTTATGTGGTGGTATTGAAAGTGAATGCATAATAACGATGCTGCAACCATTACTAGCAATTGCTTTTAAGGTATTATTATCTAGAGCTTCCTTCTGATCGTTTACCCAGGTAATTTTGTAGTGTTTTAAAACATTCAAAATAACATCTGGCCAGAAACTATCAATGCTAACTTTAATATCGCCAGCTTTCATATAATCGCTAAGATTATCAAGTACTGGCTTTAGACGTGCATACTCTTCCTCTGGGATCTGCATTAAAGATCCAGGTCTTGTTGATTGAGCACCAAGTTCAACTATGCTTGCACCATCTAATAACAGCCGCAGTGCCTGCTTGGTTGCTTGATCTGAATCATAATAAAGACCACCATCTGAAAATGAATCAGGAGTAATATTGACAATACCTACAAGCTCTGGTGAAAGCGTAAAACTCCTTAAAAAGCAATCCTTAATGTTAGGAATATCATAAGCAACAGTACCGAACGTCTTGTTGATTATTGGAGTATTATCCATGGGGCTCAGCATTGCCATTAAGTGAAGCAAAAATGGTCTGTTTATCAATTCTGGGTGAGGAATTCTAAGGTAGGGTGTATCGAGCGTTAGATCATCCCATAACAAAATATCCAAATCAATAACGCGAGGTGCCCACTTTTTATAGACCTGCGGACGGCCAATATCACACTCAATTTGTTTTAGACCTTTTAATAGCTCTTCGGGAGAAGAAGAACAACTTCCATAGACAATCATGTTGAGAAATGGCTTATCCCACTCAGGTGGAGCACCGTTTGGTAAAATGGCCTTAGTTTCTAGAATGATCGAAGACTTTAAATCTTTAAAATAGCGTTCCTTTAGTAACTGAGCAGCCCTTTGTAAATGGGAAAAGCGATTTCCTATATTTGAGCCAATAGAAATATAGATCATTAGTTACCTTCCTGTTCTTGTAATGTATTACAATAAGTAAAGAGAACACCTCCATGCACACCGGGAACGGGTGGTGCAACTTTGTGAGCAGTCACTCTTATGGAAGAAATAATATGTTTTTTTTGCACCAAAAGATTATTAATGGCTCTGTATATATCATGAGTTAAGTGCTCGATTAAATTGAATTGCTTGCTTTGAACGAGAGATTGAATACTCTGAACTACCTCCAAGTAACATATAGTATCCTCAAGCCGGTCAGTTGTAAGTCCTAAAGGGGGGGATTTAAAGGTAAAATCAATATTAACACTAACTAATTGAGAATGAAACTTCTCTTCTGCACTACATCCTAAATGAACCCAAAGCCGCAGGTCAGATATAAGAAGATTACATTGCATTTTAATATCACTGAGTTTAATCTACTTACAATTAATGACACACACTAGCGTTCATTATCCCGTCAAGAAAACCCCACAAGAGTTTTGCTCCTTTTTTAGCGCCTTGCATGGCTTTCTCTTGCTCTTCTTCGCTTAAGTCTGCAATAAGATTTGTACATTCCTCAGAATGCCATTCATCAGCATGCATATGAACCGTAAAAAATTGAAGAGAACGCTCATCACTTATTGAATAGTGTTTTTTTAAACCTTCAATTTTAGACTTAGAAACCTCTGGAGTTTGACGTTCATAAGCATAAAGTGCACCCAAACCGGAAGCAAAGTCTGATCGTACAATATCAAAGTAACCATCAACTAACTCCTGTGTCTCTTTAATCTGTGCATCCTTATGGAGATCAGACCGTGTTACACCAAGCCCTTCAGCAAAACGTTTCCACAACTCTGGGTGATTTTCATCACCTTGTTCTTCTTCTATCAAATTACCAAGCAAAACCTGTCGCATTTTTAGATCTGGGCACAAAAAATGTATACCACTGATATAACGAGGAAACGCAGCAACGTGATGATAATATTCTTTAGCATAGGTTTGTAAAGCTTGCAAGCTTAAGCTTCCTGTATTCCATGATTGGTAGAATGGATGATTTAGTAAGTGCAACTCATCTAACTTATTATTCAAAGATTTAGTAAATTCCATTATTTCCTCTATTATATCAACATATAATTCATATACTATAGTTTTCTCATTGTTACGATCATGCTAAGATCAACACAATGGTGGGATTGGTAGGACTCGAACCTACGACCAATTCGTTATGAGCGAACTGCTCTAACCGACTGAGCTACAATCCCTTTCATCAATATTTATAATACACACAAAAGCAAATTTGTCTATTAGCTTATTTCACTATCAACCCAACTTAGCAAATCATTTGTTGCACCAATTTTGCGTGCAATTTCCTTACCATCTTGAAATATGATTAAAGTGGGTATAGATTGCACTCCATACTTACTTGGCACTTCAGCCCCTTCATCTATGTCGAACTTGCAGATCTTAATCTTGCCTTTTCTGTCTTTAGCCAGCTGTTCAATACGCGGCATTAGACTTTTACATGGCCCACACCATTCTGCCCAAAAGTCTATCAGAACAAACCCTTTATAGTCAGTGACTTCAAATTTGAAATTTTGATCATTTACTGATATAATGTCATCACTCATAAAATACCTAAACTTAGAACGATTGCTTGTAAAATATAGCGCATCAATCAACAGTTAATCAACTAAATTCTTCTGAAAAATTGCCCTAAAGTGTCTTGCACAAACAAAAAACTTCTCACAAATGGTTATATCTGATGATTAAAGATATCCACGTTTTCCCAACCCATTAAGTCTAACTCAATGCGAGTAGGAAGAAATTCAAAGCACTTTTGGGCCAATTCTTTTCTATTTTCACGTTCCAACATTAAATCTAGCTTTTCCTTTATCTTATGGAGATACAAAACATCAGATGCAGCATAACTTTTTTGTTTGTCTGTCAAATTTTCATTTCCCCAATCAGAAGATTGCTGTTGCTTATTTAATTTGGTATCAAGTAGTTCTAAGCACAGTTCTTTTAAGCTATGATTATCTGTGTAAGTGCGAACTAACCGTGAAGCTATTTTTGTGCAATAGCACGGAAGTGCCCAAGTTTTCAAGTAATAATGTATTATGCTCAGATCAAATCGCGCGAAGTGAAATATTTTAGTTATATTTTTATCCTCTAATATTTTTCTCAAATTTGGCGCTGTGTAATCGTTCTTGAGTTGAACTAAGTGAACGTTGCCATCATTAAAAGAGAGCTGCACAAGGCATAATCTATCTCTGCTATGAAGTAGCCCCATTGCCTCGGTATCAACAGCTATAGACCTTATATCATCTGGTATTGAACTAGCTGGCAAGTCGTCTTTATATAAAAATATTCCCATAAAATTAATACATTTTTTGGCACAATTGAAAACCTATGATAATCAAAAATGAGCCTTAAGTATACGAAAAGATCATAGAAGGAACCACGCAAATTTATGGGCTCTCAAATTTTTCGTGTACACGGGGTTTACAAATCGCTGTATATGCCTATAATTAAGTAAATTTAGGTTAATTTAATTGCGGGAGTAGCTCAGTTGGTAGAGCGCAACCTTGCCAAGGTTGAGGTCGAGGGTTCGAACTCCTTCTCCCGCTCTTTACTTTCAAAATCATTTCGTCAAAAATCCCTTGACATATTTCGCCAGCGCCCTTATTATGACGTCCAGTACAATGTTGCAAATTAAAAATCTCTCCATCTTGTGCTGGTTCTTCGATTCTAAATGCCACTTCTACCTGGTCATAACCAATCTGAATTCGTTCTACTAATGCTCTAATGATGCCACGCTTAGTTTGCCAATCTAGCTGTTCCAAATTCGATTTTACACTGGAATAAAGACTCTTTATACTGTTGATGATAAGGTTCATTCCCTTCTCTATTGCCTTTTGATCAACTACCTTTTTCTTTTCTTCTTCTATTCCTCTTAAGCGTTCCCTCATTCTTTTCATCGTCTGTTTAAATTCTTCCTCACTTATATATCCTTTATCTCCTACATTTTCTTGACTATAATAGTCTTCCATTAACTTTTCGATGCCTTGTTTTATTTAATTTTCTCTTCTTGAAAACTTTTTATCTGATGATTCATCATTTTTATTTTCTGCAATTCTACGTTGATACTCATTTTTTATCATCTCTGGGTTTTTTAGTAAATTTTTCACCTTTTCCCATATAGCTATTTCTAACATATCTGTACGGACCAATTTATTAGTACACTTCTCCCTACCATCAGTAATACGTATAGTACTACTACAGCGATAATAGCTAAACTTTTTTCCCTCAGCTCCACATTGTGCACCACTATACGCATATCCACAGTTTTGACACACAACTAGACCTTGTAATAGATATTTCTTTTTTCCTCCCTCTCTCTGCATCCTTGCTCTTTTTCTATTTTCATCCAGTTGCTTTTGTACTTTATTAAATAACCCTTCATCAACTATTTTTGGTACTGGTATATAAATCCAGCTGTCCTCATCTGTGCGACAGATAGAAACCTTTTGTTTATTTCTTTCTCTTCTTTCAACCCTCTTTAATTTACCAAATGCTGCTTGTCCTTTATATGCTGGATTTCTTAATACCTTCCAAATTATTATTGGACACCACACCTTCTTTCCCGTTCTTGTTCTAATTGACCTATCTCTTAGTCTACGTATCACTTCCCTTATACTTATTCTTTCTTGACCTACCCACATGAATAGCTGCTTTACTATTTTTGCTTCCTCTTCATTTATTTCAAACTTTGTCTTTTCTCTATCTACATGCTTTATACGATTATAACCAAAAGGTGCAACGCCAATTACACTTACACAGCCTTTTTTTGCTCTATGGAGTTTTCCCCTTCGACTACGTTCCATAATCTTTGTACACTCATACTCTGCTACTAATCCTTGCATTCCCAATAACAATTTAGACTCTGGATTATTTTCAGTCTTATGATTTAAGAATATTACTTCTACTCCTGCTTTTTCAAATTCATCAAGTAATATCATTTGATGTGCAGATTTTCTTGATAATCGGTCAGGTGAATGAATATAAATTTTATCAATTTGATCTTCTCCTACTTTATCACGTAATGCATCTAAACCTTCACGTTCTAAACTCCACCCACTAAGCCCATCATCCTTAAATTCATACTCATTCAATAACTCATGCTTATCTGCAGCAATTCTATGCTTGAGCTCGGCAATTTGACTCTCTATTGTATTGTTCTGCGCTTGACTCTTCGATGAAACTCTTGCATATAAGGCCACTGTTATCATTTTTCTTTATCTCCTTTTCATTGTTTCTTTTTACCGCATACCTTAGTAACAGCTCATAGGCGTCTGCTAGATGTTGTTCCGCTAATTCATCTGGCTCATATCGGCAAGTTAATGTTCTTTTTCTCATAGTTTCTCCTGCAAATGTTTTTATAGTGCAAGGAGCCTTACCACTCCTTTTTTCCATCAATCCATTTACTCTTATGAAAAAGACCAACTTTTGTCAGCTACAGCCTTCAAATTTGGTCTAGCCCTTCCTTTGCCAACTGCTGTTGCGCTTTCTGATACGACTCTTATTTTTTTAACAAACTTTCCATTTTCTCTGTTTCTTTCTTTAATACCTCGGCTATTTCTTTGCTATTTTTCGCATAATCCATCGCTGTCATTCCAAACTTATCTGCTTGCTCTATTTCAGCCCCTGCTTTTACTAGCTCCTCCACTATTTCTTTTTCACCTACCATACATGCAAGGTGCAGCGGAGTGCATTTATTGCCATACTCTTCAGCATTTACATTCCCTCCTGATTTTATCAATTCTCTAACTGTTTCTAGACGTTTCTCCGTTATCGCTAGATGCAGTGCTGTATGTCCTCTTACATCTGCTGCATTCACATCTACTCCTTTTTCGATTAATAACCTCACTGTTTTTGCGTCTACTGCATAATATAGAACTGTTCTTCCATTTTCGTCTCTTTCATAAACACTTTTAAATGAGTTCTCTAATAGAGATTTATTAAATGCCTCTTTCTTACCAAGCTTTATGTTTGGTAGAAGCTGTAGCTTTACTCCTCTCGTTTGAGTTTTATTACTACAACTCCCCCTAAAGAACCGTGCTTGCAGATTTCCCGCACACGGCTCATCAATATTAGTTTTCACAGTCGTCCCTCTTATGCATATAAAGAAAAATGTATTTTTGGCTTTGGTAATGGATTTACTTCTACGTAGTGTACAAACTGTTCCCAGGTCATACTCCTTTTCTGACTACGCCGATTTATCCATTTAAATGCTAGCTTTCTTACTGATGTGTAAAATTGTTTCAAACACCAATAATTTCCGCTAATACCAAAGTAGTTATAGTGTCCTGTTAATTTAGCCTTCAGTACTTGCCACCAATCTTTAAGTCGAATACTTCCGCGGACTTTTTCCAACCACTCTTTGATTTCTTTTAGTTTTCTGGCTAGATTTAACTTTGAGGTTTTATGTCCCATCATTAATCTACCACGACGACTTTTTGCACCATAGTGCGTAAACCCCAGAAAATTGAAACTTTCCGTCCTTCGTTTCTCTCTTATCGCTTGTTGCCACTCCCTCTTGCCAAACTTTACTACTCTGGTCTTGTTTTCAGATACTTCCAACCCAAATTTATTTAACCTTTGTTTCAGTAATTCCAGAAATTCTTCCGCGTCTACCTTACTTTCGCAACAAACCACAAAATCGTCGCAAAACCTTATTAGTTGTATATATACTCTGGATCTTGGTTTAAATTTCTTTTCAAGCCATAAATCCAACACATAATGTAAGTATATATTTGCTAATACAGGACTTACTATACCACCTTGGGGTGTACCTTGTTTTGTTGCTTCATAATATCCAGCTTCAACTATCCCTGCCTTAAGAAAACGCTTTATTAACCAAAGTAAATTTGGGTCAGTTATTCGTTCCCTTAGACATCTAATTAGCCATTTATGCTGTATATTATCGTAGAACTTCTTGATATCCACTTCTACAATGTAGTTTATTGGTTTGTACATAACTGCTTTATCTAGTGCATTTACCGTTTGATGACAGTTTCTTCCAGGTCGAAATCCATATGAGCTGTCCAGAAAGTTTGCCTCGTAAATATTTTCTAATATCTTCTTCAGCATAATCTGTACCAACTTATCCTCAGTTGATGGTATTCCGAGTCCGCGTTTCTCTTTACTTCCGGCTTTTGGTATATACACCCTCCTCACCGGTTGTGGTTGATATTGCTTTCTCTTCATACTATCCACTAGTCCTTCCAGTCGCTCTTTTAGATTTTCTCCGTAAGCTTCCACTGTTACCCAGTCTATTCCACAAGCCTTGTACGCTTTAGCTCTTTATAACACTCTGCAAGGTTTCCTACATTTATTAGATGGATTAGCGATGTGAATTTCAGTCGCTTATCTTGCTTTGCTCTTACTGCTATCTGGTTTAGTTTATTTTGCATGTTATTCCAACCTCCGTTGTATTGGCATAGCAATCCCTATACCAGTTACTATATTGCTGATCGCTTCCCCTTGTACGTGGCTTTCCCACACTCCGAGTACTATCAATCAGTCCGACTTCCTCTGCATCTTCCGCTAGTTCTTGCCTTTGTTGACTTGTTCCAGCGTACCTTTGTAGGAATGCATAGGATCTCCCAAGTTCACTTGAAGTCCATTTCAATACATGGCACGGTCTCAGATCCCGATAGAGTGAGTGATAACTCGCCTTTGCATTATCCCTCATGCTGTCTTCCACCAAAATGAAAATGTCGACCTCTATGTCTTCAGGTATTTCGGGACTCAATCCCTTCACTTTCGTTGTACCCTGCATTGTCCATTCCACTAGCTCTATTACACTCGTTACCTCATGCAACATAGTGGTCTGTTCTAAACTGTTGGCTAGACTTTGTTTATGTTGGATTTTCACCAACTGTTCTCCAAGCACTTCTTGGCGCACCATAATCTACCCCACCTTTCTTTAAAATTAAGTCCCTTTTTAAAGCTTTCCTTCTCACCACCTCATCTATCATTTTGTTCACTTTGCTCATTATCTTGCTTGCTAAATTTTTACATTCCTCCTTTATTAGTGATTTATCTTTCTTTCTGATTTCTTCTATCTCTATTATTTTTAACTCAGGTAAATAGCTTCTATCTAACATATATGCTATTTCTCCCACTAGCCTCTCTATTCCATAGCACGTCAGTTCTCTACTTTTTGTTATTCCTCCTTGTTCTCTCAAAAATTTACTTGCCTTTTCACTCTCTTCGCTATCACACAGACAATACTTTTCACTTTCCCATATGTAATACATTGGTGTTGCACCATACTTATTCAGTTGATTAACTTCAGCTCCGGCCTTTACTAGCTCTTTTATTATTTCAACTCCTGCTCCTCCTATTTTGCACGCAGAGTGCAGTGGCGCACATCCGCTGATATATTGAGTGGCATTTATTTCTGCTCCTCCCCTTATCAGCACTTTTACATTTTCTAAACTTTTCGCAAATACTGCACAGTGCAGTGGTGTATAACCATTTTTATCTCTTGCATTGATCTCCGCTCCTTTTTTTATTAATAACTTCACTGTTTTGCAATCGGAGATTCCTACTGCATGGTGCAATACTGTTTCCCCTTTTTCATCCTTTTCATTAATATTCTTAAACGAGTTCTCTAATAATTCATAAAATGACTTATTAAAAGCTTCTCTCTTTTCCTCACTGAACTTCATACATACCTCACTATAAAAAAATACGCCAATTTGGCTCACTTCAGTGCAAGATCAATTTCTTATGTTTACCTACACCTACCTAATTTATAGCTGTTTTAGCATGGAAAAGCAACTTCTTTTTTTTCAAAAAACACACATTTTTACCGAATGTTAATGTAATATATGAAGATATAAATATAAGTATTTAGCATATTAAACATACGACCTGTTTTTCTTCCCAACTTCTATTCAAATGTCGATGTTCGTGCCAAGTTAAGACACCTCCGTACAATACTAAAATGTAACTTTCTAATTCATGTATTGAATCCTTTTGCTCTGAATTTAAATCGCTTTCAAAATGAATATTGTGCTCTGCCACACCAAATCTTATAACTTTTTTGTTGGTAAAATCTTCTACCTTGTAGTGGTGAGTAACGCTAAACCTTTCTAAAATTGGCTTGTGTTTTAAATTCCAATGTTGCCCTGAAAGTTTATCGCTTCCCAATACAAATTTATTCCCTCTTTCCTCTACACTACTAACTGGAAAGCACGCATTTATTTCTCCTAAATTCCAACTATCCGATAATACTATCTGTGCTTTCGCAAACTTAATTTCCGGCAATAAGCTCTGTGGTAGTGGATATAGTGCTTTTAAGTTGTACCACTGATGATTTCTTTCATAGATGCCTTTGTAATCCTTTGTATGAGTCTCTGTTTCCCCAAGTACTGCTACATCTAACCGATATATATCATTACTAAATGTTTGTTCATAATGCTCTCTTAAATAGTTGTCTACAATCTCTACTAACGGACCTCTAGAACTGAAAAAATTTATTCTTCCAAATGATAACACTGGTCCATCTTTTTCAACCTTTCTACCTGAGTAATCCGATAACAAATTTCCAAAAAAGCTTTCATCTAAAATAAACCTATCAACGTTGTAATAATCGTTAAAAATTCTCATTAGTCTCGATCTTGCTGGTAATGACAGCTTCGCAAATTCTACAACCACATCTACAAAAAAGTCATTTGGAACATCTTTTATACCTATCTGCAATTCAAAAAAATGTTTACCAGGTGGTTCTTCGATAATTGTAATGTCTTCTATATTCGCCCACTTTAGTGCTATTTTTAGTGATGCAGGCGTTCCACGTAGCTTTTGAAATTTTACTCCTTCTATTACAGCTTTTCTTTTATCCCTTACCCAACGTAGAATTTCCCCCAATTCATATTCCTCAATCAACCACGGCAATGTTTCTCCTTTTAGGTTGAACTTAAATCCTCTGATACAGTTTGGGTCAACCCTATAATCTGTTGCATCAACCAGTGCTTGCTCTTGCTTTGTTGCATTTGGTGGTAATAACATTACTCAATCTTTAAATTTCTCAAATTTGCACACTCATTACCTAGTACCACAACATTCTCTTTTGGCTCTACTAATTCTACGTTTTCTACACCATCTACAAATAAATTCGCTATTATCCAAGATTTTGTTACACTCCACCCTAATCTTTTTGCTAATTCAAACTTCTTAATAAACTGCTTCTTGATTTCTTCCTCTGATGTTATACAATTCGTGCTGATTCTGCTGTGGATATCTATTTCTGTAATGTTGCAACCCATTACTGTTACTGTATCGGTTAAAACCCTTATATCATCTCTGGTAACCTGCTTTTTTACAATTTCAAGTAGCTCTTCTGGAACTATACTAGTTGTGGATAATTGTGTTGATAAGATTGAAATTTGTACTTTCCCTGGTATAGGTGATTCTACTAATGCATCTTTTACTCTACTATCTGCTGACAGTGCATGATACCTATAATACTCCTTGCTCCCACATGTGCTCCAACCCATTATCTTTGCTTTAATTCTTTTTCTAAATCGTTCATCCTCTTCTTCTTTTTCTCTCTCTACTCCATAAAATTCAGCCAAATTATCAAGATCTTCTCCTACTGCAAATTTCAGTAAATTACTCTCTACTGCTTCATTTATTCTTTCTCTGAGCAAAAGTTCTCTCCATGCTGCTACCTCCATAATCTTTACCGCTGGATCACTTTCAACTAATGCTGAAAAGGTTTCATCTCTACGGACCAATTCTTCCTTCATTCTCGAAAAGATTTCTTCATAACTCAGCTTTTCAATAATATTAGGTGTCTGCATTTCTAAACAACTATTCCTCTAATATCTATGAATTTGCCTTCTGGAAGATAAATACCTTGAAGTACAAGAATCACTTTTCCTTCTTTTACTTCTGTAATTTTTACTTTTTCTAACTTAAATCTCTTCTGAAATTTCCCCAGTGCTTCTGCTGTTGCTGCATAGATTTCCAAAGTTAAATCTCTACTGATTGGCTTATCCACTAACTCAAATAGTCTTGATCCATAATCTCTTCTCATGATTCTACTGTTAATAGGAGTGGTCAGTATATCAATTATCGATTGCCTTAAGTGCTCTATTCCTTCTAATTCTTTCCCTGTTTTAGCATCCATTCCTTTCATTTTTAGCCTGCAAACACGGTTTCACTGCCTTTTATTACTTTAAACCCACATGAAACTATATCTCCTACTCTTCCTGCACTAAGACCATTTGCAAATACTGTTTTTGATCCTTCAGTTAATGCTCTTCCTTCACTAAAACTGTCTCCTTGTCTACATATTGACTTACCGTTTACAAAAACATTGTTACTGCCGCTAATACAGAAATGCGGTGTTACTTCTACACAATAATCTCCTACTCGTGCAATCGACTTATTCATTTAATTAAGGTTTATTCTATCTGCTTTCAGTTTTATTTCGCTCTTCGTCATCTCTATGCTCGATTCCCCAGCCTTCAGTGTTATTTTGTCTACTACTTCAATCTCTAAATGATGTTTTTCCTTATCATATGTAAACTTTGTCCCATCTTGAAACTTCACACTATTTATTTCTTTTTTATTCTCTGATGCAGGGTATTTTTCCTGGTATATCCCTCCTAACACCACTCCTAACGATAATTCACCAAGAGGAGAAAATATCATAACTTGTTCATCGATATCTGGCGGAGACCAATCTCTATCTTTTCCTGCTTTGCTCGTTATCCACGGTAAATAATCTGTTAAAAATTCTCCTATTTTCACTCTTACTTTCGCTTTTTCATAGTCTATTTCTTTAACTAGGCCTATACGAATAATATTCGCTACTTTTCTCTGTAACTCTGCAATGGCAAAATTATTTTCCAACATGCATTTCTCCCACTTCTATTTTATGTGGCTTAATTTTCCCCTCTTCCCATACTGATTTACCTAAATGAAGCTGATGACTCCAATCAACTATCCACACCAAATATGCATCTAATTCGGGTCTAAATCCGTCAATTTCTGCAGAGATAAATTCTCCTGGTGAAACATTTTCCACGTTCCAAGTATTTTTATTTACTACTCTCGCAACCTCAGCAGCTAATGTTCTAACAACTACCGAGGAATCCTCGACTGTTCCATCAACTACAATCCTCGCTTCAAACCTGGCTTTCAATGCTAATTCCTCAGTACCTGCATCTTTACCTGGTTCTAAACTTGCTAATTCTACAAACACCGCTGGCGCTACTAATTCTTTCCTGATTGCTGGATAAACCTCACAAGTTTGAATTGCTGGTATTTCTCTCTTCAGCGTAGTGCAGATTGCGTTATGCAAATCTTTCATTTCCTGTAATATAACTCAATTCACGTTCAAAAAATTTTGTAAAGACTTTCTCAACCTCATAATTAACAAAATCCTCTATTATCCTTGAAGCCTCTGGTTCCAATCGCAATTTAACTTCTTGTATTGGTAATGCTGCTCTTCCTTCACGTTTAAAAGCTCCTTTATAACCTCTTGGCATGGTTGCAGTAAATGCTCCAATAAATTCATGTTTTCCTATTTTTGTACCCCTTCTTGTTTGTTTCATTTTACTCATTGATGATACTCTGATATCATACAAGTTTGCTCTTATTAAAACCTCCAATCTGCTTGTTTTTGCTTTAAAAATTCTTAGCCTTCTTCTCATTACCGTCAATTTTATCTTCTTTTCCTCACTGATTTCCTTAGCTGCTTTTGCTTTTAACCATAGTGCTGTTCTGTTTAACGCTTTCACTATTGCTAATTCTATTTTTTTTCTTTTAGCATTTACACTTTCTATTACCTCATTACTATTAACTTCTATATGCACAGACATTTTACACCCCAGACGCTTCGATTCGCCAGACCATTCCAGATTTATCTCTAAGTGGTGGTGTGTGTATTTTGTATTTGCAATCACCTATAACAAAAATATCTCCTACCATTGGCTGCAGTACATCAAACGCACTTACTTCCAACACTAAAGTTTCTGCTACAAATTGCCCTTCACCAATCTCGTATAATTTATCTGTCTCTTGCTTTAATACCTGTACCATATATGACTTATCCTTTGACTCATATAAAGCTAACTCCCCTAAATGGATAAGACAATCTTTCAATAATCGCTTAATATTTTCTTGCATTTTTATGCATTAAGTCCTTATAAATATGCTAAGAAGAGTCATACTGGTAGAGTTCTCACCGCTTTGTAGTTAGTATTGTTATGCTGCAACGACTTTTACTAGTACCCCTGGTCTATGGCACATTGGCAGAGGATTTGACTGTGTATGTAAATCTGTTCCTCTATCAAATCTTCTTGGTTCTTGCTTTGCATATAGTGGCTGTTCTAGTGTGTTTACCGTCTCATTAAAATCTGCTGGTGCAAAATATGTTGTAAATGTACTTGCTGTTCCTAGTGGAAAACAGTGCCCTGTATCTTTCTTAATAAATCTTCTAACCGTTCCTTCAGGATCAGTTGCTTGTCCTCTGTATTCCTCAAATGTTATTCCACAAAACGTAAATCCTGATCTCATATCGTTCCTTAGCGCTGCTCCTCCTTGCCATCTTTCATATGCTTCTTTTACTTTTGCATGAGAAGTTAGTGCATCAAAAAACTCAGGGCTTACCAAGGCATGAATTCCAGTCATATATTCACCACTTAGATTATCTTCTATGTGCCTCAATACTTCCAGACACTTACGTTTTACATCAGTTGTCGCTGTTCCAAGGGCAAAATTTACCACTTTTGGTGTGATTTCAAATTCGTTGTACAGATTTAATAATTCTGAACCATCTGCATCTAAAATTATTCCTTTCAGCGCTCCCATTCTCAAATGTTCTAATGTTATCGCGTGTTTGTTTCTCATTGATTGCAAATGATCAGTTATTACATCTGCCAGCGCTTTCAGTTCACTTTCTGATCCAAATGCCCTTATTCCCTGTACTTCTTCTGGTAATACTACATCATCATGTGGAATATGTGGAATTGTAAATGTTCTTACCTTTCTTTTGCCGCGTTTTCCTACTGTTGCTGGCGCTCCTGGAACTTGCGTTGGTAGTAAACTTAATATTCCGTTTTGCTCTTCTATGGTAATATGTCTAAATCTTACTGACCTACTTGGAAACAAATTTAGATTTTCAACTCGTCCATAATTTATCGGCAATATATTCATCGCATTTGTTAGTGCCGTCATGCTAAATGCTGTATTTGTAAATGGATTTTGCATTTTTTCTTTTCCCCCTTTATGTTTCTTATTATTTACTAGACCCCTTTGCGGATAATGATCCCTCGTTCTTCAAGTTGCTTTATTGCTGCAGCTTTCTGCTCTTCAGTGATATTTGCTGGCCATACAACTGCATGATCCGCAAGAAGGGCAATACGAGTAATTATTATTGCTTTAGTATCTCCATCTTTGTTATTTACATCGCTTGTTATCACACCTATCGCTATTTGTGTGCCATCTGTTCCAGCGGGATTGAGTACCCTAATAAAACCATCGTCCGTCTTTTTGGCAACTACTGCACCAAGTTTGATATTTTGACCTTTAGCTACTGTTATTTGGTCTCTTGAATATAGACTTGATGCCTCATACTTTAATATGTCACCTAGATTATTTTGCTCAGTTATACAACTCATAAATTTTTCTCCTTAATTGCTTACCGCCGCTTTTATCAATGCTATATACGGCGGTTATAAAAATACTTTAACGCCTGATTGCGCACGACTTTTTGCTACCTGCATCATCAACTCTTCTCCTGAATTCTGTGGTATTGCACTCAGTATCTCTGTCTTCTTCGTTCGCTCTGCAAGTAACTCCATTAAAATCTCCCGTGCTTGCTCAATACTTATGCCCTGCTCAATAAATTCTCCTATTTTCTCTGGCATATGCGATAAATTACATAAGCGTATTAATTCAAGAACTTCAGTACGATACTTAGTTAAATTATCAGTTTCTTCTTTTACATCATTTGTAGTTTGTTCATTCATAGTAATACTCCTGTTTTTATTAATAGATGAAAGAATTGTAATTCCATCCGCAAGGCCTATTTCTACTGCTTTCTCCCCAAAATATAGCCCTGCCTCTGTTGATCGAATCTTTTCAATTGAAAGACCTATGTTCCTTGCTATCAGCTGCACAAACATTTCATATAGTCGGTCTACTTCTTTTTGTAAGCTTTCCAGACTTTCAGATGTCATTGGCTCATGCGGGTTTAAATCATTTTTTCTACTTCCTGCAAATACTGTGGTATATTTTATTCCACATTTTTCATCAAATCCACTTTGATCTATATGACTTGCTATTACTCCAATACTGCCAACACCAGAAGTTCTGCTCACAAATACCTTCTCAGCGCTAGAAGCTATAGCATATGCAGCAGAATATGCATCATCATTTGCTATCGCTATTATCATCTTTTTTCCTCTTGCACTATAGATAAAATCAGCTAAGTCAAATACTCCATTTACCTCTCCTCCTGGGCTGTCTATATCAAGTAGAATCGTTTCTATACTACTATCTGCTAATGCTTGCTTTACTTGTACTTCTATTTGCTCATATGATGTCATCCCGAGTATTTCATCAAATGCACCTGGTTTTTTCGTCAAGATTCCATGAATTGGTATAATTGCAGTTCTTTCTATGTTACTTTTGATGGAGTGCTTTATGTTTTTAAACGTGGGATGTTTTTGATTGTTCAATGACAATAGCTCAAAACTCCTTGGTTCAAGCATTAATGGTTTTCCTAAGAGCATCATAACCCTTTACAATCAGAGTCGAACATTAAGTTGAGACCATTTGCACGTTTTTGATCTTCTGCTATTTCTTGATCAATTTCTTCTACATCGTAACCCATTTCTGATACTACTTCTGCTCGACTTTTGAAGCCATTTCTTACCGCCATCTGTTGTGCTTGCTGGTCTTTAAGTGGATCCACCCAATCAAATCCCTGTGGTATCCATTTTACATCTTTAAATATTTGATTATCTGTTGTAGAAAGCTCTCCAGATAAAGTGGCAAGTTCTAGCCATCTACTCCATACTGGTCTGCAAAACTGGAATACCATAATGTTGTGTTGCAGCATAGCGCATCGACGACGAAACTCTATTAATCCAGCTCTGATTGATGAATAATTAACACCTGTTAAATCTCCTGTTAGTTGCTCATATGTTATTCCTGTGTCTATTGCAATAGCTCTCAGCTGCTGCCTCATGAATGCTTCATAACTTCCTCCAACATCAGATGGCTCTGAAAATTTTATGTCCTCTCCTGGGTCTAAAAGCTGCATAGTTCCAGGTTCTAGGCCAGATAATGCTACTCCTTGCTCATTTGCTTGCGCCTCACCTAAAATATTTGCTTCAGGATCAAGTCTCGTAATAAACCCTGCAAACATCGCTGCTGTCTTTTTTCTCACTAATTCTGCATCATCGTATTGATCAAGCTCATAAAGTTTCAGAAGTATACTCGAAAGCCATGGCTCTCCTCTAATTTGCCCAGGTCTTAGTGGTCTATAGATATGTAAAACATCGTTTGCTGGTACTCTCACTGACTCTCCAAACGTACTTTCACCAGGGTGTTCTTTAAATAGGTAGTATGCTTCTCTTTGCCCAAGCCTGTTAAACTCAATTCCGTTTCTTATTACATTACCATTTCCTAAAGTTTGATTTGTTTTATTATCTAAATGTTCAGACTCAAGTACTTGCAGTTGTAATGGCACAGAAAATCTATCTTCCAGCTTTCTCGTTCTTAAACGTACAAAACATTCTCCTCCCTCTATCATACTTCTGCATACTAGAGCTTGTAATCCATAAAAATCACTTACTCCACTACTGTCTGCTTCATCTGTCCATTTCAGCCATAATTCTTGTACTTTCTTTCGAAATTCTCCATCCCTTGCTTTTGATTGCGGTTTTATTCCTGTTCCAATAGAGTTACTTACTATTGTATCAATGATATTTGCTGCATATGGATTTTTTCTCACCATATCACGTGATCTACTACGTAAAGTTTCAAGGCTCTGAGAAAGTAAATTATTTATGCTTCCTGTTTCTCCTTGCCAATACATTACCCTTCTTCCTGAGCCTGCTGCATCCCAAGCAGAACTTTTGATTTTTGGCTTACTAAATAGTTGTTTTAAGGTTTTTAACATCCTGATAACCAAAAATTCTTTAATTCTTCTATTGTTCCATTAAATTTACTTCTATCACATGGTCCTATTCCTCTTACTGAATGCGGTTTAGGTCCCATTTGACCATTAGTGTATTGCCACAAAACCCACTTATTCCATCCTTTTGGTAGTTTATACCATCTTATTTTCCACAGTGGACACTTAGTTAAAATTGGTGTAGCAAAATCTTTTAGAAAATAAGCTCCTCCACAAATCAACGGTAAACTATTAGTTCTTTCTTGAACTCTAGTAACAAAATCTTCTGCCTGTTTTGGTGTTATGTTTTCTCCATTTTTGTTTTCTTCTATATCTAGAGCAAGTAGAACTTTAGAACTATCACCTACTGTCTCTAAAAAATGCTCAGCTTGGTCTTTTCCGTTTTTTCCTACTCCAAAATGGTATGCACCATACAGAAGTCCTTCTTCTTCAGCAACTTTTCTTCTCTCTGCGTACTTTAGATCTACAAATTTTAATCCTTGAGTTGCCTTATGTACTACACCCAATATTCCATCTTCTTTGACTAGCTTAAAATTTACATCTGCATTCCAATGTGATAGGTCTACTACTGCATTCGCATATACTTTATTTGATAAATCAGCTATTTTCTTACATTTATCTTCTTTTTCTAATACACCACTATTGACTATTACATACTTTAATTGTTTCAGAAAATTTTGATATTCTCTCATATAATTCCTTTACTCGTTGAAAAAACAATTTTCCTCTTTTGGCTTCATTCCAGCAATCTTCAGCTCAGCTTTAATACGTTGTCTTAAGCTTAGTAGATCCTTTATCTGAACTTCAGCATATCTCACAACATGGTCACCATATGCAATTGATACTACTCTTTCGCCACTTTGCAGCTTCTTTATCGCTTCTTCGACTTGAATTAAATAATCTTTATTGTACATCTTACTTCTCATTCAACCATTTACTTTGCCTCACTTTTTTAGGCTTTTTACTTTCCATTTTTCCACTCAAACTATTCCATTTACTCTCTGGCCAACGATCGATTCCAAGCGCAATAGATGCAGCTCTTGCATAAATTCGGCAATCTAGTACTTCATTTCTTTCTCTTACCTTTTGCCACTCTTGTTTGGTATATCCTTTCACCACTTTGCTGACTAATTGCTCTGCCGTTAGCTGCTTAAAATATTCAGGTGCATATTCTGGAAAGTGACAATATCCAGGTAGAGCTTTTCCTTCTTCTTCTTTTAAAATATTAAGTAGTTGAAAAAGCTCTGACTTTAATATCGATACTCCTACTGGCCAGAGCTTTATTCCTCTCTTTAGCTTTTGACCACCAACTGTTACATCTACTCTACTTGGGCTACTAAGTGGTACTAGTGCTTTATTTACACCTTTCACTGCCATTACTCTTCCAGATCCTTGATGACCTCTTACCCAATTGTATACTTCCTGTGTTGCATACCCAGCATCAACTGCCATCATGCTTATCATGTATTCAAGACCATTTTCACCGATAAAATGATGATTGAGTAACTCCGAAAGTTTTTTCCATACTTCTCTACCCCCAGTATCTCCTTCAAATACTCGATAGTCTATTGACCAACTTTCGCGGCTTTTTCCCCAGGCTACAACTTCTACTTCTAAACGATCTTTTTGTACATCTACTCCTGCGGTAAGTACCACTTCTCTCCTAGGTACTGTGCCTACGGGAAAAAATTCTCTCCTGTTAAATAATTGCTTCCAATCTGGTACTTCTCCCTTATCTATCCAGGTTTCTCCAAGCGTTGTGTTGATCCAAACTTTCAGTAATTGTTCACTTTCTTTGGCATGCAGAAAATCCTCTACTGCTTGTTGCCAACTATACCAGCCAACTGGGCTATAAAGACTTGAAAGATGAAATCCTTTTTTCTCCCCTTCTTTTACCCCTATAGCTCTCCATTCTCCACGCTCAAGCATCTCTGTCTTTTGATGATTTTCTATCTTTCCGCTACATTCTATGCAAATATAATGTGCTGTTCTCGAATCATTATTTTCCCATTTTATTTGTGACCATTTTAAAACTTGATAATAACTACAATGCGGACAGGGAACAAAAAAGTATCTCTTATCTGTCGCTTCAAACTCCTTTTCAATTCTGCTTATTCCATGAATCGTTGGTGTTGATACCAGAAAAATCTTTCGACGTGCAAATGTATTGGTTCGAGCTATGCTGAGTAAAACTGGATCTCCTTCTCCTCCTGAATCTCCAGGGTAAGCATCTATTTCATCAAGAAAGAGGTATTTTACTGGCATAGATCTCAGTCCTACACTGCTATTTGCTCCAGTTATTACTACTATTCCACCTGGAAATTCCTTACTTTGTACAGTATTCCCTGAATCTCTTGACCTTGGGTCTTTTACTTTACTCTTTAAACATGGCGTACTCTCTATTAACGGCGCAAATCTTCCTTTTGACCAACGCTTTCCCATTTCAACTGTTGGCTGCACAACTAACATTGGACCAGGAGTCTGATCTATAATATAGCCTATCCAATTGTTACCAGCTTCTGTTCCCCCAATCTGCGCTCCTTTCATGAATATTACTTTTTCCGCTGGAGAAGATGGAGATAGTGAATCCATGATTTCTTTTAAATAAGGAGTTCTCTCTGTTCTCCACTTTCCTGGCTCTGATGCTGCAGTTGGCGCTAAAACTCGATACTCATTCGCCCACTCTGATACTTTAAGCTGCGGATCTGGTCTTAAACCTTCAGAAAAAGCTCTAGCATATATCATTGCCTGCATCTACTCACAATTGGTTCTAACTCAACACCATTAACAGTAGGACTACACTCTTCCAGTTCCATAAACATCTTTTTCTGAAATTCGTTTTCTATATATCTTTTTCTTATCTCACTTAGCATTATTGCTACAGCAAGAGCAAATATCCCTGTCATTGTTGCAAAAATGATTGCACTGCTTATTGTTGTTGCTGTTAAACCTATATATGCTGCTACTGCTATTGCGCTGACCGTAATATAGATGCAGATAATGTTATTATGCTTTTTCATCCTTTTATCTGCTATTTCTCTCTGTGCTATATATTTATTATTAAGGGTTGGAAATTTGACAGCTGTATCTCTACAGAGCAATGCCCCATTTTTTTCAGTAAACAAAACTTTTAGTAATTCTAAATTGTTTGATTTGATTGCTAAATGTAAAATAGGTGTATAATTTGCTCCTTTTTTCAGCAATAACTTTACTACATGTAAATGCCCTTTTTCTGCAGCAAGGTAAATCGGTGATAAACCTTTATTATTTGAAATATCAATATCAATTTCTTCCTTTAAAATTGCATCTATAAGCTCAATTTCTCCTTTTTGTGCAGCTAAATGCAATAGACTATTCTTTTCAGAACCGTATTTATTACTCATCAAAGCCTTTTTTATCTCAGGTTTAGCGTAATCAAATGGTGTCTTGCCGCTATCGTCTTTTACCAGAGGGTCTATATCTTCTCGAGTTAGTAAAACTTCTATTGTTTTAAGTCTTTCAGCGTAATGTAGTGGTGTTCTATTTTCGTAGTCTTGCAAATTGACTTGAGCATTAGGCTCCTTTATTAAGCATTTGAGGATATCAAGACATAAGTCTCTTTCATCGTAATTAGTATTACTTACAGCTATATGCACAGGTGATAATTTCATTGAGTTTTGTCCTATGCGCGCGCTATTTACATCTGCTCCTAGCCTTAGCAGTAACTTTACTATCTCCAACTTTTTGTTATTAACTGCATAGTGCATTGGTGTCTGATTTCGTGCATCAAAAACCTCGATTTCAGCGTTTCCTTCTTCCACTAAAATTTTGACAATATTCTCATGTCCTATGCCTGCTGCTAGATGTAATGGAGTATGATGCAAAGCATTTCGTATATTAACGTCAATACCTTTTCCTATCAAATATCTAACTGCATTAATTTCACCTATCATTGCAGCTAAATGAAGTAAACTATCTTGTTCTGACCCGTATTTGTTATTAATTAGCGCTTTCAATATTTCTGCTTTTTTCCCTTCTTTGGCGTAATCAAGAGATGTTCTGCCATCATTATCTTCCACAAAAGGATTAATATTCTTTTTCGTGAGCAGCAGATCCACCATGCTTAACTCGTCAAACTCTATAGCGCAATGTAGTGGGGTTTTTCCGTTTAATCCTCTAACATTTACATCTACTCCCGGTTGATTAATGAGGCATTTTATTAATTCTAAACTTAAGTTAGCAGACATTATTAAAATTTAGCGTTAGATAATTCTTCAAGTGAGTTTGTAATCTCTTCAGTTAGCGTCTTATGAATCTTTTCAGTATCACTCAGTGATGCAAGCAGCGCTGAAACTCTATTTGGAATATTAAGTAAATTATTACGTACAACTCTTGCTACATTAAATGCTTCAGTTTTTACTTCTTCTACTGCTACAAGTTCTCCTATCTCAGCTTTTGCCTTTGCCTCCAATAATCTTCCCCGCTCCATTTCATTTTTTATTCGCGTTTTTAGCAGCATTGTAGAAAGGTTACTTGTGCTTTCGTTCTCTGAATTGTTTTTTCTTCTCAGTGGTTGACTTGGATCTCTGATTGTTTCTATAGCCCTATTTGCTCGTTCTCGGTCAATGAGTCCATCCTCTAACTCAACTATTCCTTTCTTCACTAAATAACAGACATATTGCTTTGATACTCCTATCTCTCTTGCCCATTCCGTCTGCGTGATTTTTTCCACTTTTTTTGCCCCTTTATTGCTGTTTTTCTTCTTGAATTTGTGCAAAAGTTTTGCCAGTACCAGAAAGAATAGCTTCCCTACCTGTGTACACTTGCCAACGTTTTATAGTTACATCTACAAATTTTGAATCTAGCTCTATTGTCCTGCAGATTCTTCCTGTTCTTTCACATGCAATTAGTGTGCTGCCAGAACCACTAAATGGATCAAGTACAATATCTCCTGGCCTACTGCTGTTTACTACCGCTCTCTCCATTAACTCCACTGGTTTCATCGTTGGGTGCAGTGAGTTGTATGTTGGCTTATCATAGAACCAGAGATCACTTTGATTACGTCCTCCATGCCACTCACGTTTATTGCCGCTTCTCCAACCATAAAGTATTGCTTCGTATTGTCTTTGATAGTCAGACCTTCCCAGCGTAAAATGATTCTTTGCCCAAATGATAAATGTTGACCATCTTCCCCCTGCTTCTTCAAATACCTTCTGCAAGGTCGAAAGCTCCGATGATGATGCACAAATGTAAATTGCCCCTTTGGTGTATGCTAAAACATGAGTACAAACGTCATACAGAAAAAGTTCGTATTTTTCACCTTGATCATCGTTTAGTATTTTTTTGTCTTCTCTTTCTTGACTAGCGCCATAATCAACGTTATACGGAGGATCACACACCGTAATATCTGCCATTTTGTCGTCTAACACCGCTTTAAATGATTCAACTTCGCAGCTATCACCACAATAGATTCTATGACCACCTAAAATCCATAGATCCCCTGGTTTTGTTATTTCCACTTTTTTGTCATCACCAGCTAAATCAGAAAATTTTTCTCCCTTTTCCCCCTTGTTCTTCCCTTCCATCAAGATTATCAAGAAAGCGTTGGACTTTTTCTAGCTCAAATCCAGTCATTTTAAGATCAAACTGCAAATTTTCTAACTCTTGAATTTCCACTCTTAAAAGCTCATCATCCCACTTTGCCCAATTAGCTGATTGATTGGCAAGTAACCGAAAAGCTTTGGTTTGTGGTTCATTTAAATTATCACTTAAGACCACGGGAATACTCTCCATACCAAGTTTTCTTGCTGCTTTCAGTCTTAAATGACCATCAACCACAGTACCATCACTTTTTGCAACTATTGGAATACGAAAGCCAAATTCCCTGATTGAAGCACACATTCTGTTTACTACGTCATCATTTTTACGTGGGTTACGCTCATATTCAACTAGGTTTTCAACAGGATAATAGTGGATTGCTAAATTCATATAATTTAAATTCTTAATAATTAAAAAGTTAATATTCAAAATATGTCTAACACTAGAAAAGGCCTGAGGTCGAACCCACCAAACCCGCCAGTCTGGCTGAAAGGACCCACTTTTTATGGGATTTTTGATTATTAAGATCTTTACTAATATTCATAACATAGAGTATTAAAGCCAAAGCATCAGATTCATTATCATCTTTAGGCAAAAAACCTTTTTCCTTTACAGCTTCAATAACTTCACTCTTACTTGCATTGCCTTTGCCTACTATGAAGCGTTTTATAGTTTTAACATTAACACCTTGGTAGGGAATATTGTTCTCTTCACACCAAGCAGAAAGGTGTGCTAAAAACCCTCCATAGATATGTGCAGCATCAGTTCCTAGGTGTCTTCTCACCTCCTCAAAGTACACTACAGAAATGTCTTTCAAAGAATTGAGCCAGTTACGAAAGTTTAAGAAGCACATTCCACCTCCACTGAAACGACTACCATGAAAGCTTTTGCTACCACTTTTAATTACTCCATCTGTAAGAATTGACCAGCCGGTTTGTTTGCCTAGGTCAAGTGTTAAAATTGACATTATCGGAAGTTGTTGTATAGTATATATACACGGTTGCTTGCAATTTCGTCCAAAAAATGTTGAAAGTTTTTTATATAGTTGCTAACTATTTGAGTGGATACCCTGTAACGTAAAAATTTTATAACGAGTGTTATACAGCTTAGCAGGCTGCTATTTCTTTGCAAAAAATGTTTTAAGTTTGTTAAAAGGTTTGTCTCATAGCAATCAAATTACTACAGATCCTTTCTACTGCTTGAGCAGCTAAAGAAGTAATACACCGGAAAATCCAGATAACTCAATTTGTTTTCATCTATCTATGTTAAAGGTGCTACAAATGTACCTAAGGGGCTTTTCCTTTCTTTCCTTAAGTTTTTTCCTTTGTAATTTTTTTAGTATTTCATATACTTTCCATTCTTATTCATTTATTATTATTTATAATATATGTATATATAATATTTACATACATTATATAATATATAAGGTTTTCGGAAATTGGAAATCAGCCAGTATAGAGGGTTTCATCCCTTTCCAATTGGCTCAATTTTTAAAAATGGAAATGCAGGATTTTTGTATATAAAGCAGCCAAAAAAGGATAGAATTTTAATAACTTAGCTGTACTACATTTTATGTTTCCAAATTTCAGCAATTCACTAGAAACGGCAAGATCTCACAAAACTGGAAATCAAATTTTCTCTCGTTCAATTTTCATATCAGCACAGTCTATCTTATTTAATTTCATAGATGTCTTATTTTATTTATTAATAAAACAACAATTGTCTTATTTAATTTTTCATAATAGCCAAATTGTTCTTATTTAAATTCTGCAGAGTCTTGAAAGAAGAATTAGTAATAAACCTTTGATTATTCGAGGTTTTTATGCAATCTAGAAATTCTTTTTCAGGTATTGATCCAATAGTTATTAAATATATAAAGTATTACGCTCATTATCTTAAATATGTTAACTGCTTTATTCATGAGAGTCTTGAAGACATAGAGGTGGAACTTTTTTGTGAGGTTTGGCCTTGCCTTAGTCTGTATGATGAAACAAGAAGTAGCTTTAATACTTTTGTTGCTAATTTAACCAGACATCGTGCTCGTAACCTCTTACGTAATCAACTGTGCACCAAACGTCAGATCAACTTTGGTATTGATGATAACATACCAGATTGTAAATATCTTGAAAATGATATAATGGTATACATTGACGTAAAAAATATAATCTCAAAACTACCGGAATCTCATAGAAAATTATGTGAGCTGCTTAAGGTTTCTACTATTACCGAAGCTTCCAAAATAACAGGCATACCAAAAACAACTGTCTACAACATTTTAAGGCAAATACGCGATAAATTTTCATCTCTAAAATGAGATTTGCTTAAACTTTTTTTTTGCAAATTTTGGACGAATTGCATAGGTCACCGTGTATATATATCTGAGTGATCAAACCAGGAGAAAAATGAAAATAATTAGTAGAGATGAACGACTGAAGACGCAAACAGGAACGAAAATTGTGATCTTTGGTCCTTATGGAATCGGTAAAACTAGCCTGCTTAAAACTCTTGGTGAATCAACAACACTTTGTCTTGATTTTGAAGCAGGACTTTTAGCTGTGCAAGACTGGAAGGGAGATTCAATCAATATGCGTACTTGGAATGAGGCAAGAGATATTGCTTGTCTTATTGGTGGGCCAAACCCTGCATTAAAATCTGATCAAGCATATAGTCAAAGACACTATGAGCATGTATCTGGCAAGTACAAAGATCTTTCTTCGGAGTTTTTTAAATATCATTGCATTTTTATCGATAGTATCACTGTAGCATCACGTTTATGCTTTTCATGGGCAAGGATGCAACCTGAGGCTTTTTCCGATAGATCGGGAAGAGAAGATAAAAGGGCTGCTTACGGAACACTTGCCCAAGAAATGATGGCTTGGCTCAATCAGCTTCAACATATTCGGGATAAAGACATCATCATAGTTGGCACATTAGGTCAGTATCTTGATGATTGCAATCGTTCAACCTGGCTGCCTCAATGTGAAGGGACTAAAACTGCTAGTGAAATTCCTGGAATTGTTGATGAGGTAATCAGCATGGTTGGTATTAAACAAGAGAACGGAACAGAAAAGCGTTCTTTTGTCTGTCAGACCATTAATTCTTGGGGATATCCAGCTAAAGATCGAAGTGGTTGCCTTGACATGGTTGAAGAGCCGCATCTCGGTAAATTACTTGAGAAAATTAAAGCCAAAACCTTGGCTTCTGTTGCCTTAGTTTAATTTTAAAATTGGAGTAATATGGAACAAAACTTTTTCAATATCAGTCAAAAAATTCCCTTTTTCAGTGTGAAAGAATACTTAGATGATCAATCACCAACACCAGAAGATATTATCCACCCTAGAATTTTAACAAAAAGAGGCTTATTGGTACTGGGTGGCCCACCTAAAATCGGCAAAAGCGACTTTTTGATCTCTTGGCTTATCTACATGGCTGCTGGTAGATCATTTCTTGGTATGACACCAAATAGACCTTTGAAAATTTTCTACATGCAAACTGAAATTGAATATGAATATATGAAAGAACGTTTGCAACAACTTCAACTTGATAACGAACTTTTGGATGTGGCTGCTAACAACTTAATCATTACGCCAAAAGTGCACTTATCATTTAATCATGATGAAATAAGTGAAATCAAGGAAATTGTGAATGAACGCTTTAAACCTGATGTTTTGGCCATAGATCCATTACGTAACATCTTTAGCAGCGAGTATGGAAATGAAAATGATAATAGTGCTATGTTGTTCTTTCTGCAAAAGACTCTTGAAAAGCTACGCAGTGCTGTCAATCCAGATGCTTGCATTGTACTCACTCATCATACAAAAAAATTATCAAAAAAAATGCTGGAAGAAGATCCATTTCAGGGTTTAAGCGGAGCTGGTTCTTTGAGGGGATTTTACAGTACGGGAATGGTGATGTTTTCTCAAGATGATGAAAGCACTGTACGTCAGATAGTATTTGAACTGCGTAATGGTGAACGTGTGGCAAGTAAGCTTGTCGATAAGATAAATGGTCGTTGGAAGATTGTAGACCAATGGAGTTGATTCTTTTTTTCACTTTACAATTAATCTATAGGAGGACAATATGCTATCAGATTTTTTAACTGATTTTAATACTGCAAAATCACAAAGTAATTTAATACCAAAAGGGACAACGGTGAAAGTCAAAATGGCAATTAAACCTGGTGGTTATGAAAATTGGTTCACTAAAAGCTATACTACTGGCAGCATCTATTTAAACGCTGAATTTACTGTCACTGAAGGGCCATATGCAAAACGTAAGATTTATCAAGTAATTGGTATAAAAAGTGGCAAAGCAAGCGTTGAAGGAGAAGATACTTGGGGAGAATCTGGTCGTTCTATGTTGCGAAGTATTTTAGAGTCAGCACGGAACATTCATCCACATGACACTTCAGAAAAGGCAACTCTTGCTCGTAAGCTGAACTCTATTGCAGATTTAAATGGCCTAGAATTTACCGCAAAAGTTGGCATTGAGACCGATAGTAGATATGGAGACAGGAATAGAATTGCTACGGTTATTACTCCAGAACAATCTGAAGTTGATTGGTTACCATTTTGAAGTACGAAGAGGAGAAGCTCTGGATTGCTGTAATTGAGAGAGCTATCAAAGATGCAGCAGGAAAAAATCTAGAGCTAAAGAAGGAAGCAACTGAGTGGTTAAATTCGAAATCTTTTGAAACTGTTTGTGAGCTAGCTAATCTCAGCTCTAAACGTATGAAAAGTATGTATGGGGGTTTTATGCAGAGAAAGGAAATAAAAGGATTATTGATTGATAATATTAAGGAGTGCGTACCTTACCTAATTCCAGATGGTAAGTTTTACCAAGAGAAGACTTATGTTGGCAGCTTAAATGGAGATACCATTATGGTCAAAATAGTAGGTAAAAAAGCTGGTAATTGGCGTAATTTTACCACAGGGGCTAGTGGTGACATTATTGATCTTTGGACTTTAATTAAAGGTAATATAGATTCTGCCAAGGAGTGGTTAAATACTAAAAATACTGAGAAATTACAAAATAAAGAAGAAATAAAAAAGTGGACAAAGGGGGAAAAGGCATTTTCTGTAGGACAGTATTTAAGCGATCAATCTCCAATGCCGAAAGATGTCATAGGCCCAAGAATTCTGACATCAGGGGGGCTTTTAGTTATAGGCGATACTCCAAAGGTTGGCAAAACCAGTTTTCTACTTTCTCTGTTAGCACATATGGCAGCCGGAATATCATTTCTTAATATGAAGCCTGCAAAGCCACTAAAGATACTATATTTACAGGACGAAATGAATCGTGACGGTGTGAGAAGGCAAGTGCAGGAGCTCAAAAAGCTTATGAGTTTGGTAAAAGAAAACTTGGTCATTACTTCAGAAATAAAAATAACGTTGAATGACGAAGGAATAGAGAGAATCAAAGACATTATTGTGGAAAAATTTGGGACAAAGATGATCGATCTTATTGCAATATACTCTCTGACAACGCATCTGATGCCACTTTCTCTTTTACGGAGTGGGATTGAAAAATTACGCTCTATCGGCATTGGAATAATTATGACCCATCACACTAAAAAAGTATCCACAGCTACACTGGAAAAAGACCCGTTTCAGGCTTTAGTTGGAGCTAATGCACTCAGAAGCTTCTATACATCTGGTATAATAATGTTTCAACCCAGTAGAAGCAAAAATATCCTGCAGGTAGCGTATGAACTTGGAAACGGAAAACCTATACCAGCAAAATTTATTAGCAGGGCTAACGGATGTTGGAAAGCTTCTAAGGTTGTGGCATAGCAAAGTTGAAATTGTTAAATCTATTGTGATTTTACACTACAGAAAAACGGGCATATCGATTGAAAAAGAAGAGCTTAAAACTCAGCTTTTACAAAACATCAGATCTTGTCTTTCGTACCTACTACCTAATGGCACTTTTTGCAAAAATGAGTTTCAAGTAGGCGATGTCTGGGGTAATAGAGGAAAAAGTTTAAGAGTAGAGCTAAGTGGTAGTAAAACCGGGTTATGGAACGATTTCGCAACCGGGGATAGTGGTGACATTATCGATCTCTGGGCAGTCATACACGGGAAGAACGCGAGGACAGAGTTTTCTGAAGTAATGGCTTCTATAGGTGAATGGCTTGGCAAACAACATACTAGAGAAAAAAAGAGTATCAAAGATCTAGAACAGTACATGACTTGTAGCTGGAATTATTACGATGAAAACAACCAAGTTATTGTTATAGTTTACCGTTATGACCCTCCTGAAAGAAAGAAGGAATATCGTCCATTTGATGTTAAAAAGCTAAGTTTTGGTGAACCAGATATAAGGCCACTCTATAACATTCCAGGTATCTTAAAGTCTGATAAAATTATTCTTGTGGAAGGAGAAAAATGTGCTGAGGCACTTATAGAACAGGGGATTACTGCAACAACAGCGATGTTTGGAGCAAATGCACCTATTGATAAAACAGACTGGAGTCCACTTAAGGGAAAACATATTATCATTTGGCCAGATAATGATGAAGCAGGTAAAAAATATGCTAAAAATGCTAAAAAAAAGCTTTCAGAGCTTGGAGTCGCGTCATTTTCTATTCTAAAGATTCCACAAAACAAGCCAAAGAGTTGGGATGCTGCAGACGGTGTGTTAGAAGGAATGAACGTTGAAGAATTTATCGAAAAAAATTCTGCAAAACAGTCGCTTAACATTTTAGATTGGAGTGTGAGTCGTTATTTAGGTCAAGCACCAGTACAAAGATTTCTTGTTGAAGGATTATTTCCTTTAGGCGTAACTTCAATAGTAGCTGCTATGGGAGACACAGGCAAAGGTATGCTTCTTCTTGACCTAGCGCTTAAGGTTGCAAGTGATACAGATCAAGTATGTGGTTTTGGCCCACTTGTTACTGAGCATGGATCAGTGGTGATTTTTTCAGCAGAGGATGATGCAGATGAAATACATCGTCGCCTTGATCGTCTTGATCCTGAAGGTAAAAGAGCAGAATATCATGATCGGTTATTTATTATACCTATGCCAAATATGGGAGGACCTTTCTCTATGCTAAAAACCAACATGCGCGGTAAATGTCCTGAAATTTCAGAAAAGTTTGAAAATATTAGTAGACAGTTAAGTACAATCAAAAATTTAAAACTAATCATCTTTGATCCATTAATATCATTTGTCCATGCTGATATAAATTCAGATCCAGAGCTTGGTTGGTTTTCTACAGGATTACTTGCAAGTTTAGCAGCTGAAATGGGAGCTAGTGTAATTACTGCACATCATATGAGAAAACCTAAAATTTCAACCGTAGAACAAGCAAGAGAAGCAATAAGAGGCACTACTGCACTTGTTGATGGAGTTAGGTGTTCTTTTGCACTATGGCCTGCGTCTACAGAACATCAAAATTCAGTATTTAATGATCTGAAAATCGCAAAAGTTAACAATGCGATTTATCAAGGAGCTATAGTCAAATCCAATGGGTTAGCAGACAGAAGTACAAGAACTTACTTACGTTCACCAATTGGCTTACTTGAGGATATATCCGAGCAGCTTAAACTTAATACATTGTCTGATGAATATCTAAAAAAGATACTTATGCAAGCCATTGCCATTTCAGCACAAGCAGGACATCCATTTACCCATACAGGCGGACCAGGAGTGTTTAAACAAAGGCACAGATTACCAGCTATATTTCATAATATCAGTAGGCATAAGCTTGAGCACTTAATACAGGTCTTATTAAACGAACATAAGGTAGTGAAAGGTATGGCTGCAAACTCAAAAGAAGATAAATGGCTTGATGTTCCAAATGGTCCAATTGCAAGAGGTGAAGGTAAATTTAAGTTAGGTGCTGGAATTTTTAACTTCAAGTAAGATTTCCATTTTTTAAAGGCAACTCAAAGAACGTTCTGTAGACTTAGCAGCACCTAAAGAAAGTATAAAGGGATTGAGACGGTAACCATGGTCTTTGCAAGAGTATCCTGGCCAGCCGACATTCTCAATAATATCGTTACAATCAATGCCAAGCTTCTCGAATAAATTTTCTTTTATTGCTTTGATCATTCTATTTAGGGGTCTTCTAATCTTGTACTCTAAGTTGTGAATTTCTGAATTAAAACCCAAACGCTCTCCTAGTTGATTAATATTAAGGAATTTATATTTTTCTGCTGGCAATCCGTTTTTGAAATCCTGCCAAAACTGAGCTAATAACACATGCATAATATCAAGACATGCTACTGAATACTTACTGATAACTTGGATGTTATTTATGTAGATTGAGTTATTTATAATATGCAAATGCATTATCCTAGGCTGAGATAGCTCAGTAGATGGAGTTAGCGACATTTATTAATTTATTACGTTCAATAAACTCATTGTAGTATATTTTTAATAAAAAAGTAGAAATTTTTTGGACGAATTTTGAAGCTACCGTGTATATATACTATAGGGGTCGAACTTTCGAATGTCAATACTCACACAATCAGGTCGAGCAGCAATAGCAGCAAGTATAAAAGAGCAAGTTATACATCTTGCCTGGGGAAATGGTGATGCAGGATGGGAAAGTAGTCATCAGGTCGAAAAAGTTTTTGTTGAGGATGAAATAGCTCTAGATCACCACACTATTAAAGATGTAAGGGTTTTTAAAGGACAAACAGTATATCAGTCAAACATAGACTATACAGTTGATAGCAGTACTAGTGTTATTCAGCGCACAGAAAATAGCTCTATTGTAGAGAATAGTACAGTTACCATAGAGTACGTTCAAAGCACACCACCAGAGCCTATCAATGCTACAAAGCTGATAAATGAAGTTGGCAGACGTACTGCAGACGAAGTTCTCTTCTGCACAGGTGATGAAAACGGCGAACTTGTAACTCCTTCTGGAAGGTTTAGGCCCTCAAATGTACCAACCAATAACTTTGTATCTTGAAAAAAGCATCTAGTGTTTTAAGCTTAAACATTAGGTAGAGAAGGGAAAACTTTGTCAATAACTTTAGATATAAAATCTGTGGTATAGGAAAGAGTCCCTTCTCAAAAGTTATAGGCTGGACGGTATCTTAGAAAGACCAAATGGTTCTAATTCTGTATTCACAAGGTTAGCCTTACTTTTCATTTTTAATGGTAACATATGGGGTTATATATGATCAACAACTTTTTAGGTATAGATGTTTCAAAAGAACATTTTGATGTTTCTCTCTCATTCATAAGCAAAAAAGGAAAACATGAAACTAGGAAAAGGAAATTTAAAAATGATGATACTGGGTTTCAAAGTCTGCTGAACTTTCTACAAAAACATAACGTAGAAGAAGTAAAAGCTTGCATGGAAGCCACTGGTTGTTATAGCGAGGCTTTGGCTGAATTCCTTTATAACGCTAGACATTTTGTGAGTGTTGTAAATCCAGCTTGCATAAGGTTTTATGCAAAAAGTAAGCTTGCACGACAAAAGAATGACCAGACTGATGCAGAAATTATTGCAGATTATTGTCAAAGACAGGAACTTTCTCGTTGCTTCTCCTGAAAAGAAAAAATTAAAACATCTTTATCGTTGTTCAGATGCGTTAAAAGATGAATTAACATTAGTAAATAATCATTTAGAAAAGACAGAGAGACTGCCTGAAGAAGTTGTAAATGTTTGGGAAAACCTAGCAATGACCATAGAACAATCAATAGAAACAATAAAAAACTCCATATGTGAACTAGTAAAACAACACAAAGAATTGTTGGAAGATTTTCAACTCTTACTGACTATTCCAGGCATAGGAGAGGAGTCAGCAGTAGCTATTTTAGCTGAAATTCCTGATATAAAAGCCTTTATAAATGCCAGGCAATTGGCAGCATATGCAGGAACTATACCAAAAAATGTAACATCAGGTTCATCTGTACATGCCAAGCCCAGATTAAGTAAAACTGGTTCACGAACATTACGTAAGGCAATGTACTTTCCTGCTATAGTAGCCAAGAATCATAACCCTATTATTATGACTTTTTGCGAAAGGTTGAAAGAGAAAGGTAAGCATAATATGGCTATTGTGGGAGCTGCAATGCGTAAGTTACTCCATATTATTTTTGGTGTCCTAAGTTCAAAAAAGGCTTTTGATCCTGATCATATAAAAAACCGCAAAACAAAGTTATCTATGGAAAGCTTGTTTATTTGATAAAGATTAAATGTAAAATTTGTATGTCAATACTCACACAGTCCGGTAGAGCAGCAATAGCAGCAAGTATAAAAGAACAGCCTATACATCTTGCTTGGGGTAGTGGTAATTCAAATTGGGAGAGTAGCCACAGAGCAGAAAAAACTTTTGTTAAGAATAGAGTAATGCTCGATCATTTCCCAGTTAAAGAGGTAAAAATCTTTCAAGGCTCAACAACCTATAAGCCAAGCATAGATTATACGATTGACAGCAATACTGGTACTGTTAAGTGCCTTGAAAATAGCTCTATTACAGCGGACAGTACAGTTACTGTAGAGTATATTCGAAGTACACCAGCAGAGCCCATTACTTCTACAAAGCTGCTTAATGAACTTGGAAGACGCATTGTTGATGAAGTCCTTTTTTGCACAGGTGATGAAAATGGAGAACTTATAACTCCTTCGGGAAGGTTTAAATCTTCAAATATGCCAACCAATAATTTATATCTTAAATTTACCTTCGGTTTCACGGATGCAGCAAATCAAGTGATCAGAGAGCTAGGAATTATGGTTGGCACCAAAGTAAAAGAAGCCTTACCACCAGGGCGAAGATATTTTGAACCTAAAGATATTGAAAATCCTGGGATTTTATTGGTTTTAGAGCACACTGTGCCGCTTATCAGAACTGCAGCTACAAGAGAAACTTTTTCCTTTGTTGTAACATTTTGACATATGACAATAGTCTATTTTTTGAAAGAAAAACACTTCGATCAGAAGAATCAACAAAATCTAAGTTCATTATTCAACGTTCTTGTAACTTTTTTGTTGACGTACAAGAAGGTTGTAAGTTGGAAATGTGATATAAAAAGAAGCAAGAAGAAAGATAACTCTATAAAAATGTGGTTATCGCCAGGCTTGAGCAACCGTAAGACGGTAGTATTATAACATACGTAGATATCAAGGTACTCAAGCCTATCCTTCGAGACGTTTGAATAGTTGTTTGGGACATATATATGCACCCGTTTACAATCTTAAATTTTAACTTAAACTCTCGAGGTTCTTTATGGTTACATCTTATCAAAATTTTATTGGCATTGATATCGGAAAACTTGAATTTTTTACTGCAGTTAATGAACAAAAAGGTGTCATCAAATTTGACAATAGTTGTGTTGGTTGGAAACAACTCTACCAAAAATTTTCAAATATCTTGCCCAACTCCATGGTAATTTTAGAAGCTACAGGAGGTTATGAGCTTGGCTTATTGTATTTTCTTATTGATAGAAACATTGCTGTGCATCGTGCTAATACTCGTCAAGTTAAAAACTTCATTCTATCTCATGGAACTTTGGCAAAGACCGACAGTCTTGATGCAAAAGCGCTTGCCCAATATGGTTCTGAGCGTTGTGGACATTTGCAGCTATTTACACCTATCTCAAAAGAACAAACCACCTTGTTTGCACTTTGTCAGCGTCGTGACGATATTACGAAAATGCTTGTTCAAGAGAAGAATAGGCTAAAAACTCCTGGAAATGATTACATTAAGGAAAGTTGTCAACAAGCTATTGAATTCCTCAACAACCAGGTAGAAAAGCTTGATCAAGCTATACAAAAAATAGTCAATGAAAATCCTGAATTGCAACGATGCCAAAAAATTCTTGAAACAGTCCCTGGAATAGGTAGAAAAACCTCTCAATGTTTATTGTGTCTCATACCGGAACTTGGTTCTTTAAATAAAAGGCAAATTGCAAGCCTTGCAGGTGTTGCGCCTCATCCTAAGGAAAGTGGTAAAGCTATTGGCTACCGAAGGATTATAGGTGGAAGAAGTAACGTTCGTTCAAAGCTTTTTACAGCTGCCATGGCTGCTACAAGGTCCAAATCTGCACTTAGTGCCTTTTATTCTAAGCTTATTGAAAGTGGTAAGAAGAAGATGGTGGCTATAACAGCTCTAATGCGTAAAATAATAGTGATTGCTAATGCAAGGCTTAAAGAAGCAGTTAATTTGCATATTTAAAAATTTACATAGCAATAACTGAAATTGGTTAATGAATATGCGCTTTTAATGTGTGTGGACGCGCATATTCATTAACCAATTTCAGTTATTGCTGTGGTGGCTGTTTGATACAAAATTCTGTTTCTATAACAAATGGGTTTTTATTGCCCATATGAAGTTGCAAAATTACAAATAAAAAATTTTTAAAAAAACATAGTTGATATGACGTAGGGGTTGCCGAGAACTTGTCATTCCAGTGCTTGACACTGGCATCCAGTTTTCTTTATAATTTCCTTTGTGAAAGAACAAAAGTGCTTATTTGTAACCATAGCTGGCTTACCAAATGCTGGGAAGTCTACATTAATTAACAGCATCATAGGCAAGAAAATTGCAATTGTTACACCCAAAGTGCAAACAACAAGGACGCAAATAAGGGGTATTGCAACATGCAACAACACACAAATTGTCTTTACTGACTCCCCAGGAATTTTCTCAGCAGAAACAAAACTTGAAAAAGCTTTAGTCAAATCTGCATGGTCAGCAATCAAGGGTGATGACATCACTTTGTTACTTGTTGATGTAAGCAATTATTTGAAAAATATAGAAAGAATTAAGACTATATTTACGCGGCTGCAGCGCACAAAAGGCAGATGCATTTTGGTTATCAATAAAACTGATTTGGTAAAAAGGCCAGAACTCAAGATGGCGCATGAGCATCTGAATTTGCTTTATAAATTTGAAAAAGTTTTTACGATATCAGCATTAAAGAATGATGGACTTTCTGATTTGATGAATTACTTGTCTGAAGTTGCACCGGTGAGCCCTTGGTTTTATGAAGAAGATCAAATAACCGATTCCTCGACAAATTTTTTATCAGTAGAAATTACGAGAGAAAAATTATTCTTGAACCTGCGTGAAGAATTGCCATACTCTACTGCTGTTATAACTGAACAATTTGAGGAAAAAAAAGATAAGAGTTTAGTCATCAAACAGATCATATTCGTGTTGAAAGATAGTCATAAAAAAATAGTGCTAGGGAAAGGTGGCAGTAATATTAAAAAAATTAATATCGAAGCACGTGCTGAACTAGAAAAATTATTTGAGTGCAAGGTTCACCTCTTTTTGTTCGTAAAAGTGCGACCTTGGATCGACCGTCCAGAGGAGTATATAGGCAATGCTTAATTCTTTATTGGTATTTGATATTGAAACTATACCAGATGCAAATTCCTGCAAAAATTTACTCAATATTAGTGATGATAGTAGTGTAGAAGAGAAGAGGGATGCATTAACAAAATATCATCTTGAAATAACAAACGGGCAAAACTCTTTTCTGCGTCAGCCCTTCCATCAAATTGTAGTTATCAGTTTTTTACTTTGCAATATAAGCCACCAGAGCGGTTATGAGGTGTTCAAACTGCAAGAAATAAGATCTGGAGGCACACTAAATTCCAGTGAAAAGGAGCTAGTGAAAGGATTTTTTAACTACATATCAGAGAAAAAGCCAAGATTAGTTTCGTTCAACGGACGCACTTTTGATATACCAGTACTGAAGTATCGTGCTATGGTCCATGGCATTCAAGCAGAATATTTTCATAAAGCTGGCGATAAGTGGAATAGCTATAATCAAAGATATAGTAGTGATTGGCATTGTGACTTACTTGAAACCCTCTCTGGTTTTGGAGCCTCTGCAAGAGTAAAAATGAACGAAGTTTGTGCAGCATTTAACCTTCCTGGCAAGATTGGAGTTGATGGGTCACAAGTTATGGGCTTACATGATAGTGGCAAAATACAAGAGATTCGAGATTATTGCGAAACGGATGTAATTAATACTTATTTGATTTACTTAAGGTTCATGCATCATCAGGGAAGGATCACTACTGAAAGCTACAACAAAAGCGTGGAAGAGTTGCTTTTAGAGTGCGAAAAAAAAGAATACCTAAAGAAATTTAAAGAAGAATGGCAAATAACTTGTGGTGGAAATTTTTATATTGAATTTAAATGAATAGATGTTATGGAGCAATCTAATAATTGCTCCATAGTAATAGTTATAAACTCCTTGCAGTAGACAAGTAATTCTCATATGCTATCTTGCTTTGCACAACTTCTGCTTGTTCAATCTGAATAGATGAGGAATTTTCATGTGCTATCTGCTCAACTTCTACTTGTTCAACCTGAGAAGAATTTTTTAATTTATTATCTTGATATTCCTTTTTTACTTCCTCAAAAAAATTTGTTCCACCGAGAATATAACTTCCCAATTTTGCAGCATAATGTTGAGCATTACCTAAAACTGCAGAGTTAATTTGACTTAATGCCCTAACGGGATAGTAAAAGAGAGATACGTTATTATTTGACTTGAAATCACTTTCATCCATTACTTTAACAGCTTCATGATAACCATCTATTTTATGAAAAGAATATCCTTCCGGTGCTGATATTCTTAATTGTGCACCTACATGAGCATAACCAAAAAGACCAGGTGATACTGCTGGCACTGGATCTTGTCTATGTTGAGTTACTCTAATGGTTTTTTCTTGAAGAACGTCATTATAAAATTTACTAGCAGTAAGGTCAAAAACTCTTGGATCACCAAAAGTTGCAACATGAATATCTTCAGCTCTTTCTGTTTTATTAAGACATAAAGCAGCTATCTTAGCAATCGCCCCTCCCATGCTGTGACCTGTAAGATTAATTCTAAAATCTTTGATTTCTGATCCTTGTTTCTCAGCGTGAGATTTTAAAATGCCATAAAGATTAGGCCATGAATCCGTAAATGAGTTATAAGAACCACGATGAATTCTTCCACCTTTAGATAAAAGTTCCGAGGTAGTAAAAGATGCATTTAGATCAGTAATTAGATCATTTAAGCCCCATAAACCATGTTTTAAGCGAGTACCATGGTAAGCTATTGTTATTTCTTTACCTTTTATGAAAACATGACCAGCATCTTTTTCAAAGCTATTACCAAATGGAATGATTTCATAACTTTCTTTAGTAAGTTCAGCTCTAGTTTTATACATTTTTTCAGGGGATGGAATAATTTCATAACCTTCCGTAGTAACTTCAAATCCAGTTTTGTATACTTCTTCAGCTAAGGTGTTGCATCTTTTCAATTACTATTGTTAGAATAAAAAAATTTTACTTCCATAGAATAAATAGTAGAGTTATAATGCACTAGCAAGCAAAATATTAACCTTTGTGTTAAATTTTGGTTAATATAAACGTTAGGCATATTAAAAAAGTTATTTTTAAGGTGTTGCACTTTACTTTTGTTTTCGCTATAAGATTGCTTTAAGTTGAATTTTCAACATTTTTATATATTTACATTTAAGACAATGATTTCGAAATTTTTTGGGGGCACTTCATGAAAAAATCTATTTATACTAGAACTGCTCTAGTTTCTTTATTAACTTTATGTTCTTTCAGCAGTTTTGCAGCTGACTTTCCTGATGAGAGTATGAAGGAAATAAAAAAGCAAGAGAGCACAAAAACTTCTGGAAAAACAGAAGTTATGAAAACATCAAATAAAAAACTGAAAGAAAAGATGGACAGAATATGTAATGCTGATCCAAGAAAAAAAGCTGAAGAGCTTAAGAAAAAAGAGGAGCTAAGATTAGCAGCCGAGCAGAAGAAAAAAGAGGAGATCAGGCTAGCAAATGAGAAAAAAGCAAAGCTTATAGAGGATTCAAAAGCGAAAGCTCTAAATGCTAAGAATTCTAATATAGAAAAAGGTAAAGTTTCAAAAACTAAGGCTTCTAAAACTAAGAATGCTAAAATTAAAGCTAAAGATGTAAAGAAGGATGTAAAGGTTGTTAACAAAAATACAGAGGAAAAAGTTAAGGCAAATCCTGTTGTTTCAGTTGGTGGAGTTGATATTATCGACACCAATCAAGGGCAAAGTAATTTAAGAATAACTTTTGGTGGTGTTGTTGATGCTCAAGGTTATGGTAAAGCAGGGCCAAGTGGCACAGATTATAAACGTTATCACGTTATGCCAGGCAAATCTATAGATTCTCATCGTCTTACTAAGGATAAAGCAAAAGGAGCAAATCCAATATTCCCTAAAATAGGAAATATCGGTGACTATAGCAATGATATGGGTATGATTGCTGATGCAATATTGCACTTAAGAGCTGAAAACAAAAATGAAGATTTAGGTCTTCTCTATGGTGCTGATGTGCAGTTTCATGTTCCAGTGACCGAAGGTAAGGGAGCTTCACAGGGTGTTTATGCTGCGAAAGGCAGAAGTGCGCATGTGTTTGTTAACTCAAAATATGGTAACGTGAAGCTTGGTTACCAATTTGGTCCTGAGGCTCTGATGAGACTTGATGCAACAAGAATTGCAACTGTTGACGGAGCTGCAGATAGTGACTGGTTCAGAAAAGTGAACTTAGAAGGAAGCGCTGTAAGCTTTCCATTTTATGTAACACCACGTCTTTACACCGAAAGTTTTTCGAGTGAAAGTGAAAGATTCTCTTTCCACATGGCAGGGAAATATAACAAAAGCGTTATGACTACACTGCCATTTAGAGTTGCTTACTACTCACCAAATTATATGGGCGCAAGGTTTGGTGTTAGCTATTCACCTCGCTATGATAGTAGTTTATTTGTTATAAAGGATGATGATGACATAAAACATTTCGGTCCAGACTATGAGCACATAGTAAGTGCTGGCGTATCATATGAATATGACTTTGATAAACACAAGGTGAAAGTTAAAACTTCTGCAGTTGGTGAGTATGGTCAAGCGAAAAAACCAAATAAAGATAAGCATGTTTATGATAAATATGTAGAGTACAATGACCTTATGGGTGTTAATTTGGGTATAAGCGCTGATTATAAGATTAATGAAGACCAAGGCGTAAAATTTGCCGCTTCTTTTGCATATTTGGGTAAATCTAGCCAACCAAGTGGTATTACAAAACCGGGTGCTGATAAATATGAAACAATTGATAGTGCAGATCCTACTGATGGTATAAGAGCAGAAGGACTGGTGGCTCAATTCGGTGAAAATAGTATAGACACCATGTATTGGACTGTAGGAGCTGGCTATCAATATGAGAATATCTACACAAGTTTGACGTACTTTGGTAGCAGAATGAATGATGGAGATATGCTTCATGATGGTGCACTTGGCGTTCAATATGATCTATCTCCTGCATGCAGTAAGAGCAAATTTGTTCCTTACGCAGCTCTCCATTATTTTATGACTAACGAGAAACAAAACGCAAATCATAAGATTACAAAAGTAGGTAGTAACGAAGAGGCACCTTCTAACCAAGGAATTCTCCTTCTTACTGGTGTGAAGTTTTCTTTCTAACCAACTAGTGTACACCACAGTTAATTGTGGTGTATCCTTCTCTGTTGATGTTCAATGTTTATTTGTCAATCAAATAAACATATGGTGTCCTCTCTCCTGTCATCCCAGTGCGTGACACTGGGATCTAAGTTATATGCAAAATTATTACGTTTACATACTTGCAAGCAAGAATAATCGAACTTTATATACAGGTATAACATCAAATCTGATTAAACGAATCTGGGAACATAAGAGTAAAGTTATTTCTGGCTTTACATCAAAATACAATGTACATAAATTAGTTCATTTTGAAGAATTTCAAGATATAAATTCAGCTCTTAATAGAGAAAGACTGTTAAAAAGTTGGAAAAGAAAATGGAAGACTGATTTGATCGAAAAAGAAAATCCAAATTGGGTAGATTTATATGATAACATAGTCAGGTAAAATTAGATCCCAGTGTCACGCACTGGGATGACACCCTATGGTTACTGGGATGACACCCTATAGCTACTCAGATGACGGGAAAAGAACACACTGGCTTATCTACTAGCCGTATAGCTACTTTCAAATTCAATCAATTAAACAGGAGGCCCCTATGCAAACCACACTAAAAAATCATTTAGCTGGAGAATTACTTACCACCGCTACGTGCTGGAAATTAAAGCTCGCGGATGGAGAAGTAATGGGATTCACTGACTATGATGAAGATTTAAATATTGATAATATACTCTATAAATCTTCAAGTGGGTTTACAGCCAGTAGTATAATATTAAACAGCGATTTAAAAACTGATAATCTAGAAATTGAAGGGATATTAAATAGTGGTGATATTAAAGAAGAAGATGTTTTATCAGGAAAGTACGACTTTGCAAATATTGAAATATTTCTTGTGAATTATAAAGACTTGACCTAGGGAACAATGAATCTACATTCAGGAACTTTTGGTAAAGTGACATTAAGTAGTGGAAGATTTATTGTTGAAATTAGAGGGCTCTCAGCAAAGCTTGAGAGAAGCATAGCAGAATTATACTCTCCTGCATGCAGAGCACAATTTTGCGATGATAAATGCAAAGCCGATACTAAAAAATTTAGTAAAATAAGTACAATCACTAAAGTAATAGACGAAAGAAGATTTGAAGACACGAATTTAACTGAGAGTGATGAATATTATAAGCACGGAGTAGTGAAATTCTTTGGCTCAACAGCATTTGAAGGTATAGTAAAAGAATATAAAAATAGAGTAGTTACATTGTTTATTTCGTCTTCATACCAAATTTTTGCTGGAGATAAATATTCAATACTCGCAGGTTGCGATAAAACATTTCCAACTTGCAGAAGCAAGTTTAACAATACTGTAAATTTTCGTGGTGAACCCTATATACCAGGTTTTTATATTGTTTAGCAGCACAATTTTCAATATTATGAATATGCATGGAAAGGTGGCTGAGTGGTCTAAAGCACACGCTTGGAAAGCGTGCACATATGAAAATATGTCGGGGGTTCGAATCCCCCCTTTTCCGCATATTACTTCTAGAATAGTATAAAACCCGCTATGTCAGCCTCCTTTTACCCCACTTAGGTATGTACCAATATACCTAATTTTGTTACAACATTCCCAACAACATAAATTATTTTAGCAATGCTATCAATAGCATTGCTTTAAAAAGAGTGCCCATATTTTCAGTCAACCTTAAGAATTCACTAAAGATCCTATTCTTTTGTTCATCACTTGCACTTTTCATTAAAGCCTGGGTTCTTTCTTTTATGCCAAAAAGATATAAAAATTCTCTTTGAGTTAAAATCTCGCAATCTACGTGTTTTAATGAATCTTTTAATGCTTGAAAGTTCACAAGTGCAGTAATATCACTATTACCAACATTCTCAAGAAAATTAGCATACTTATGTTGTTTTATCGATTGCAAAGTGCTCTTATATGCGGGGTATACATAACCGTAATCTATAATCAAAGCAGCTCCTTTATTATTATGTATCTTCTTCTCAAGTTTTTTTAATATTTCAACCCCAGTTGAACATATTTCCACCACTGCACCATTAAAAAGTTTTCCATTTGCCGTTCCAGCGCTTGATGCATAATTGTACGAACGTTGCAATTTACAGGTAATTTGAGTAGCAGGTGGTGTCATTCCAGTGAATGACACTGGAATCCAGTGTTTATTATACAACTGCTCAGTGTGCTCATTTACAATTAAGTTTTCTGGATCCCAGTGCCGAGCTACTCGGATGACATCATTCTTGGTGGGAATTACCCTTGTATCACAACGTTCGTATAGCTGTGTGCTTGATGCTGGAGTCCAGTCTGGTTGAGCAGTTTGCACAATTTTGAGACCGTTATCGCCTTGTTTTGTCACCCTATTTTCATACCACCCCTCATCACGATATACAAACTGATCTATCGGAAGAGCGTCAAAGAACTCATTTGCTAAAAAAATGGTTGGTTGTTCTGGTAGGTTGTCAATATCTTTGTGCCAATTAACACCTAAGCCTTTTAATTTTTCCTTTTGTATCTTCCGTAAAGTAGGGCTTATTTCAACTAAGTGGATCAACATTGAATTAAAAAAGCTGCTGTATTTTTTAGTGACTCTTATTATATCGTGAATGAGTGTTCCTTTGCCTGGCCCAAGTTCAACTAGAGAAAATTTTGATGGCTTTCCTAATTTTTCCCATGTATGCATTATCCAAACTGCAATTACTTCACCAAATAATTGGCTGATCTCAGGTGCAGTAGTAAAATCACCATCCTTACCAAGTGGTAATCTACTCGTATAATAGCCGTATTTTTCATGGTACAAAACGGCATTCATGAAATCACTGATGGATATTGATCCTTGACTTTTGTCAATTAATTCGTGTATATAAGTGAGCATGTTATTAATAAATGTTTAACTATAGCGTGCCATAATATAAAATAGTAGAGTATTTATATATATAGTATAAACTTAAGTTTGTGAGTAATAGTGCTTCAGTTATGGACGACAAAAACACCGATTATGTTGCCCTTATACCTCAAGATGATAGTATTGAATACAAATTTGAAGAAGCTGTCAATTTTATAGAAAACAAGGTTATAAATGCTGATGGACTAACTTTAGCGGAAGTGTTTCAAGTGCTAGTTCAAATGCTAGATGGTGATCTAGAATTGGTAAAAAAAGTACTAGCATATGCTAATATTATGGCAAAGCATGGAATGAAGGTAGCAAAAGAGTCGCAATTAAGCAGAGCTGATGTTCGCCGAGCTTTGGAAGGTAAAGAAAGTGTTGTCAATAGACAAGATTTTATAAAGAAACCACCTCTTCCACCTGCTATAAAATCGACCAAAAAGAAAAGTAGAGGTCTTTAGATGGCTGAATCTATAAAAAAATTTACTGTACAATGTGACTTCAAAGGACAAAGTTCACCTTTTGCAATATATATAGGAAATCCAAAAAGTGATGCTCATCCAATTCATCATCAAAATTCCTGGCTTGTAAAAGAACGTGGAGGGAATATCCCTAATAAAGTAAAAGAAAGTCTACAAAAATTATATAAACTATCTCAAGAAAATGGAGTCTCTTTCTCAGAGTTATGTGCGTATGCCATTACTGTGGTTAGTAATAATGATAAAAAAAGTGACGACAAGCAGTGAGATAGTTTAATCCCTCAATATTTCATTTATAGAGGTTTTCGATCTCGTCTTTTCATCCACTTTTTTTACTATAACTGCACAATAGGTTGAAATATTATTTTTAGATGGAATAGACCCTGGTACCACTACAGAATAAGGTGGCACTTCGCCATAAAATACCTCGCTAGTTTCTCTATCAATAATCTTTGTTGATGCTCCAATAAACACACCCATGCCAAGAACTGATCCTTCTCTCACTACCACACCCTCGGCTACCTCGCTACGTGCTCCAATAAAGCAATTATCTTCTATAATGACAGGTGAAGCTTGAATAGGCTCAAGGACTCCACCTATTCCCACTCCACCGGAAATATGGCAGTTTTTTCCTATTTGCGCACAGCTACCAATCGTTGACCAGGTATCTATCATTGTTCCTGAATCAACATATGCACCAACGTTGATAAAACTTGGCATTAGAACAACATTTGTACCTATATAAGAAGATCGGCGGACAAAACACCCAGGAACTGCTCTAATTTTTAACTGGCGAAATTTCTCCTCATTCCATTCACTAAATTTGTTACCGATCTTGTCAAACCAGCAATTGGTATTGTCTATTATTTTGTTTTCTTCAGTGAGAAAATGTAATAATATTGCCTGCTTTATCCACTTATGTACTACCCATTCTCCACTTGATAGCTTTTCTGCTACTCTAATTTTGCCACTATCAAGGAGCTCAATTACCTCTTTAATTGCTATTCTTGCTGTTTCCTTTAGGTTACAGTCATTAAATTTTTCTCTATTTTTCCAAATATTTTCTATCTCACTTTGTGTTTTTTTTAGTTGCAAACCTTCCATTTGTTATATATATTAATATTAAATTTATAGCTCTGTATCATTTGAGCTTGTTACCACTTTATATGTAAGTGCTATGAAAATACAATGTAATAGTTGTACTAAAACTTACTTAGTATCTTCTGAGCAAATTGGTGCATTTGGAAGAAAGGTAAAGTGTACGAACTGCAATCATATATGGCATGAACATCTAGAAGAAGCGTCAAACAAATCGCACTCTGCTAATATACAGGAAAAAAAAATTAGTGGAAGGAATTTTTTACAAAATCTAGCATTTACCACTCTAGCTTTTGCAACAGCTACAGGGTTATGCGTCGTAATTGCTAATGGCATCTTTCCTAGAGAGATGAACAAAGCATACAAAACGATCAGTTCATATAAGGATTCAATAAGCTATAAATTAGGGTACAAAAAAGAACAAACAGAAAATCCAAATGTAAAAAAACTTGTTGTAAATAAGTTTTTTCAAGACTACCTTTTTTTATCTAATTTAAGATCTAGTTAAATAGGCATAAACCATCGCCGATATCGGTATCCAGTTCCTATAGCTAATCAGATGATGCAAATAGTATTAGGGTGACAGAGTCTTAAAAATAAGTTATTTTTTAGTAAAAAACAGCTCATGAATATTAAAATTGCACCTTCTATACTTTCAGCAGACTTTGCAAAATTAGGAGAAGAAGTAAGAAAAATTAGCGATTTAGGTGTAGATTACATACACATAGACGTTATGGATGGGAATTTCGTTCCAAATATTACAATTGGTCCTAGCGTTGTCTCTGCAATACGTAAATATAGCAATCTTCCTTTTGATGTGCATTTAATGGTCAAATCTCCTGGTAACCACATTGAAAGCTTTATAAATGCTGGTGCTGATATTATCACTGTACATGCAGAAGCAGAGATACACCTTGAGAGGTTGATAAGAAAGATAAAGTTATACAAAAATGTAAACAACGCAAAAAAAACGATTCAAGCTGGAGTCTCAATTGTTCCTTCAACTTCCCCAAGTGTGCTTGAATACATAATACATGAGCTAGATATTGTGCTGATTATGACAGTCAACCCTGGCTTTGGAGGGCAGGAATTTATTCATTCACAGTTGAACAAGATATCTACTATAAAAAAAATGATACAGGAGAGTAATCTTAAAACACAAATTTCAGTGGATGGTGGAATTAACTTTTCTAACGCAGCTGATATAATAAAAGCAGGTGCTGATATTTTAGTTGCGGGATCGGCGATATTCAAGGCTGAAGATATTAAGAAGGCCGTAAATGATCTTAAAATCCATCGTGGTAATCCTATATAGCTAGTGCAGCCCTACGTCATACCGCGATTCATTCGCGGTATCTCAGCCGCTAACACGTAGCGGAATGTTGGCAAACCTAAGATCTTTAGCTAGTTAACACAAATTATTTCTATTATCTACCAATTTGAAAAAGTCTCTGGTCCAAGTAGTCAAGCTACTTGGATGACAAGAGGTAACGCAAGAAGTTTACTCTTAATAAAAGCCTGATGATGAATCATTATTACCAAATTTCGGCTTATTTCTGTTGCTGAAACCAGAACGAGGACGAGAAGGCTTCTTATGGTAACTTCCTCCAGGTTTTCTATTAAATGAATTATTGTAATAATTATCCCTATCATTTGGACCATCTTTCCTTTCCTCGTTGTAAAGCTCACCTTCAAAAAACTCTCCCGTCTCTTGATCAACTCGACGTCTTGACAACTTTGGACATCTACCTTTTTCGAAGTCAATTACTAGTGCTTTGAAAGTATCATCTTGTTTAAGTATGCTCTCTATAGAATCTATGTGTTCATTAGCTACTTCACTTATGTGCATTTTTCCTTTTCTGCCATTAAGAAATTCAAGCTCTACAATAGACTTCCCTATTTTTACAACTTTGACATCAACTATAGAACCTTGTTCTAGTTCTGTTATTGAATCAATCATCATACTCTTTGCAATTTCAGCTCCAGTGCCACTCGTGGCAAAAACAGAAACTTTACCATTATCTCCTATTTCAATTTTTGCATTACTTCTTTCACACACACTGCGTATATTTTTTCCTTTAGCACCAATAGCTGCAGAAATTTTGTCTTTATCTATGTAAAATGATAACATCCTTGGTGCATGTTCTTTGACGTCATCACTGTGTTCTGAAATCACTGCATTCATTTTTTCTAAAATATGTAATCTTCCAGCTTTTGCCTGTTCTAAAGATTTTTCAACAATTTCAAAGCTTATACCAGAAATTTTCATATCCATTTGTAGTGCCGTAACCCCTTCACTAGTTCCTGCTACTTTAAAGTCCATATCACCAAGATAATCTTCATCACCCAATATATCGGAAAGTATCACATACTCGTCTTTATCTTTAATAAGGCCCATAGCAACTCCAGCGACAGGGGCCTTTATTGGCACACCCGTATCCATTAAAGCAAGAGAAGTTCCACAAACTGTTGCCATAGAAGAAGAACCATCAGACTCCAAAATTTCGGATACTACTCTTATTGTATAAGGAAATTCAGATTTACCGGGTAAAACAGGATGAATTGCTTTCCAAGCAAGTTTGCCATGACCGATTTCTCTTCTTCCTGGTGCACGTGCAGCAGAAGTTTCTCCAACAGCAAATGAGGGAAAGTTATAATGCAACATGAAATGCTCACGTCTATCCCCTTCAATATCATCCACAATTTGCTCATCTTGAGTAGTACCAAGAGCAGTAACAACCAATGCCTGAGTGCTGCCTCTTGTAAACAGCGCAGAACCGTGAGTTCTGGACAGAATATCAACTTCAACTTCTATCTGACGTATCTCATCATGCTTACGACCGTCTATCCTTACACCTTTCTTCCTAATTATTTTACGTACTAAAGATCTTTCAAAGTTTTTTACTGCATACGTAATTAACTTTTCATCTTTTCCAGTCTCTTTAAGATTATTCAATATATTCTCTCTGACCGCTTCTAGAGCTTGAACTCGCTCTTGTTTTACTGTTTGCGAATATGCTTTTTCAAAATCTTTACCGTATTTTTCGAGCTCTTGTGTTATATCTGATGTATCAACAGGAGCAAAGCTTTCAGGCTTATTGCCAACTGTATCAGCAAACTCTTTTATGAGCTTAATGACAGGTTTAAGGTGTTCATGGCCAAATTTTATTGCATTAAAAACATTTTCTTCAGAGAGCTCTTTCACTTCTGACTCAACCATTAAAATCGAATTTTCATCACCAGACAAAAACAGATCCAAGCTGCTTGCTTTCATCTCTTGAACAGAAGGGTTGAGTATATAGTTATTATTTTCATCACAACCAACTATCACTCCAGCTATAGTAAAGTGAAAAGGAACACCAGAAACCGCAAGAGCTGCAACAGCACCAATCAATGCTGGCACTTCAGGAGGATTGACTGTATCATAAGTTAATAGATTACACACCACACTAATTTCATCATGAAATCCTTCTGGAAAGAGTGGCCTTACACTCCTATCTATTACTCTTGAGATTAAAGTTTCTCTATCAGATGGCTTGCCTTCTCTTTTAAAAAAACCACCAGGGATCTTACCCATGGCATAGCTTTTTGCGATAAACTGCACATTTAAAGGTAGGAAATCAACGCTTTCTTCCTTCTTTTTACGTACAACAGTTACTAAAACAGAAGTATCACCGTAATTTACAACTACTGAACCATGAGCTTGGCGTGCTATTTTTCCTGTTTCTAAAGATAAGGCACGACCACCCCACTCTATAGATTTTTTTATAATTTTAAACATACTAAATTCCTCGATTATTTTCTAATGCCTAACTTCTCTATTAATTCCTGGTAGGCTTCATTACCAAATTTACGCTTTATATAATTTAAGTGCTTGCGTCTTCTACCTATCAATATAAGTAAACCACGCTTAGAGTGATGGTCATGCTTGTGCACTTTAAAATGCTCAGTTAAGTTACTGATCCTCTCGGTCAAAATTGCACATTGTACAAAAGATGAACCTGTATCATCCTCTTTAATCGCATATATATTTATCAAACTCTTTTTCTTTTCGGATGTTATCGACATCTAAACCTCATTTTAAATATTAAAAACACGAATAGGTTTCACACAACCATAAATAAAACTGCAGATTGCAATAGGTACACTACCCACTATCGCACAACAAATATCATAATTCTTTAAATTACGCAAGTTATTTAATACAACTTCCTGACCTTTTCTGATTTTCCCCGCATCTTCTAGGGAAATTTCAATTTTGAACATCGATTTTAAAGCCGATTCAATGGGAATGATGAAACTTTTTGCATTACTCCCTGTACCTTCTATTACTCCAGTATCACCTTTTGTTATCGGAGAGTAAGTTATTGTGTTTCTTTCAGCAAGCTGTTCAATTGTCACTGATTCGTTTTCTCTAAAGTCACCTACCATAGTTCTTCTTAATTTCGTAATGTGTCCAAAACAATTTAATGCAATGCCAAGATCCCGAGCAATTGATCTCACATATACACCACTACCGCACATCATAGAAAAATTTGCACTATTATTTATGGTGTCCACAGATATCAATTTCAGCTCATGTATTTTGACTTGTCGGGGTTTTATATTTACCTTTTGCCCACTTCTTGCCAATTTATATGCCCTTGCTCCTTTGATTTTTATTGCTGAAAATTGAGGAGGAGTCTGCTTGATCTCACCAATAAAATTTTCAATTGCACAATTTATTTGATTATATTCGGGTTTTATATCGCTAGTTCTAATGATATCACCACCCAAATCATCCGTTGTTCTTTGTTCACCCCATTTTATTGTAAAATCGTATACCTTTAAGTCACAAGATAAATACGGTATAGTTTTCGTTGCCTCGCCAAGAGCAATTGGCAATACACCTGAAGCTAAAGGGTCAAGTGTTCCCAGATGACCAACTTTTTTTATCCCAAAAATCCCTTTGACTCGGGCTACAGCCTGTGCAGAGCTAATTCCTATTAGTTTATTAAGATTCAGCCAGCCGTGTATCATACGTTTAATTATATACAACTGATAACAGTTTAGGAAGTAGCTTGAAATATATATTTTAAATGATAATGTAAAAAATGGCTTGACAAACATGCATTATTAACACATACTTAACCTTTTTATTAGCCTTATTTTAAGGGGACTATTATGACTATAAATACAAATAAAAGCATATTGAAGTGGGAAAACACTGCACATATAACAAAAATGAGTATTGAAGGTTTAGTTGCACTTGCATCTTTAGCGGGAGCAATAACAACAATATTAATTGCTACTAAAGTAATTGCTGGACCTGCATCTTTAGCACTTGTTGCTAGCCCTGCTGGAATTGCAGTTCTATTTATTGCCGCTGTATATTTTGCCGCAGCAGCTTATGCTTCATATCAGCAAATGCAGAAGAATGAAGAAATAGGAGTGAACGGTAAGGATGGTAAAGATGCAAACTTTGCTGCTCTTGTTGGTGATGTGCTAAAGAATGGTACAATTGTTAAAGAAACAGTTAAAAAAGACGGCGAGAACGATGTTCAGCAATTATTCCTGACACTTCCAATTGCTGATTACAAAGAACTAGCAAAAAATAATGAACCAGTTCACATATTATTAGCAAATGGAAAAGTTGTTGAACTTGATCACAAAGTTCTTGATGCTAATGCTACCGAATATAAAGTACAATTAACTAGCGTAGCTGGTAAAGATCAGCCTGCTGACATGAAAGCAGAGTTAGGTATGGCTGCTGATTCTAAGTCATTAAAAGTTGTGGTAAGTGATAAAGATCTTGAAGCTTTAAAAAATGGAGTTTCAACTAAATTAGGAGAGGTTGCAGTAGATGCAGCTCTATCAAAAATGCTAAGTAAGTAAGCAGTTTTAAATCGAGAAAAAAAGAGGTAGAGTTATCTCTACTTCTTTTCTCTATCATTTAGGTACGTAAGTTATGGTAATCTATCCCACATCTCAACTACATCCTTACTAAACTCTATTATTTCTGTTTTTTTGAACTGGTAACATTTGTTAATAGATTGAATTCCTAAATCTCCTATAAAAGAAGTGGCATCATTACCTAAAATCTTACCACTACGGCAGATTATCAGCCTGTCGATTAAACTATGCTTCAGTAGCTCTGTGATTAACACTCCTCCACCTTCAACTAATAACCTTGTTATGCCAATTTCTGAAACAAGTTTTGATGCCATGTCTTTTAGGCAGACTTTGCCAACATTGTTTGAATTAACTACTAAGTAGTTAATATTTTTTATTTTTTTCTTTACTTTATCGTTTGTAATCACCCAAGTTGCCGCCAAGCCTCTTGATGTCATCCAAGTAGCTGACACTGGGATCCATTCTTCTTCTTTTTTTCTAGATTCCAGCGTCACGCGCTGGAATAACACCGAAGAGTGAGCTGTTGGCTCTTTGCTTAAATCATAGCTATACAAGGGACCTGCAGTCTTTGCAATATTATGCTCTTCCTGCAATTTTTCCTGGCTATCAATAATTAGCCTTATTGGCGATCTATTTTCAAGTCCTGGTAATTTGCAAGTTAAGAGTGGATTATCGTTAATAAGAGTATTGCTGCCAATCATAATTGCATCATATTTTGCTCTAAGCTCATGCACCCAATTTCTTGTATCCTCACTTGTTATCCATTTGCTATCGCCTGTAAATGTTGCGATTTTTCCGTCAAGAGTTGTTGCGATTTTGCAAGCTATAAATGGTCTATGTAATTCTTTAGTGGCGAAAAAACCGACATTCAGTTCTTCTGCCTCTTTTTGCATAATACCTTGCTCAACTTCAATTCCTGCTTCTTTCAGAGCTTTAATGCCTCCACCTGAAACTCTACTATCTGGGTCAATAGTTGCAATTACTACCCTTTTTACACCAGCTTTTATGATTTTTGCAGTGCAAGGCCCTGTGACTCCGTGATGACAACATGGCTCAAGAGTGATATATATAGTTGCACCATGAGTTGAATCTTTAGTGTTTTGCAAAGCGACTACCTCTGCATGCGGACGTCCACCGATCCCTGTATATCCCTCACTAATAATTGTACCATCCTTTACAATAACACACCCGACAGCAGGATTTGGTGCAACATTTCCAAGATTTTTTTCTGCAAGCTTTAATGCAATTGACATGAAGTGATCATCTGTCATTAGAAAGAAGTCATTTCATAGGAGGTATCAAAAATTCTTCTGTGCTCGTGTATGGCAAATCTATCTGTCATACCTGAGATATAGTCACATATTATTACTGAACGCTGAGATTCACAAGCGAGTTTGCTCCACTCTATGGGAAGTAATCCTGGGTTTTCATAAAAACATTGAAAAAGTTCCTGTATTATGCGTTTTGCTTTGTTCATCGTTCTACTCAGTTTATAGCTTCTGTATATTTTCTCCATGTTGAATCTTTTCATTTCTTTTGTAGCATTCGCAACTTCTGGTGAAAATTTGACTAGCATTTTATTTAGACTTCTTACGTCTTCTACGCTTTTTATTTTGTGATTTTCAATATTTCTTTCAGTCTGAGAAACAACATCACTTATCATAGTTCCTATAGTTCCACTCAGTGATTCATGTATGAGTTTGCTCTGAGGCAATTCTGAATATCCGCTCCTTACGTCTTTAAACATTTTTCCAATTAAAGGGACATTCAGCAAATCTTCGATGGTTACTAAATTTGCTCTGAGTGCATCATCAAGATCGTGAACACTGTAAGCAATATCATCGGCAATTGAAGCAACTTGCGCTTCAATGCTTGAAAATTCCTCAAGTTTTAGATCATATTTTTCATTATACTCTAATAACAGCTGATTATTTGTAGAAGACTCCGCGTTTTGACCAAGCAAGGGACCATTATGTTTTGCAACCCCTTCAATCACCTCCCAACTTAGATTCATACCATCAAAATCAGCATGTTTTTGTTCAAGATAAGTTAAAATCCTTATAGCTTGAACATTATGATCAAACTCATACTTCTCGTTATCAAGATTCAAATCTTGAACTGATTTCTTTAGAGCATCTTCACCTGCATGACCAAATGGAGGATGACCAAGATCATGTGCGAGCGCTATGCATTCAGTGATATCCTCATTTAAGCCAAGTCTACGCGCAATGGACCTTGCAATTTGTGCAACTTCAAGGCTATGAGTAAGCCGAGTGCGATAGTAGTCGTGCTCATAATTGATAAAAACTTGTGTTTTGTACTCCAATTTCCTAAACGCATTAGAGTGAACAATGCGATCTCTATCACGCTGAAAGCAGCTGCGATTCTCATCTTCTGGCTCTTTGAAGTATCTCCCTTTTGTTTTGCTTGGAAAGCATGCATAATTTAATAGAAAATTATTGTTTGACATGTAAAATTTCTACTATAATAAATTATCAATAATAAACGGTGGCTACTATGTCAACAAATTACAACATCAACTTAACTGATAATGCACTAAAAAAAATCCACTCTCTTGCAGAGCAGGAAGGGGATAAGAGTTCCGTTTTGCGGGTTGCAGTTTCAGGTGGTGGATGTTCTGGCTTCAAATACAATTTTCTTATGGATCAAATGAATAAAAATCTATCTTTGGATGATGAAGATGATGAGTTTGATGACGAAGACGAAGATGATGACTATGAAGAAAGCGAGGACTATAGAAGCCACTCCAGTTTTAGCGAAAAAGGTAAAGATATAGTAATTAATGATGAAAATGGCAATCCTGTATTAATGGTTGATAATTGTTCAGCAAAATTTTTAAATAACTCAGTTATAGATTATACTGAGGATCTCAGTGGTTCTGGTTTTCAAATAAAGAATACCCTTGCTAAGTCTCAATGTGGTTGTGGTAACAGTTTTTCGGTTTAATTATTACCAAAATTTAGATGCCTTCTGGGTCTTTAAACATGGGTGATAATGTAGCTCTAGAACTAACTTCTGTAGATAAAAGCTTCAAGGACAATTCTGCTGTTGTAAAAGACATCAACCTAAGTGTCACAAGAGGGCAAGTAGTAGCGCTGATTGGCAATTCAGGTGCAGGAAAAACAACTATATTGCAAATCGCAGGCTTGTTGGACAAGCCAACTTCAGGTATAGTTACGATAGATGGAATAAATTGCACACAAGCTAATAATAAGCATAAAACCCATGTAAGAAGAAATTTTCTTAGTTTTGTTTATCAATTTCACTATTTGTTACAAGAGTTATCGGTGTTGGAAAATATTATGCTTCCTCAACTCATTGCAGGAAAAAGCAAAGCTGAAGCAAAAAAAAATTCGCAAGCAATGTTGGAAAAATTTGGTCTGGAAAATAAAGCAAGTAGCATGGTATCTGAAGTTTCGGGTGGGGAAAGGCAGAGAGTTGCAATTGCAAGAAGCATTATAAATTCTCCAAAGCTTTTACTTGCAGATGAGCCAACAGGAAATTTAGATCCAACAAATTCTTTTAACGTGTTTTTACTGCTACATTCATACGTAAAGGAAAATAACAGCTCTATGCTTATAGTAACGCACAATCATCTCCTTGCAGAAAAGGCAGACTGCATTTTCCAATTGAGAGATCGATCATTAGTGAAGTTGTGAATAGGGAAAATAGCACAACTTAAACTACCTATGCCTTATACTTATCTAACCAATGATCATTAACAGAGTACAACTCGCATGAAACGCTTTCATTGCTTTTTATACACGGACTTTTTAACTTACGCTGTTTACTTAGGGAACACCCCGATAACATAAACACAGCTAAAACAAAAAATAATAGCTTTTTAAACATAACAAAACCTTTTCATTTATATTACTACACTCATTTCTCTTGTTTGTAAAGGTTAGGCATATTCTTTTACCCTTACCTCTTTTTTGACCTTTTGAGAAGAAATAGCTGCACTGTTTAAGCGCAGTTTTATATAACCATCTACGATTTGAGTCACTTCCTCTTCTTTATCCCTTAGAAAGTGATTAGTATCGTCTATTATATGGTATTTCATGTGATCACTTTTTACTGAATTTATTAACCTTTTTGCTAATTCTGTTACATCGCTTTCTTCTGAGATTGTATCGTTACTGCTTTGTATTATAAGCCCAGAAACTGGACAGGGAGAAAGAAAAGAAAAATCGTACTTAGTTACCGGAAGAGAAAGAGCAATAAAACCCACTATCTCAGGGCGACGAATTGTTAGCTGCATGGCTACCCATGCTCCAAAAGAAAAACCAGCGATCCAAATTGGAACGTTGCTAGGATTATGTTCCTGAAGCCAATCAATAGCTACCGCAGCGTCAGTTAATTCTCCTATACCCTTATCAAAAGTTCCGGTAGATTTTCCCACACTACGAAAGTTAATTTTCAATGCAGAAAAATTGTTATCGATAAAAGACGTATATATACCATGTACAATTTTACTACCCATATTACCACCATATTGAGGGTGATGATGTAAAACCAGCACAACCGGCGCGTTGGCATCTTTGCTTTGGTGGTATTCACCTTCTATCTTTCTTGTTGCATTATTCAAAAAAACTTCTACCACGGTAACTCCTAATAAAAACCTGCTTGACAGGTATTGATGACATGAATTATTAATTATGTATTAATTTCGCTGTTTTTGCAATAAATTTTTTATCGTGTTAAAGCTAATGTACATAGTTATGGCTATAGTTGATGGTAAACTTATTTAAGTGACAGATGAGTCCATTCTCTTTAGAAAATAGTGGTTACGTATATGCTGATTACAATGCAGCTGCTCCAATTAGTGAGAATGTAAAAAAAAGTATATTTGAGGTCTTGTTAAAACAAACGCTCAATCCATCATCACTACATAAAAGAGGACAAGAAGCGAGGAAGATTCTCCAGGATGCAAGAGATAACATACGTGATGCTCTTGGTGTTCCAAGTGATAAAGAAATAGTTTTTACGTCTGGTGCGACTGAAGCGAATAACCTTGTTATGAGAGGAATAGCAGGCTATCTGCATGTAATTTCAGCTATAGAGCATCCTTCAATTCTTAATTCTGCATGTAATCCATATATAATACCCGTTAATCTGGAGGGCATTGTTGACTTTTTAGAGCTAGAAAAAATTCTAAGCAAACTTAAAGGAAACAAAGCAATAGTTTCAGTTATGATGGCAAATAACGAAACCGGAGTTATTCAGCCTGTTAAGGAAATAGTTGAAATAGCACACAAATTTGGAGCAATTTGCCACACTGACACTGCTCAAAGTGTTGGGAAAATTAAAGTTAATATGGAAGATTTAGGAGTGGATTTACTCACTTTATCCGCCCATAAATTTGGCGGTATAGCAGGCAGTGGAGTTTTAATATTCAATAAAGAACTTGCGATAGAACCTATTATAATAGGTGGTGGACAAGAGAAGGGATTTCGTGGTGGTACGGAAAATATTGTTGCGATTGCAGGCCTTTCTGCTGCACTGCAAAATATTCCAGACCTTCTATCAAAAATGAATGAAGTAAAGGAGCTACGTGATCAATTAGAGTGTGAATTATTAAATCTTGCCAGTGATATAAGAATCTTCGGTAAAAACTCTAAGAGGCTGCCAAACACAAGTTTTATTTACATGCCAGGAGTAAAGAGTGATGTGCAGCTCATGCATTTTGACTTGAATCATATTGCAGTTAGTAATGGTTCTGCATGTTCTTCTGGAAAAGTTGAGCCTTCCCATGTTTTGCTTGCAATGGGGGCAACAAAAGAGCAAGCAGAGTGTTCAATTAGAATCAGTATAGGTCCAGAAACTAAACCACAAGACATAAAAAAAACAGTGGATTGTTGGTATAATATCTACAAGAAGAACACCTTGGTATAGATAATACGTGGTATCATGCAGGGAGCTATAAATTAGATGTAAAAACTTACTTGACACCCTTCGCCAGCCCCCTTATCATAAAATTGAAGCTATTTATTTATCTTCACAATCTCTGCAGTGGATTAATGACAAAAAAACTTAATGTATTTGGCGTAAATCATGCTTAGTTTTTTGCACTATGTGCACCTCATGTCTTTATAAAACTTCTAGGTTTCTACCTATATAAGCTGAAACGCGCTTATATAGCGTTTAAGACAGTAAAAGACGTCAAATAGACAAGGGAGAATTTGAATACTAGCTACCCTAGGGTTTCTTTGCCTTTTTTTCCGCTCAGTAAATTTCTTAACGTTTATAATTTAGGTTAATCGCATTTAAAAGCGGCTGAATCGTAGCGTTTAGAATAAAAAACGCCAATATTTTGAAGTACATATAAATAACTAGTCACCAACGGGGCTTCTTTTGCCTTTTTTTTCGTTTGGTAAATTTCTTAATATTTATGGCTCAGGTTAGTTATAAATTAAGAGCAATATTCACGGAAATGGTGTCATTCCAGTGCTTGACACTGGGCACTTTAGACAATGTTACAAAAATAATATCATAGAATTCAATAGGATAATTCCTGGTGTACAGTCCCAGAGTGTGATGGTATGATAAAATATGAGAAAACAATACCATCAAAGGAGGAATTATGGGACCATACACCTAGAGGCTGTATTACAAGAATTTTGGGCGAACTTAGTTATGTGTAATATATTATCGCTTCATATGTGTGATGCACAAGGGCCTTGGAACCCAGATCAAATTACTGAGTATCGTTTAAATTTTTCAGTTTTATTTGGTTTAATGAGGCAGAAACTCTATCAAGTACTTATTGCGCCAAAAAACTTTCAAGCCCTTTTTGATAGAGCAAGCATGCGTGCTAAAGTTAAAATTCGACCAGGGCAGCCACAATAAGGTAGATAAGCCCAAACGCCATCATGTTTTTAGGAGAGTTTGATAATGGAGGCTCTTAAGTTGACGCCATTGGTTGAACGGATACCTCTTAACTTGACGCGTATGGTTTATTTAACACTCCCAACGGTTACAAATAATTCACCATTTCTTCTGGTTTCACTATCCTTTCAAACTCCTCCTCAGTGAGCAGTTGAAGTTTTGCTGCTGCTTCTTTTAGAGTGATATTTTCTTTATAAGCAAGCTTCACTATTTTTGCTGCATTGTCATACCCTATATGCGTATTTAATATAGTGACCAACATTAACGACTGATTCAGTAAATCTTTTATCCTCTCTTCATTTGCCTTAATACCAACTACACATTTTTCTGTAAAATTTAAACTTGCATCAGCTAAAAGTCTTATAGACTGCAAAACATTGTAAATTATCACTGGCTTAAACACATTCAATTCAAAATGACCGTTTGAACCACTAATGGTCACAGCAACATGATTTCCCATAACTTGAGTGCACACCATAGTTACTGCTTCACACTGAGTTGGATTCACTTTACCTGGCATAATTGAAGAACCAGGCTCATTTTCCGGTAACATTATTTCCCCAATTCCGCATCTTGGACCAGAACCAAGCAACCTTATATCATTTGCAATTTTCATTAAACTGACTGCTACTGTATTGAGTGTTCCACTGAGCTCAACTAAAGCATCGTTTGCTGCTAGCGCTTCAAATTTATTGCCTGCTGAAGTAAATGGAAGATTAGTAATTTCTGCAACTTTGCTTGAAAAATCTTCAGCAAAACCCTTTTTAGTATTGAGTCCTGTGCCAACCGCAGTGCCACCTTGTGCAAGCTCGTATATACCACTTAAAGTTGATTTTACTCTCTCTATCCCCTTTTTAATCTGGGCTGCATAGCCAGAAAACTCCTGTCCCAGTGTTAGGGGCGTTGCATCTTGTAAGTGAGTACGTCCTACTTTTATTATATTTTTAAATTCCTGAACCTTATTATCCAGCACCTTATGCAATTTTTCAAGATTTGGAATAAGCAAGCAGTTTATTTGCTCTGCTGCTGCTATATGCATTGCTGTTGGAAAGGTGTCATTTGATGACTGACCATAATTCACATGGTCGTTTGGATGTATCGGAGATTTACTACCCAAATTACCACCTAAAATCTCTATTGCGCGATTGCTGATCACTTCATTCATATTCATATTAGTCTGCGTTCCGGATCCGGTTTGCCAAACAACAAGCGGAAATTCATTATTAAATTTGCCATCTATTACTTCCCTTGCGGCTGCGCAGATTGCGTCCCCTACCTTATTATCTATGCTACCCTGCTTCATGTTAACACGTGCTGCTGCAAGTTTTACTATTGCTAATGCTTTAATCAGAGGCTCTGGCATTTTTTCTGTGCCAATCTTAAAATTTTCTAAAGAACGTTGAGTCTGCGCTCCCCAGTAATGTTCACTTGGTACTTTTACTTCCCCTAAGCTATCTGATTCTATTCTCGTTTTTCTATCCATATTTTCCTTCTTAGCGTCATGCAAACTGGTTCACTAAATAATTTTTTCATGTCTACTTCTTGGTTAATTAAATCATACTAGATCCAAGTAGTCAAGTGTGACCTTACCCAGAAAAAGTAGAGAGAAAGTTAAGACGTTTTTGGAGTAAAATAAAACGTTTTTTCAAAATATGGCAAATAGAAGGGAATATACAGCAGGATTCAAATTAGAAGCTGTTAAGCTGGTTAAAGAAACAGAAGTACAAAAATAGCAAAAGATCTAGGCATAGATGGCAGTATGTTAAGTAAATGGGTAAGAAAATATGATGGAAAAATGTCAGAAGCATACGCATTTCCAGGCAAAGGATCCTTATGACAAAGAGAGATTTGATTTACAGAAAGAGTTAGCAAAAGTAACAAGAGGAAGAGACATTTTAAAAAAAGCCCTGGCCAGTCAAAAAGAGTAAAATATTTTTTCATAAAAGAGCATAGTAAACACTATAAAGTGCAGGAATTATGTAGGGTTTTGAATGTATCTGCTAGTTGCTACTATAAGTGGACTACAAGGAAAATAAGCAGTAGAGAATCAGCAAATAAAAGCAGATATTCAAAAAAAGCTTCTAAATGTAGATATGGAGCTCCTAAAATTCATGCTGAATTGAAGGCTTTGGGTAAAAGTTGCAACTTGAAAACAGTGCAAATTATTATGCAGAAAAATGGTATTCGGGCTATATTGAGAAGAAAATTTAAAACTAAGAAGCAACAAACGGACAATAGAGTCGTAGCTCTCAATACATTAGACCAAAACTTTATTGTCGATCAACCAAATAAAATATGGGATTACTTATATAAAAACCAAAGAAGGATGGCTATATTTGGTAGGATCTATATTCACGCATGGTAGTTAATGAGTAGTTCAATAAATAAACAATTGGTTATTGACTCTTTATTGATGGCCGTTAATAAGCGCAAACCCGATAAAAATCTGCTGTTACATAGCGATCAAGGGTCACAATATACTTCGCAAGGTTATCAATATCTCTTATCCATAAAAAACATAGATGAGTCATAAAGGTTGTTGTTACGACAATTCTGTTGTGGAAAGCTTTTTCAGTTCTCTAAAAAGGGAGTTACCAATAGACACCTCTCTGCACTCTAAATGGTATATCAAAACTGCTATATTTGAATATATAGAAATTTTTTATAACAAACAACGTAGGCATTCTAATATTAATTATTGCATTCCTGCACAATTTGATGCATCATTCTCATGACAAAAACATCTTAACTTTCTCTCCACTTTTTCTGGGTAAGGTCAGTTCACCTATAGGCAGCAATTTTCTGTATTTACTTTAAATTGAAGAAAGCTCAAATGAAAGATCGTGTTTTGCTAAAAATCACAGAATGCAGTCTGGTTACAATTATTTATCACTAGTGCCTAAAGTGATCTCCTTTATCCTCTCATCTGCTAGTATTTTTAATTCCTCACCGTATCTATAATAATTTCGCTTTATAACGTGTAACTCATCAGCAGAAGAAGAATCTAATTTAGGGTAATATTCGTAATCGCAATTTTCTTCGATGTCCTCAATGCTTATAGATGATGCTAAAAGTGGAAATAGAATTAATAGTAAAGTTAGTAGGATTCTTGTACAACTATTACACCACGTCCTGGGTGTCATTCCAGCTCGTGACCAGAGAAAAAAAGATATGGATCCCAGTGTCAAGCACTGGGATGACAGAAGATAGTGCAAGAAATTTCGTAAAAAGCTTTTCATACCAACTATTTAAACTCAATTGTGTTATAAATATATTAATAGCGAAAAAAGAAAAACAAGGTTTAATTTTCTTTTTTATTTGCGATTTATCTATTAATTAACCGTGAAAGGTTACGTGTAATGCTCCTTCACATAATTATCAATAATTGCCTTAAATTCTTCAGAGGCATTATCACCTTGTAAAGTTTTGAAATACTTGCCGTCTTTGTAGACTGCTGAAACAGGTTTTTCTCCATATCCAGGCAAGCTGATTCCCAAATTTGCGTGTTTGCTTTCTCCAGGACCATTTACTATGCATCCCATAACAGCAATGTTCATATGCTCTACACCTGGATTCTTTTTCTTCCATATCGGCATATGAGTTTTTATATAGCCATTCACCTCTTCAGTTAATATACGAAAACGATCGCTACTTGTGCGCCCACAACCAGGACATGAATTAACTTGAGGGTTAAAGTGTCGCAAGCCTATAGATTGCAATATTTCCTGACACACCACCACTTCATTAGTACGCAATTCACCAGGGCGTTGAGTTAAAGAAGCACGTATTGTGTCTCCAATACCATTTTGCAATAAATAAGTAAGCCCTGCTGTGGTATTTATCACGCCTTTATTGCCCATACCAGCTTCAGTTAAGCCCAAGTGCAAAGCATAATTAGAAAATTTTACAAGCGCTGTGTAGACCGAAATTAAATCTTGTACTCTACTGACTTTACACGAAATGATTATTTTATCTGCACTGAGGCCAATTTCTTCAGCTTTCCGTGTGCTATTAAGAGAAGACATTACAAGTGCCTTGCGTAATACAACGTCAGAAGGTTTTGGATCACTGGACAAGGAGTTTTCATCCATCAGTTTTTGTAAAAGGTATTTATCAAGACTACCCCAATTTACTCCAATTCTAACCGGAAGATCGTGCATTATTGCATACTCTATCACCCTTTCAAACTTCTCATCACGTTTGTCGCCAAAGCCTATATTGCCTGGATTGATTCTAATTTTACCCAGCATTTTGATGTTGTCTGGATAATCTTGAACTAATTTATCTAGCTCATATTGACCGCAGCCTACCAATATTTTACCGTCAAAACCTTCTTTATTTATCTCTTCTACTATATAAGGTATTGCTCTTGCTACCTCCTCTGAGTTCAAGGCAATTCGCACCAATTCTGAACCTGCACGCGCTAGTTCTGTTATCTCTTTTGCATAATGTTTTGCGCTACTTTTTATATCATCAGAATCTATATGCACACCAAGCGCCATAGATTGTACGACTATAGGATTATTTCCACCTATCTTTACTTTTCCAACTTCTACAACATGAGTTTTGTGCCTGGAAATCGGCGATAATTCATATGCTTTATCATTCAATATTAGATCTTCATCTAGCATACTTATTAATTGTGATACTATTTTACTGTGTCAGCTACGCTGCCAAATGAACTCGAACCATTCAAACTATAAGCATCTACGTCATCCAAATTAGCAATAGAATCATGTGAGCACGTTTTTCTTGATGGATTTTCTTTTATAGTGACATTTATAGGAGAAACTTTTTTTTCTCGTGTTGAAGTAACTTTCTTCCCTTCTTGTTGTTCACTTTCATGCTGCTCGCTTTCATACTGGGAAACTGGCTCTTGATCTATAAATACAGCACCCTTTAAACGTGCGATATTAATACCATGCTGATTTATCATAGTGCTCTCTTCATCATCGACTATGCACGCTTCCATGTCATTTGGCTCATTATCAAGACTAGCAATTTTTTTCTCTTTTAATTTTTTGATTAGATCTTCTTTATTTATAGCTCGATCTTGTGACTTTTTTTTCTTGAGCAATTCCCTACGCTTCTCATACAGTTTATATGACTCAGCAAAATCCTCATCTGTATGAAAGTTTGCACCACCAGGGTTACCAGGAGGTATGTATCTCTTACTGAGCTTAGATTTAGCTTCAGCACTATGCACAGTAAAAAAGCTAGAAACCAAAAACATTAATATAAACAAAACTTTAGAAAAAATCCTAAGCATATGGTGCTATAGTAAATATCGTGTTTTAAAAGATAGCAATTAACAAACTTTAAGTAAACCAGAATCTTTACTAACTTTACAATAATATGTTACAAATATTTTTCTAAAAAGTGATATGTTTGCTATCAAAAAAACCTACATAGGCTAAGAGAAGAGTAAGGTGTTACAAGTTGCGTAACACCTTTACAAAAAGAGCGTCATCAACTTAATAAGTCAATCAGTGGTGTTTCATGACTAGCGATATTGTTTCCATCAAGTTTTGTGCCTGGCGTATCTTTAGATAAGTTCTTTTCTTTCTCCCTCTCAAGCTTAACTCCTTGATAGATGCAGAATGCAACAAAACAAGTTATCACTGTTACAGCAACAGCAGTGGCTATGGTACAAATTAGTAGTGTTTTTTCTTGATCTGCTACTGCTTCTGTGAGTGTTTCCACTTTTTCTTCCACGTCTGCGAGTCTTTCTTGCAAACCGTCTAAATACTTTTGTATACTTTCGAACCGTCCAGCATCGATCTTTTGAGCTGCCTGCAATTCCTCTAACCTGCTAAATGCAATTTGAAGTTGATCAGCATTGATCTGTTGACCTTTTTGCAATTTTTCTAGTGCACTGAATGCCTTTTGAAACTGCTCAGCATCCATCTGTTGAAGTTTTTCTAGTGCTTTTATTGTCGATTCATTAGAACCGAATAACAAATCATGAAGCCAATTTGTTGACATTTTTACCCCCTAGTTAATTAATATATTATAATTTTACATTCCAAATGTTTAAATTATTATTAAATTAACTGTCATTATGTATTGACCTTTTAATAATTTTGTTTGACTTGCTTTTTGAAAGTGCAAAAACTTAAGTTAATGTATTACAAGGTTGCTATTCAACCAATATCTCTCTTTTTCCTGAGTAATTTGGAGAGCTGACAATTCCTTCTTTTTCCATTCTTTCAACAATATTTGCAGCTCTGTTATAGCCTATTCTAAGTTGTCGCTGAATGTAACTGGTTGAAACTTTTTGATCTCTTTGAATGATGGCCACTGCTTGATTGTAGAGGTCGTTTTCTTCATCCTCTGTTTCACTTTCTGATTCCACAGAAGAATTTTCATCTTCTTTGGTGATTTCCTCCATATAATTTGGCTCACCTTGCATTTTTAGATGATCAACTATATCTTGCACCTCATTATCACTTACAAATGGGCCGTGAACTCGAATGATCTTACCACCAGAGGCCATATAGAGCATATCACCCATACCGAGCAATTGTTCAGCTCCTTGTTCGCCAAGTATTGTACGGCTATCTATCTTAGAAGTAACAGCAAAACTGATTCTCGTTGGAAAGTTCGCCTTTATCACACCTGTGATCACATCCACAGATGGGCGTTGTGTTGCCATTATGATGTGTATTCCTGCAGCACGAGCCATCTGAGCTAAACGTTGAATAGAGCACTCTATCTCTTTGCCGGCAACAAGCATCAAATCTGCCATTTCATCCACGATCACTACAATATACGGAAATGTCTCCATCTTGATTGGTATTTTTTCAAACAAAGGTTTGCCTGTTGTTGAGTTAAAGCCAATCTGCACAACGCGCTCCAATTCTATTCCACTATTCATTGCTTCTGTGATTTTTTGGTTATAGTTTATTACATTGCGTACATTTAAATACGACATCATGCGATAGCGATTTTCCATTTCTTTCACTATCCACTTAAGAGCGATAACAGCCTTTTTTGGCTCTGTTACTACTGGCGCCATTAGGTGCGGTATTGCATCATATATTGAAAGCTCAAGCATTTTTGGGTCGATCATTATCATCTTACATTCATCAGGACTTAATCGATAAACGAGCGAAAGAATCATAGTGTTAATCGCAACTGATTTACCCGACCCTGTGGTTCCAGCAACGAGCAAGTGGGGCATTTTAGTCAGATCTGCAATAACTGGTTTTCCACTTATTTCTTTGCCAAGGGCAATTGGGAGATTTAAGTTTGCATTCTGGTATTCTGGTGATTCAAGCAAATCACGCAGCATTACAATTTCTCGTTCCTTGTTCGGCAACTCTATTCCCATAGCATTTTGCCCACGAATTATTGAAATACGTGCAGAGAGTGCACTCATCGAACGTGCAATATCATCTGCAAGGCCAATTACTCTTGCAGATTTCGTACCAGCTTGTGGTTCAAGTTTGTATAAAGTCACAACCGGCCCATAGCATACACTGATAATTTTTCCTTGCACGCCAAAATCACTCAGGACTTGTTCCAGCAGAGATAAATTTTTATTGCTCTCCATTTCATTCAGCTGCTTTCTCTGCAAAGACTCCTCTGCTTTAGAAAGTAAATGAATGCTTGGAAACTCGAACTCACTGGAAGGTTTAAAAATTTCTTCGGTAGCTTTTTTCTGTCTTTCTTTTGGTTGTTGTTTAGTAGTGATTTTAGTTCTATGTCTTTCTTCTACTACTAATGGTGCAACTGAATATTCAGCAGTTTTATGTGATCTGAAGAATGGAACATTTACAAATAAGCAAGCTATTTTTTTACATAAGAAGAATAGAGAGTAAATTGCTCTCTTCCAACCAACCGATCCTACAAGACCTATTGATGTTACTATCACAAATACATAAAATGGGCAGTTATTAACGAGTGCATTCCCTATTATTCCACTGTGTCTGTACCTTGCAGTGATGCCTAGCGAAAGTTGTGGTAATATAGCACATACCCCTAAATTGATTAATATTAAATAGAGAATTTTCAGCAGTATTTTTGCTGGCCTGAAGATCAACAAGTAAACTATGGTTGTAGCTATTGTAACACTAGTTAATCCAAGAAATTGAACCAATATATCAGCTAAATATGAACCTACTATTCCACCTAAATTTGTCACTTCCTTATTTGTAGCCGTGTTTAAGGAAGGATCTTTATAGTTGTAGCTAAAAACTGATATATATACATATATTAAAAGGGATAGATATATTGCTGATTTTAGATATTTTTTTAACATCTACCTAAAGTAGTAAGCTACTGTATATTTTACAAAGTGAATTGTTATTAGCAATATCATTATAGATAAATCTAATCCATTGAACGGTGGTATATATCTTCTAATAATCTTTAGTGGTGGGTAAGTCAGCTGATTCAAGGTGCGCATTATGCGATTGACAGTATTATTATACACGTTCACTATATTAAGCCTAATCAGTAAATCTAGGACAATCCAACATATTAGAATGAAGCTATAAAGATCAAGTAACGTGTTGAGTAGATATATAATTGGATGCATGCATATCTATTACACGAAAGTTATAATAAAGACAAGTATTTAGCCTTTTCAAACTCAAAATGTTGTTTTTGCTGAACTAAAAAAAACTTCATTTTTTGAGCTGCACCTAAGGTAGGAGGAAGTAGGGCTGTATAAAATATATTTAATGTTTCAGTAGGTTCAATATTGCCTGCTTGTAAATATTGTCCCTGTGTCCTATTGAAACAATAATTACTATACGTTTTGCAGTATTTACACGATAGACAATACGGTAATCATCAGCAACTTTTATTCTTCTATGTCCCTTTAATCTCTTGCATAGCAACACACCGTTGCTAATAGGATCAATCTCAAGATACTTTTTTATTGCGTCTTTAATACTTGGCTTTACATCTTTCGGCAAGAAAGGCAAATTTCTTTTAAGAACATGCTTTAGATATTTAATGGTGTATCGCTTATTTCCAGATGTCTTCACTATCCTCTACTTCTTCTGCATCATCAGCATTTAACTCCCTAATAATTTTGGAAAATGCAATATCTTCCGCTTCAAGTTCGATTGCTTCCTTGACTAGCTTTTCTGTTAATTTTTGAACAGACTGCTTAGTGGCCCTAGCTAGTTCAACAAGATGCTGCGAAGTTTTTGGGTCAAAAGTTATACTAATTCCTGAATCTGCCATATGTTGTACCAAAGTCTACTAACAATTATACAACATTTTTCTGAATTTTTCAATAAAGAAAGTTGATGATATGTAAGAAAAATTTTGCCACCTGCGTTAATAAACAATTAAAGATTTAGCATATTTGTCTACGATAGTATTCCTCTATTCTATTACTTAAGTTAGACCACTTTTTTCTATTAATATTTTTTGTTTACAAAGATGAGCAATTACTCATCACGCAGTTGATCTATGGATATAATACTACCGTTTGATAATTTTTCAGTACATTTTTCACTTTTGTATTCTTTATCAGAATCGATACTGATTTTGTCAAATATTAAAACATCTCCTGAAATTTTATCACGAAACTCACTAATAGCAAAAAACGGTATAGTAATTCGCTCTTGTTTTCCTTGAAAACTCAAACTGACGCTAAATTTATCCTCAGAAACTTTTAAATCATAGAATTGATGCTGTAATATAATAAGCATTTGAGTGGGGTATGACTTTTTCAAACGATCTGGCATGGTCACACCATTAAAATATGTGAAAAATAATATTTCTAAATGAGGGATAAAACCATTACCTGATATAACATCTAAAGTCTTTTTGATAACTTGAAACTTGGCAGAATTAAGCAATTTTTTGTAATCTGTTTGCTCCATATAACTTCCACATACGTAAATTTTTGGGGAACTTCTGTTACCCGGCGTTCCCTGAACCGTGCTTATAGCAATGAAGTTATAGTGCTTAAATTAAGCAGCTATTGCATCATTGCCTTCAGCAGCAAAATTATCGTTTGCATTTAAATTATGAACTCTTAGCGGTGGTGTCTAACCGAGCAAAACTACCATCTTTACTATGCATGTCGATCCTTATTCGCCCCCATATAAATTAAAAATATGGTGGAGGCGCCGAGTACTGCCCTCGGGTACAATACACCTATTACAGGGTGATTTTATTGCTATAGTACACAAAATGTACATAGCTATTATATAGCAACATTAAATAAATGTCAAGATATTATGACCTTAAGTTGATTTATTGCTAAGACAAAATTAAGATTTCCAGTAAAAAATTCTGTGACCTTACCCAGAAAAAGTGGAGAGAAAGTTAAGAAAATTTTTTACAAAAAGAATGATGAATCACAATGTTCAGGAATGCAATAATTAATAGCAGAATGCCTACGCTGTTTTTTGTAAAAATTTCTATGTATTCAAATATAGCAGTTCTAGCTTGTTGAACAGAGTGCTTAGGTGTACAGTTCCAAAGTGTGATGGTATGATATATAAGAAATTGCCATCGAAGGAGGAATTATGGTTACACCTTTACAACTTTGTTATATTACGCAAAAAGACTCAAAACTCTCAAAACCTTATGAATTTATATGTAACCAGTGGACACAAGCATCCTGAATTATTTATACTAAATCCATACCATCACACTTTGGACCTAGTTCCTTATTCATTCTCACAATCCGTGAACGGTTACAAATACTGGAGTTTACCCTTTTTCTTGTTATTTTTTTAATCTATAGTTAGCATTCAAAACCATATTCGAAAAGTATCTCATATATTTCCAGATTTTTTCAATGCTGTTTATTTCATCCTCAACATTGTCTCTACCTTTATGAACTAAGTTACAATTTAGCAGCATTAAAAATTATAACGTATTCCTACCTCCAGAGTTGCATCTGGTATTTGTAATGCTTTTATACCACTTAGTTGCCCGCCTGCAGCAATACCAACTGCACCAACTATCTATGGAGCAATTTCATAATCAACACCGACCTTCAGTTTATAGGAAATAGAACCCAGTATTTTATCTACTACAGATGCCTCCTCTGCAGCAGCTCCAGTAACCTCACCTGCACTCAGAGTAGTGGTAGCTCCTGGATCTTTAGGTTTTGAATCTTTGCTTTTACCACCTTCACCAAAGCCAAAAGGTATTACTTATAAGTATCCTCCTAAACCTCCACTGACATATAGTTTAACGGGATCAATATCAAGGTCAGGGTAATAACGATAATTTGCCAATAAGCTAGCCCCTATTTTCCTTGTATCCTTATTAGCAATATCACTCATGTTAGCAAGAACCTCAAGTTCAAACTTAGAGTTTTTGTCATGATGATAACCAAAAACAACGCTAGGTTTCATTACAAAGCCACCACCCCATCCAGCACCAAAGTTTAAACCTGCATAGTACTGATCTTCTGACTTACTTGCACTATTATTAGCTGCACCTGCTAGAGATGAAGTAAGCAACACAGCCAAAACGCATAATCTCTTCATTTTCATATAACTCCTCATACAAAAAAATATATAATGCATAAGTATATATCCTTTATATTAAAAAAGATATAACCACATGTCAAAAAAAGTATACCCACAAAGTAAAGGATGTGCTACTCGGATGTATCCGTTCAGCAGAATGGCAAAATAGGTAGACAAGATAAACAAAAAAATCAAGAAAAAGTGAGTTTACAACAAATGGTGTCATTCCAGTCTGGAATCCAGCTTTTTCATAATCATCAAAACGTTGTATTTTAACATAAAACGGCTACTTTTATGCTTACCAACTTAATAAATTTCCTGGATTGTATATTAAATCAAAGTCGCAAGACTATAATGAGCAAGCTGTTAACTGGATTGATTGGGTGGAATCTTAGTACACTCCTAGCTAGAAAAAATGTAGTACGAACGGTAGGGGGATCTAAAAGATCGAATCACAATCCTGTACAGCATTTGCATTATTATTTGATTATATTTATAGGTACAAAAATGGCTAGAACAGTTTTTATGGGTATTGATGTTTCAAAAGAAACACTTGATATCTCAATCAACAATAAACATCAGCGTATAGAAAATGTAGAGACAGCTATATCTAAGTTTATAAAGTCAAAAATGGCTAACGTATTTGTTAAGTTATGTGTAAACAGGAGGTTATGAGAAACTTGTAATAAAGTTGTATAACATAGCTGTTCATAGAGCTCACCCAAATCGGGCATATGCATTTGCAAAAGCCTGCAATCACTTTGCAAAAACCGATAAATTAGATGCAAAACTGTTGGAAAAATATGCTGAATTCATCGCAAAAAACGATGGGGTAAAAGAGTGTATGGTTTCACAAAAGCAAGAAGAATTAAAAGAGCTAAGAGCAATTGAGCGCAATTTAAGCGATATGCAAACAAGTGCCGCTTGCAGAATGCCACAGGAAAAGCCAGGGAATATATAGAAAAACAGATAGAATTTGCAAAAGAGCAATCAGAGCAAATTAGGAAAGATATAGAAGGCATAATAAATTCTGACCCTGATTTGAAGGAAAAAAGCAAACTGCTAACTATAGTATTTTCAAAAGCGAATGATAAAGGTATAATATGTTTTTTAAAGTAGGGAAAGCGATGGTATATAGTGTAGATTTAAGGGAAAAAGCAGTTTCTTTGGTAGAAAAAGGAAAGTCAAAGGTTGAAGTTGCAGAGGTTTTTGAGATAGACACTATATAGATGGCTAAAAAAGAAATCTACTGGCCAAGGTCTCAAAGCGGTAAAAAGTACTGGTTTTATTCGGAAAATAGACCCAAAAATACTTGCAGACTATGTTAAAAAACACCCAGATCACACACTAGCAGAAATGAAACAAAACCTTGGCTTTGGAATAAGTGCAATTTGGTATAGGTTAAAACAGCTAAAAATAACCTTAAAAAAAGTCACATTCTATCAAGAGCGCAATCAAGAAGATAGGCAGCAATTTATCGATAAAGTCTCAAAAATAGACCACTGTAGCATTTTATATATAGATGAAGCAGGAGTTGATAATAGACTATACCGAGAATATGCATGAGCTCCAAGAGGAGAAAAAATATATGCTGATGTTCCAGGAAAAAAGTGGGAAAGAGTGAGTATAATAGGTGGATGGATTGAAAAGAAGTTTATTGCACCAATGACCTTCACAGGAGGGTGTAATAATGTATGGTTAGAGCGAACCACAATTGCAGCGTAATACAACCATAGTTATGGATAATGCTACATTCCATAAAACTCCCAAAACAAAGTCATTAATAGAGTCTTTTGGCTGTCATTTGCTTTATCTTCCAACATATTCACCTGATCTAAATCCGATAGAGCATTGTTGGCACACCATCAAAAGTCGCCTCAGACCTTTAATGCATCAATGTACAGACTTACACCTTTTAGTTGGTAATACCATTTTAGACGTTTATCATTCGTTTTAGAAAATACTATAGAATCCAGAAAAAAACATGCCTAGACGAGCTATTTGAATGACATTAGTTGTTAGCTATGCAGCTTTCATAACAGCTTCACTATTACAACATTTGTTTACTGTTATGTCTGTAAGATACCCTACTATACCACCTAATGCTGCACCTGCAATTCCTAATAATACAGCAGTTGCAATTACTCCGATAGCAATAATCTCAGGTATAATTCCTATTGCAGCTAGTGTGGCTCCTACAGCACTAAATAATAATGCTAAGCCTATAACTCTTGGGGAAATTTCTGAAGCTTGTTTTTGTGGAGAATTACGTTTTGGGTTGCCTACTATAGGTGGCTGATTAATTTGCTTTTTCTGCTGAAAATTATTGTTAGTTTCGTTACTGACAGGTGTTTGTTGCAATGGAACTGCACTGCTTGTAATCGTTTGTGGGCCACTGTCTACTGGTTGTTCTTGTTGTGGAGGAGTTGAAACAAACGGTTGTGTAGTGGTATCACTTGCAGCCGGTTGTTCTGAAATTTGCTTATCATCACAGTTGATAACTATATCGCTACCTACTTTTGATTGAAATGATTCGGTAAACACTACACTGTAATCTACATCATCAATTATTGTTTCTGAAGTTGGATCTGGATTTTGATAGTAAGTTATAGTAGCAGTGGATACTTTAGGTTTACCTTTTATCGTCTCTTTTACTAATCTTTTCTTTTCTATTTTACACACATTAAACTGATCAGAAAAACTAAAAGTTAATTTACCTTTAAGTTCCCTTTCGAAATCACTCACAAAGCTATCTTTAAAATCAAATAGAACAGGGATGTGCTTTCCACCTAGAAAGATCTCTTTCATGCAGAACTTATTAGGGGCTGTTTTAATACGCTCACCTTCAAGCTCCATAACCTCTTCGATAGCTAGATACACTATACCTTCAGCTATTCTTGGATTGATTTTATTAATCAAATTTCTGACATACTCTTTATCTTCTTCATCAACTATAACAACTCTAATGTTAAATCTTTCACATCCATATTCATTATCTATACTCGAACCTATTGACTTTCCTCCAATTCTATCACTTAAAACAACCACTGGAATAGAAGATAACCTTTCATATGCTTCTTTCATAGATCCATCATCTTTCAAAAGCTTATTAGCTTTTTCCATAACAGTTTTATCTACACTTTGTTTATGATATTTTTTAAGGTATTTTTCACAAAAATTATTATAGCTATAACTGTGTTTCTGCGTTGCCATTTCTGCGTAGCGAAATGTGTTAAACAAATGCGAGCTTTCATTATTAAGCCCAACTGTTGACACACTATTTTGGCTCACTGTGTTTGGATAATGGGAACCTGGACCATATCTATTTTTCTCATATATCAATTCGCCTGCAACAACAGGCATTCCCCTTACTTTCATTTCATTTTTTGGTAGTAATTGGCCATTTGTAAAAGCAAATGCTGAAAAAAATGCCCAAGCATTGGTACCGTGTGAAGCAAAAGTTCTCTTATCAATCACATTACTGCGTACATTCAATCTAACTTCAGGGTGTTCCCTTTTAAATTCCTCACTTATCTCAAACAATTGTTTTTCCGACTCGCTTGGTCTTCTGTTCTGCATAAAGTTCTTATGAAGTTCAGAAAATTCTATTAGTTTCTGTATATGAGCCTCTTGCATATTTACCATCCTAGCCAAATAAACTTATATAATATCAGTTCAACCAATCAATCCACAAAAATCAAACGAATATTTTCAAAACAGTGCTAAACTTAGGCTGCTATGACAAGAACAGTTGATGTATTACTACCACTTCCAATTGATCAGTTATTTTCATATGCAGTTGAAGAAAATACTGAAGTTTTAGTTGGAGATTACGTAGTGGTGCCATTTGGCAAAAAACGCTTGATCGGAATAGTTTGGAAATATAGTGACAAGAGTGGTCGAGCATTAAAATTTATTGAGCAAAAAATCGATTTACCAAATATTAGACCAAAATTGATTGCATTTGCAGAGTGGGTTGCACAATACAATGTAATGCCTATTGGTATGCTTGCCAAAGTGATAATGGGAGGAGTGTTAAAAGTAAACCAAATAGATAAATTGGTTTGTGTTGAACAAAAGCAGGAAATAAGTGAAATAAGTTGCCAATTAAACCCTGAACAGCAGATAGCTAGCAATAAAATAATAAGCAGTTTGAATGAGTATTCAGTGACTTTGCTTGACGGTGAGACAGGATCTGGAAAAACGGAAGTTTACTTATCCGCAATTGCAAAATTGGTAGAAACTGTAAACAGTGCACAAATTTTAATCCTCTTGCCTGAAATTGTTTTAACTTCACAATTGGTAAATCGTGTTCGCGGTCAGATATCAAAAAACTTAGTTGAATGGCACTCAAGGCTCACTCCAAAAACTCGCCGGAATAATTGGCTCAATATAGCAAGTGGAAATGCGCAGATAATTATTGGTGCACGGTCAGCGCTTTTTTTGCCTTATAAAAACCTAAAATTGATTATCATTGATGAAGAACACGACTCATCTTTTAAACAAGAACAGGGAATTATATATAATGCTCGAGATATGGCGATAATCTTAGCCAAATTTGAAAATATTCCGATTATTTTATCATCAGCAACTCCACTGCTTGAAACGATTCATCATGTTAAAAGCGGGAATTACAATCATGTAAAGCTAACCAAGCGATTCGGTGGTGCAGAATTGCCACTCATTAAAGTAGTAGATATGAGGAACAACAAGCAATGGATCTCCTCTGAGCTTTTTGAAAGCATCAAACAAACCATAGAGAAAAAACAGCAGGTTATGCTCTTTTTAAACCGCCGAGGGTATGCACAACTGGCAGTTTGTAAAAAGTGTGGATATAAAATTTCCTGCTTAAATTGTGCTGTTTGGCTTACATATCACAAGAAAAAAAATGCTCTTTTGTGCCATCATTGCTCTTATCAATTAAAACTCCCAGAAAAATGCTCTGATTGCCAGAGTGAACAGTCATTTTCCCTTTATGGCGTAGGAATTGAAAGGTTACTTGAAGAAATGGTGAAATTAATACCAAACGCAAAAACTGCGATGATAAGCAGCGATCAGAAGTCGGTTAGTAACGTAATTGACTTGGTACTGAAAGAAGAGGTGAACATTATAATCGGCACACAAATAATTGCTAAGGGGCACAATTTTCCTAAATTAACTTTGGTTGGAGTAATGAATGCAGATTTGAGTCTCGAAAATTCTGATTTAAGAGCAGCAGAAAAGACGTATCAATTGTTGCACCAAGTTGCAGGCAGGTCAGGAAGGTTCAATAAAAAAGGAATGGTAATAGTGCAAACCAATAATCCTGAAAGTTCAATAATAAAAGCATTGCTACATCAAAAAAGGGACTCATTTTATGAAATTGAACTTAAGTCAAGACGCGAAGCCAAAATGCCACCATTTAGCAGATTAATAGCGCTTATAATTTGTGGTAAGAATCAGATTGCGACACAAAAAGCAGCGAATGAAATAGTAAAATCTCTTCTCTGTCATAAAAGTAGCTCAACTACTTGTATTCAGGAAAAAAATGTAAGTGCAGACAAAAAGGAATTTGAAATTCTTGGTCCATCACCAGCAGCAATAAATTTCTTAAATAATAAGTATCGGTATAGGGTGTTGCTAAAAATACACAATAAGCACAGTCTATCCATACAAAAAAAGCTGAAATATTGGATTAAAAATTGTAACTTGAATTCGAGTATTGCAGTGATAATAGATGTTGATCCTGTGAGTTTTTTTTAACGAGTTTATTGTATCCGTTAAGCCTTCTTGCCAATTACCACAACATTCTCACTGGGAAAAAAATAATCAGGTACAACCATATTTTTTGGTGCAGGACCCCCAATTACTCGGCCTGATGTGTCATAATATGAACCGTGGCAAGGGCAGAACCAACCGTTACCATCTTTTGTAGCGTGATCAATCGGCACACACCCAAGATGTGTACATATTCCAAGCATAATTAACCATTCGTCTTTTCCTTCGTATACTCTCTGCTCATCTAATTGAGGATCCCTCAAGCTCTTCACATTCACAGCTCTTGCAGCCTCAATTTCTTGCTTTGTGCGTCTACGAATGAATACTGGTTTACCTTGCCACTTTACTTTTACTCCGTGTCCTTGCTGAATTCCAGACAAATTCACCTCCACTGTGGAAGTTGCTAAAACTTCAGCAGAAGGATTCATAGACTTAACCAGTGGCCAAAGTCCACTTGCAGCTCCTATACCTGCCATAGCGCATGTAGTTAATGTTATAAAATCTCTCCTACTCTTATTTTTAGTAAGATCTTTAACGGGAGGTGTTTTTTTATCCTCTTTGTTTGCCAGTGGTTTTTTATTTTTAGTTAAATTTTTGCCCATTGATCTCTACTTAGCCATAAGTATATATTTTAAATTAAATACTGCGTATTAATCAACAAAAACTTGCGCTTTTTGTTTAACCTGTACTACAGTTGAGAAGAGATAGAGTTTTCAACTTCAGAAATACTATCTTCAGTGGAATCAGGATCTTCAATTTTCGCTACTGACACCACCTTTTCTCTACTCTCTGTTTTAAACAGAGTGACTCCTTGAGTGCTACGTCCTGCAATTCTGATATCATTTACTGAAATACGAATTAACTTTCCTTTATCTGTAATAAGCATGATATTATCACCCTGCTCAACTGGAAAACTAGCAACAACATTACCGTTTCTGTTGGTAGTAAGAATATTGGTGATACCAACACCACCCCTGTTAGTTATTCTATACTCATACGCAGAAGTTCTTTTACCAAAGCCATTTTCGGTAATAGTTAATATAAACTCCTCATTCACTGCAAGTTTTAAGAACAATTCGTTATCTATTCCTAAATCATTCAAAGTCTTTTCCAATTTAGAATCAATGGAGTTATTAATTGCAGTCCCCAGTCTTTTTGCAAGTGGAACTTTTAAGTAAAGTTCTTTTGTTTCTGTTGCTACACCTATCCCATTTAATATGGTCATGGATATCACGCTGTCATTCTTTGCAAGTTTGATACCTCTTACGCCATCTGAATTGCGACTTTTAAATTGACGCACATCACTTACAACAAATCTGATACTTTTGCCGAATCTTGTTGAAAGAAAAACATGATCAATTTCATTGCATACTTTAACTGATATTAACTTATCTCCTTCATCGAGCTTGATTGCTATTTTTCCATTGCTTGGAATATAGTGAAAATCCGCTAAAGAGTTGCGCCTTATGTTCCCATGAGCAGTAGCAAAAACTATGTTTTGATTTTCGTCATTTTCACTTGGTAATGGCATTATATTAGTTATAGTTTCACCATCGCTAAGCGGGAATATATTAACAAGTGCTCTTCCACGTGCAGTTGGCTCTGCAAGAGGTAACTTATAAACTTTTAATCTATAAACTCGGCCAATATTAGAAAAGAATAAAAGGCTAGTGTGGGTATTCCCAACAAATAATTTTGTGGTTACATCCTCTTCTTTTAATCCTTGTCCTAGCTTTCCTTTTCCACCACGACGCTGAGTTCTATAATGAGAAAGCTTCACACGCTTGATATAACCATTCATAGTTACGGTTATCACCATATCCTCTTGTGGAATTAGATCTTCAGCTTCAATGTCCGTATCTGATTCCTCTATTGAAGTTTTTCGCGGCACAGCAAATCTGTTCTTTATTTCTTGTAGATTGTTTTTTATTTCTTTCATCAACTTCCCTCCTGAGCCAAGAAAAGCGATATATTCTTTTATCAGGTTGATCATTGAACTTAGCTCAGCTTCTAATTTGTCTTTTTCAAGGCCTGTTAAACGTTGCAATTTCATGTCAAGAATAGCTTTCGTTTGCAGCTCAGTTAATCTATACACTCCGTCTTTCAAAAAGCTTGTGCTGTCTGAGATTAATCCAATAATTGTGTTTATCTCAGCTGAAGTTTTCCATTCTTTATTTAAAAGTTCTCTACTTGCTTCCGCAGGATCTTTTGCACCACGGATGATTTTTATCACTTCATCTATGCTCAAGACCGCAATGTAGAGCCCTATATATATATGAGCTTTTTCCCTCGTTTTTCTTAGACGAAATTCTGTTCTCCTGATTAATACTTCTTTTCTAAAATCAACAAAAGCAGCTATGATTTCTTTTAATGACATAAAAGCAGGCCTGTTGTTGTTGAGGACTAAAGTGTTAACACTAAAACTACTTCTTAGTGGAGTTAGTCCCAATATTTGATTAAGTATAAAACTTGCTTCAGCATTTCTTCTGAGGTCAATTACTACTCTAATACCAGACTTATCAGACTCATCCCTAATTTCTGTTATGCCATCAATTCTTTTTTCTTTTATAAGCTCACCTATCTTCTCAATTAATTTTACTTTATTTACCTGGTAAGGTATTTCATCAATCACTATTGCTTGCCTATCTTGTGGCAGGTCTTCCATGTGAGTCTTGCCTTGCACAACAATTGATCCACGACCCGTTGCAAATGCTGATCTTATTCCAGACCTTCCAAGAATCGTTCCCCCAGTTGGGAAATCCGGCCCTAGCATCACTTCAAGTAACTCATCCAAAGTAACTTCAGGATTATCTATATATAACATACAAGCATCTATTATTTCTCCAAGGTTGTGAGAAGGAATATTGGTTGCCATACCAACTGCAACACCGCTTGCACCATTTACCAATAGATTCGGAAATTCTGCAGGCAGTACAACAGGCTCTGTTTCATTTCCATCATAGTTTGGCCTAAAATCAACTGTATCTTCGTCAATATCATTTAGTAAGAAGTGCGACACTTTGTGAAGCCTTGCTTCTGTATATCGCATCGAAGCGGGTGGATCTCCGTCTATCGAACCAAAGTTACCTTGTCCATCAACAAGTGGTAAAAGAAGAGAGAAATCTTGGGCCATTCTAACCAAGGAATCGTAAATAGCTGCATCACCATGTGGGTGATATTTCCCCATTACATCCCCTACTATACGAGCCGCCTTTTTATATGGCTTACCAGCATCGTATCCAGCCCTTGACATTGCATATAATATGCGCCTATGAACAGGTTTAAATCCATCTCGCACGTCAGGTATAGCCCGGCTTATGATAACGCTCATTGCGTAGGAGAGATAAGAATCTTCCAGCTCTTTTACTATTGAGATTGGTACTATATTATCCTGCATTTTCTATATTTTGATTGAAGTAATTAATAATATTAACATTCAGTTAAGCAAATGGGCAATGACAGACTTGAACTGCCGACCTCCTCGGTGTAAACGAGATGCTCTACCAGCTGAGCTAATTGCCCCTTTAGATGTAATTCTATAGCTCAATATTATTATTGTAAACAAAAATAGCGATAAATTAGATTTAGGTAAGCTATAAGCTTTTATGAAATCTTTGGGTGCGTGCTGTGGAGTTTTATAAATTTTAGTCTTGCTGTCACTTTGTATAAAGGTATTTTTTCACTCACATCTTTCGAAGTTGTAGCCATGTTCAACAACTTTAAGTAGAATATTGTAGCATTTTTAAAATCTGAAAGTTTATCTAGAATAACAGCTAAATTATAGGTATAAAAAATATTGTTTTCATCAAGGGAAATAGCAGTTGTCATATACTCTTTACCTTTTACATAATCCTCCTTTTTCATATAAATCAGACCTAAATTTGCTAATAAAGGAGCATAATTTTTATGTATATCATACAATTTCAACATTTCACTCAACGCCAGATCAGGATCATATTGTGAGATTATCGTCAGAAAATTTTTTAATATGTAAGGGTTACTAGGGTATTCTTTTAACAGTCTTGTATAAATCTCTACAGCTTTTTTGTATTCTTTATTAGCGTAATAAATATTTCCCAATTCAATTAAAGCATTTTTATGATAAGGAAACTTTGTGATGATCTGATTAAGAAGAGAAATAGCTGTTTCATTATCTCCTGACTCAAAGGAATCTTTTGCTTTTTTTAAAGTAGAGTATATGTCAAAACTCTTGCCAGAATTCTGCGCAATTTTGATATTAAATTTGTCACTTTTTCTCTCAATAACATCAAGATCTTTATACTTTTTATCAGCTTTTATATGCTTGACAACACTATCAAAGGCCTTCTGTATCTCCAAATTTTCACTAGCATAGGTAACAGAAGACCTCCATAAAATCACAACGCAAATTAACATGCAGACAAACATAGATCCTAGTGTTGTGGCATTGGCTGCAGCGTGTAACCAGTAAACCTTATTTCTTTGAGCTATGCGTAACACATTACAAATTCATAAATGCTAAATTACCTATCTCATACAATAATAAAGATATTATTAATTAGCGGGACGAACATGCTGCGTAGAATGCACTTATCTTTTGTCTTCCATATTTCGCTCTATTAGACTTCTTGCATAACCCAAACTTAAGTAGAAAAAAGGCAAATAGTTATTATAGCTCTAAGTTTACCGACGATAAGAACCGTCATTCAAGTAGCTCCTCCCTGCCATCTAAGTAGCCTTCTTCTCCTGTCATCCCAGCACCTTCTTCCTGTTATCTGAGTAGCTGACACTGTACGAACATTGTCTATCAGGAAGGTGTCATGCAAGTAGCTGACACTGGTTCTTTTATGACGGTGTCATTCTAGTCTGGAATCCAGGAAACTTAATTGCAAGTAATGCATTGGGTTTGGTGAGTATGGGTTTTGCGTTATAGAATGAAGCACTTTTGGTGAATTTGTAAAGAAAACTGGATTCCAGACTGGAATGACACCATTTTCGGTCTCTTAAATTGCTTTAGCTACAAACATTAAGAAATTTACCAAATGAAAAAAAAGGCAAAAGAAGCCCCGTGGTTATTATCCGCTTTAAAATATTGGCGTTTTTTATGTTTTAAACGCTTGACAAGCGAGATTAAGCTGCTTTTAATTGCAACTAACTTACGCTACAAATGTTTAAGAAATTTACCAAGCAGAAAAAAAGACAAAGAATCCCCAAGTTAGCTAGTCCTTTACTATCTTTGTCGAGTATTGGCATTTTTTGATGTCTTGTAACGCTTTGTAAGCGCGTTCAGCTTATTTAGATAAAAATCTAGATGTAGATGAAGTTTTGTAAAGACATACAGTATCTATATACTGCAAAAAATTGAACATAAGACGCCGATACATTAAGTAATCCTTACCTTTTAATCTGCAGATTGGCGAAAGCAAATACAATAGCCTCACTGTCATGATAAGGGGGCTGGCGGAGTTTGTCAAGTAAGTTTTTGTCTCTACTGAATGACATCTGTGGCTTGGGAGGTAGTGCAAGAAGTCTATTTCCACAAAAATGCTTCAATTTATCTTAACATTTTGTCAACTACCTTTATAGGAATGACAATTTAAAAGGGCATTTTTACATATTCCATATGGCTGCCAGTTGCACCTCTCACATGCGTAATCAAATTTCTTTAAAGACATTTTCTCTCTAATCTTTTTTACCGCCTCATTCCAATTTAAAGTCTCGCCAATTTTTATTCCTAAAATTCCCATATGCCTTCTATCTAGCTCTAAAACTTTAGCTTGTGTGGTGCATTTACCTTGTTTAATCTGGTTTGGGCAAGCACTACAAATACTACCAAGATTGCCGACTACTTCGATTTGAGTGTTAGGATCACTAATTACTTTGCTTGCTATCTTTTTATAATTTTCTACAAAACCCTGAGAATACCCATATCCCCGAAACGCGAGGGTGCACATGAAATGATGAGGGTGGAATTTTATCATTTTTTCAAATATTGCAAAGCTGCTACAAGTAGAAAAATTTTTACCAAACCAGGAAGGATAAATGGTAAAACACCCACCATTATTGCTTGTCCCAGACCCAAGTAAACAGCAAGCCAACTAACACCACAAATAAAGATTACAACTGTACCAGCCAGACAACTTAAAGAATTACACACAAATGATTTATATTTAGAGTTCAGTAATTCATTTACTTTGCTCATTACCATAACAGCAGCTAAACAGCCAATTAAATATCCACCTGTTGGTCCGAGAAAAATGTGATAACCACCAGAAAAATTCGCAAAAACAGGAAATCCTGCTGCACCAAGTGATAGATATGTAAGCACAGAATAGAATGCTGTTCTGCGGTTAAATTTAAGCCCAATAAGCATTACTCCTAAAGTTTGCAATGTGATAGGCACAGGCTGCAATGGTACGCTTATTTGAGCCATCAAGAATAAAAGTAAAACGCAAGACAATATTTCAGTCAGTGTTGATCTGCTGCTAGATTGTGTTATAAACATACCTTCCCAATAAAAATAACTTATTAAATGTAATATATGTGTATAAGAGGTTTTGCAATTTAAATTTTGCTCATATTGTGCTACAATGAATTATTTATGCACTATTAAATTAAAAATGATGAGTAAACAAGATCTATTATCGTTGATGAAAGCAAGACACAGCGGACGTTCATACGATACTACAAGAGCAATATCTCAGGAAGACATGGATATTTTAATGGAAGCTGTAAGGCTAACTCCCTCATGTTTTGGTGATGAACCTTGGAGATATGTGATATGCAACAAACAGAACAATCAAAGCGCATGGGAAAAGCTGCTAAATTGTCTTGATGAATCTAATCAAAAATGGGCAAAAGATGCACAAGTGTTAATCATATCTTTAAGTGCTAAAAACTTCCGTAAACGAGGTAAAGGAGAAAATCTTTGGGCTAGTCATGATACTGGTGCAGCAAATTATGCACTTATGCTACAGGCTGCATCTGTGAACTTAATGGCTCATCAAATGGGTGGATTTGATAGAGATAAAATAGTAGAAAGATTCAACATATCCGATGATTTTAATGTAATGTCAGTGATAGCGGTTGGTTACGAAGAAGAGGGCGCTGAAACAAGTAAGAAAAAAAGAAGACCAATAGAAGAAATATTTTTTTATGATGAGTGGCCAAGGTCCTAAAAATTTTATCAAGATGCACGGTACTGGCAATAATTTTGTTATCATAGACTCACGTTCAACAAACAATTTAGACTGGAACTATAGACAAATTGCTGATCAAAGCAGTTGTGATCAAGTGATAATTATAACAATGTCTAATGCTGCAGACTGCTTTATACATATCTATAACGCTGATGGTAGTCGAGCTGAAATGTGCGGAAACGTAGCACGCTGTGTTGGATATTTGATAATGTCAGAAAAAGGTACTGAGTATATCACTATTGAGCTGGTAAACAAACGCACTTTAGAGTGTTTTAAAGTTGGTGATAAATCCATAAAGGTTAACATGGGTAAACCTTTGCTAAAATGGCATGAAATTCCCTTGTCTACTGAGTGTGACACTCTTCACTTACCTATAGAGCTTGAAATGCTAAAAGATCCTGTTGCAGTAAATATTGGTAACCCTCATATAGTTTTTTTTGTTGATAACATAAGTGAAATACCATTGCGAAATTTAGGACCAAAGCTAGAAAATCACGTACTATTTCCTCAGAAAATTAATATTAGTATTGCACAAGTTGAAAAGTCTGGAGAAATAGCTTTAAGAGTTTGGGAAAGAGGTACAGGCATTACTGCATCATGCGGTAGTGCAGCCTGTGCAGCACTTGTTGCATCCACACTACGTGGATATCTGACTGCCCAACAGACTTCAGTAGATTTACCAGGAGGTAAGTTATTAATCGAATGGGCAAATAACGTATTCATGACCGGTGATATAGGATTTTTGTGATAATTGTTTTCACAATGCAAAACTACTTGACAAACTCCGCCGGCCCCCTTATCATGGAAGTGAAGCTATTTTATTTCACTTCGCAATCTCTGCAGTGGATTAATGACAAAAAAACTTAATGTATTTGGCGTAAATCATGCTTAATTTTTTGCACTATGTGCACCTCATGTCTTTGTAAAACTTTAGGTTTCTACCTATACAAACCGAAACGCGCTTATAAAGCGTTTAAGACAGTAAAAGACGTCAAATAGACAAGGGAGAATTTGAATACTAGCTACCCTGGGGTTTCTTTGCCTTTTTTTCCGCTCAGTAAATTTCTTAACGTTTATAATTTAGGTTAGTTGCATTTAAAAGCAGCTGAGTCGCGGTTATTAGACGTTTGGAATAAAAAAACGACGTACTTGAAAGTATAATGTAAGTAACTAGCCAACCACGGGGCTTCTTTTGCCTTTTTTTTTATTTGGTAAATTTCTTAATATTTAGATTAGTTGCAATTTAAGAGACCAGAAATGGTCAGTGCTTGGCACTGTCCTCCTTTGTCATCCCAGTGCCTAGACACTGGGATCTAGCCTTTATTATTTGGTTGAAATTAAGTTTTCTGGATCCCAGTGGGCTTTGTTGCATCGTTCAAGTGAAAAGAACTGGCAGTTACTGACAAAATTCATTATAAATAGCCATTTAACTGTTGAAGAAAAAATATGCCACAAAAAATGAGAGTCAGTAACTGCCATGAATATAACAAATTTCTAGAAAAAAGAGGAAATATTTTTCATTATATCAACGAAGCCATAGAAAATTGGTATGAAATTGGGCTAAAATGTAGGGTGGCAACAATATTTACAGCAACAAAGTGGTAATTTTGATACATATAATAACCCATCTATTCAGAATAGGTTTGAGACAAACAGTGGGATTTTTAGAGGGATACATTGAACAAATAGGAAAAAATTTGCAGCTATTCACAAGCATCAAAAGAAACTTGATATTAAGATCAATGATTGCAGAGTTGAAAAAAATAATATGGAAGATATCGAAATTGCTATAGACAGTACAGGAATTAGTATATACAACAACACACAGCAAGGAAAATAGCACTGACAGAAAATATCGTGGCTATGAGCAAACGAGAAAATTGCACGTAATGTTGAATATAAACAACAAAAAAGCCATAGCTGTAAAATACAGTAACGGTGTCTACTCTGATCACTATGGAGCTTGTGATTTGCTAAAAGAAGTTGATTTTCAGCATGCCATAAAAGCACTATATGCAGATAGAGCATGTGATAGGCACAAGTTTTATAAGTTGTGTAACGAATATGATATAAAGACAAAAATTCTACCAATAAACAATGCGGCAGAACATCCAGAAATAGATTATATGTCTGATAGGAATGCTGCTATTAGGTTAATAAAATTATACGGTGAAGATGGCATGAAAGAATGGAAAAAAGAAGTAAATTATGGGAAAAGATCTTATATTGAAGGGTTTTTCTCAAGATTAAAGCAAATATTCGGATTTAGTTTTAGGAATAAATCTGAGATAAATCGAGAAAAAGAACTGCTAATCAAATGCTATTTGCTTAATAAATTCACTGATATTGGTATGGCTAAATTTGAGATAGTTACATGAATTTACCATAAATCACCATCTCATAAAGTGTGATGCAACAAAGCCACTCAGGGCTGACTTCATTTTCCAAAAAGCTTTTAATTCTGTGTACTACAAATCTCTTCTTAATAAAGTCAAAAAGCATCCATAGGCAAAGTACGATAAAACATATGGTAGCCAAAATTGATAGCACTACTGATGCAAAAGCTAACCCTGTAAGTACCTTTTTTGATTTTTGATTCTGGTATGCCAAGTATAACGACACAATAGAAGCAGTGGACAATATAGCAGAACATAACCATAGTGAGATTATTCTCCTATTGAATTTTTTTTCTTCAGCATTTAATTCTTCTTGAAAGAATCTTGGATTAACAATTCTAGAGAAATAGGGATAGTCAAAATAATGCTTAACTAACTTACTTTCTTGTCCCTTAAGTGGATTTTTACCACGAGCATTAACCTTAATACACCCAAGTACTCCAAAAAAGTTTATCACGTGTTTTGTATTTTCTTCTGGCTTGATATCACTATTGGTATGATAAATAACTTTCATTTTATCGTTAATGAATATTTAGTTATTTTAACATAAAGATCAAAAAAAACAAGAGAATATAAATATGAATAACCAGTATGATGAAAAGCTTATAAGAAATTTCCTATGATTCCTTTTAAGCGAGTTTTGAATTTTTGAAATGTCATGACATTGTTGATACGGTTATCAAGAAACGATAAAGTATCCGCAAAATCTTCTGAATAATCATTGATAAAAAAAAGTATCGTACTTAAGTACACTCCAGCTAATATTGCTCTTTTTGTATAGTAGTTAAAATCTGTTGATTGGTCATGAATGCCATACCAAATCGCGCTAATAGTTCTGTATAAAAGTTTACTAGAAAAATATGTATTTTTTGGTGATACGGAGAATGATAAAACATTTTTTAAAAGTTCTCTATAATTCGGTAGCTTAGCGTAGTTTGAAAGGCGTATTTGAATAGCTAACTTTACCCGCTCTCGCACTTTCATGTCTTCTAAATTGGAATTTCTTAGTTCAGCTTCCATTGAGCTATTTAAGTCCTCTGCTATGTGCTCCAAAGCGCTATATATTCCATTCTGAAATTTGCAAAAGCTATTAGCTAGATTAAGGTCTGTGCAAATCTTTAATAGGGTTTCATCGCTTATCCCTTCAAATGGAATAACCCTAATTAGCTTATCTATTATTAACTTTATTTCATCTTGTTCCACGCAACATTATACTAAACAGCATGTGTGATTGTACCTGAGATTTTCAAACATTCTACAAAATGCTTCACCACGTTCCTCGAAATTTTTCCATTGATCAAAAGAAGCACACGCGGGAGAAAGTAATATTGTTACTTCTTCTTCGCTATTTTTGGCCTCTTCAAAAGCAAGTTTAAGTGCGTTTTTCAAATTGCAACATTTTACGAAATCTACTTTATTCTCCATAGTGTTTGCAAAGGCTTCGGTTGATTCCCCAATAAGAAAAGCTTTTCTAATCCTTGTGAAATGCTTGCTTAATGATTCTATTCCACCTTTTTTGCTTCTTCCACCAACGATCCAATTTATGTTTTCATAAGATAAGATCGCCTTTTCGCTCGACTTTGCATTAGTTGCTTTGCTATCGTTCACGAAAAACACATTTCTTATTTTACCAAGCAGTTCATTCCTATGCCTCAGTCCTGAAAAGGACTTGATTCCATTGATAATAGTGTTGCTATCTACTCCAAGTAGCTTACATACGGCATATGCGGCTGCTATGTTTTCTGCATTGGATATTAGGTTTATTTTCACGTCGCTTACTGATAAGCTATGATTCTCTAGTTTTAACGAGATCTTCTGGATCAGAGTAGCCAAGCACTGGGATGACAAAAGAAGTGGCTGGAATGACAAAGAGGATGACATCGAAGCTGAGATTGGAATTTTGTTTCCAGTGAATTTGTTAAATATGTCAGCAGTAATCTCATTGTCACATCCTATTACGGCAACCTCACTACCGTTTATCAGTTTTAATTTAGTTGCTATGTAGTTCTCCATACTTCCATGCCTATCTATGTGATCTGGTGTAATATTGAGCAGTGCTGAAATGTCCACATTAATTTCATTCATCAACTCCAATTGAAAAGAGGAAAATTCAATTACATAAATTTCTGCATCTCTTTCTAGATCCAAAACAGGAACGCCTAAATTTCCACCAATAGCTACTTTTTTCCCTGCAGATTTTAATATGTGCCCTATTAGTGATGTAGTGGTTGATTTACCATTTGTTCCTGTGATGCCTATTACCTTCTGGTTCGTAGTTTTAGCTTCAAGAAATAGCTCAATGTCTGATTTTATTTTGCAATCAAATCTCCTTGCAAGTTTCACTATCCAATGTGGCTCTTTTGGCACTCCAGGGCTTAAAACCAATGCACTGATCTCATGCCAATTGTATTCCTTGGGATGAATAAAATTACATTTTTTATACATCATTTTTGCATTTGCTATTTGCTCTTCATGATCATCCCATGCATATATTCTTGCACCATTCTTTATTAGAGCGTTAATGGCGGATAAACCAGTTTTACCAAGACCAAAAACCGCGACGTTTTGATTTTTGTATTTGTTTAGTTGCACTGCTAGATAACTTATGCGAACCATTTTATAAAGATATCGTACAAACTACAACAGACTTCTTGCATAGGTCACAACTGTCATTCAGTAGAAACGAAAAAACTTGCTTGACAAACTCCGCCAGCCCCCTTATTATGACAATAAGGGTATTTATGACTCAAAACTTGTTTTTGACCTGCAGGCTCAATGACAAAATTCAGTAAAAAACTTAGGGTATTTTTTGGCTGATTACATAAAATTATAGCGGCTGCATGTCTTTTAAATTTTTTCTACATTCAGCCAAACCGCGCTTAAGCTAAGCGTCAGCACATTATTACAGCGCCAATTTAAAGTATTAGAGGGTCAAAACTCGCACTACGGGATTTTTTTGCCTTTTTTTTTATTTGGTAAATTTCTTAATATTTAGATTAGTTGCAATTTAAGAGACCAGAAATGGTCAGTGCTTGGCACTGTCCTCCTTTGTCATCCCAGTGCCTAGACACTGGGATGACAAGAAAGGGGGCACTGGGATGATAAGAAGAGGCTACTTGAATGACAAGAAAGGGGTACTTGGATGACAAAAAATAGGCACTGGAATTGCAAAGAGTTTGCAAATATTAGTTATTACCTGTAGAATACAGAGAAATTAGTAAGGATTTTAATAGGAATAATATGCCATCTGTTACTTTTGTTTTACCTGATGGGAGTAAGAAAAGCTATGAAGCTGCAGAGGGAGAAACTCTGCTTAATTTAGCCCACAGAAGTGATCCAGATCTGCTTGAAGGTGCATGTGAAGGCTCTCTTGCTTGTTCTACATGCCACGTGATTGTTGATCCAGAATTTTATGATGCTGTAGAAACGCATAATCCCATATCTGATGAGGAAAACGATATGTTAGATCTAGCCTTCGGCTTAACAGAGACATCAAGACTTGGGTGCCAAATAAAAATCACAAAAGATATCGACGGTTTGTGTGTAACCATACCAAGGGGTACAAGAAATATATCATTGGATAAACAGGGGAATAATTAGCTATGCGTAAGATTTTTATCTATATTATCATCTCTTTACTTTTGTTTATTCCTGTAGCGTATAGTGGTTTTTGGTATTTTTCTGCATGTAAGGTAAAAAATCTTTTAGCTGAAATAATACTATACATTAACGGCGAAAAGTTTGATATTTCACATGATTTCAGTGGACTTCCTTCTAACCTAATTTTCCGTGTGACAAACCCAAAATTTTCCAATAAGCAATTAACCATCTCATCTGATGCTTTATTGATAAAAAATAGATTATTTGATAAATCAGTATATATCTACATACCAAGCAATGAAGTCAACATTGTTGTTCATGGTGATGAGAAAAAGAATATAAAATGCCACACAAACGATAGCAGCCACTTTGTTGTTAGACTAAATGATTTACCATCTTCATTGCGATTCAACAGAAATAGTACCGTGATAGACTATATAGATACACTTCGTTACGAAGATTATGGATTAAAATGTGATGTTTCAGAAAATCAGCAAAGTGTTATAACTGAAGTGAATGATAAAAGCAATTACATTCAATTTCACCTCGATAAAGAACCAAGTGGAAATACTAAACTAGGATTTGATTTTTATACTTATCGGTATAAAAATACTGCAAGTCCTGAAAGTTACCTTAGTATCGACACTAAATTTGATTACGAATTTGTAAACCACATCTCAGCTTCCAGAGTTAATTTCAACATAGAGAAATTTTTAATTCAAAGTAATAATTTTTCTCTTGCTGCAGATGGTGGAATGCAAAATTATAATTTGGTTACGTCTTCATTTAAAGACAAAATCAACGTGGCTATATCAAATTATAAAGAATTAATCTCGTTTATGATTGGTGACTCAAAAACTTCAGATGCGTTTGAAAAATTAATGTCTTCCTTATCAGAAAAAACAACTGATGACAGCGTTCAATTTTCAATAAAGTACGATGATGATGTAGGGTCAAGCTTTATTGGAAAGTTATCCACCACTGATTTTATGAACCAACTCAGTAAAATAACCCAATTAACCAAGGATGAGAGCAGTAGTTAGTTTACTTTTCATATTGATATTTCACTCAGGCGTAAACGCTTTTACTCTGGATAATAAACTCAGAGATAAAAGCATGGAAAAACGAGCAACCAGTTTATTTGAAATAATAAGGTGTCCAATATGTTCTGGCGAATCATTGTCTGAATCTGGATCTCAGATTGCGTATGATATGCGAGAAGCAATTCGTAAAAAAATCAATGATGGATACACAGATGAAGAGATAATCTCAGAGTTAAAAAATTCTTACGGCAATTCAATTATAACTACCACACCTAGCACTTACATTTTGTGGTTTATTCCACTCACAACTCTGCTTATTGGGTGTTTTCTAATACAAAGATACATCAATACAACCACTTAAACCTTTTATATATAGCTAAAGTAACTTAGGTTTACCAACAACCGTCATCCCGCTGCTTGTTAGCGGGATCTAGAGATACCGCGGCGGTATGACGTACTGACTTGCATTAGCTATAATTCTTTGGTTTTCACTTTTCTTTTAACCTTGCAATGATATTTTCTTTGCCGATAAAAATTAATAATTTAGCGAGCTCTGGTCCTTTTTCTGTTCCTGTTAAAGCTGAACGCAACTGCATAAATAAGTCTTTTGCCTTTATATCCACTGTCTGTCGAATAGCTTTTACCCACTCTGATAATGTGTTTTTGTTACAATCGCCTTGAGGAAATGCATTGAACGCAATTTTTATAAGCTCCTTATCAAGAATCACAGGCTCTATATCAGATTTGCATATTTTCCACCACTTGGCCACCTCAGAAAACCTTTCTATATTGTTCCTTATAAAATACCAAAACTCTGAGGAGCCCACTCCAATTTGATTTAAACGTTCTTGTACAATTTCAAATGACATTTGTTGCAGCACTTTGCTATTTAGCTTGTATACTTCACTCAAGCTAAATTGTGCAGATGCTGAGCTAAATTTTTTAATATCAAATGAGTCAATTAAAGACTGTATGTCAACATGAGCTTCTATCGGATCAGATGTTCCAAGTTTTGCTAAATAGCTAGTTAGCGCCATTGGTTCAGTCTCATCTTCTCTTATGGACTTGATGTCCAGCCCGCCTTTCCGTTTCGATATCTTGCTATCATCAAAATGTAGTAGAGAAAGGTGAGTAAATATAGGGATTTTCGCTTTTAATGCTTTAATCATTTGGATCTGAACTGCGGTATTAGTTACATGATCTTCCCCACGTACAACATGGGTTACATTAAAGTCAACGTCATCAATAACAGAAGGTAGCATGTATGTATAAATTCCATCTTCTCTTTTTACCACAGGATCGCTGATGTGACTTGTTGCAATATTTATTTCACCTTTAATTTCATTATTCCATTTAACAACTTCATTTCTATCCAATTTAAACCTGAAATGTGGTCTTCGTCCTTCTTGCTCATAATGGATTTTTTCTTGTTCAGTTAGAAGCAATGCACTTCTGTCATAAACAGGAGGAAGTCCTTGTTTTAATTGCAACTTTCGTTTAATTTCTAACTCTTCTCTTGTTTCATAGCATGCATAAATATGCCCTTCTTTTATTAACTGCAAGAACACCTCGTTATAGTGCTCAAAGCGCTCTGATTGCTTAAAACTTGCATCCCAATCGATACCAATCCATTTTAGGTCTTCTATGATATTATTTATATATTTGACATCTGAACGCTGAAGGTCAGTATCATCAAAACGGAGTAGAAATTTTCCATTTTGATTACGTGTGTACATCCAACAAACCAAAGCAGTTCGTACGTTTCCTACGTGGAGATAGCCAGTTGGGCTTGGAGCGAATCTTGTTAGCATTTAAATAGCAATATTGTAAAATAATAACTTATTTACTCTAATTTATTTTAATTTTATATAAATATAAGGCTAAAGCAAGTGAGATCTGCTAATACAATTGAGCAAGAGAAGAATAAGTATGGCTATAGCATTGTGGCACCTTTGATATTTGATGGATTAAGACCATATGATAAATTCAAGAAAATTCACAACTTGACGACAAAGGCTAATGTAGCATTATATTGATATCATGACTAACTTAGAAAAGATGAGAGAAAAACTGCAAGATCAAATAAATTATCATAATGTTTTGTATCACCAAAAAAATAAGCCAGAAATAAGTGATGCTGAATATGATGAACTGAAGAAAAAGTTAGCTGAAATAGAGGCACAATTTCCAGAAATTTATGCAACACAAGATAGTGTTGGTGCTCCACCTGATGAGAGGTTTTCTAAGGTGGAACATCAAGAACCTATGCTTTCTCTTGAGAATGCTTATGATGAACAAGATGTAGAGAAATTTTTGTCTAAAATAAAGAGGTTTTTAATTGAGGACAAAATAGAGATATTATGTGAGCCAAAAATTGATGGGTTGTCGTTTTCTGCAATTTATGAGGATGGGAGATTTGTTAAAGCTGCAACTCGAGGTGACGGTTTTTTTAGGGGAAGATGTCACTCACAATGTTGCAACAATAAAAGGCTTTCCTAAGTTTTTGCAAGGTGTGCAAGGTAGATTGGAAGTAAGAGGTGAAATATACATCAGTAACAGCGACTTTTTGAAGTTAAATGAAAAACGATGAATTTGCCAATCCTCGAAATGCAGCTGCTGGTTCTCTAAAGCAATTGGATGCAAACATTACAGCAAGTAGACCACTTAGATATTTTGCTTATTCTTTGATTGGTGGAGCAGAGAAAAGTCAAAGTGAGATACTAAATAAGCTTGAGGCACTTGGTTTTTGTGTAAATGAGCATCAGTCCTTAACGAGTAGTTTGGATGGAATGCTGAAGTTCTATAACGAGGTCTATAATTGTCGCTATAACTTGGATTATGATATTGATGGAATAGGTCTATAAAGTAAATGATTTGGTACTACAAAATCGTCTAGGGAATACTCACAAAGCACCGCGCTCAGCACTTGCATACAAGTTTTCTGCGGTTTATGCAAAAACAAAGTTAAATAAGATATTTATACAGGTGGGCAGAACAGGGGTTTTAACTCCAGTTGCAGATTTAGTGCCAGTCAATATTGGTGGGGTGCTAGTTAGTAGAGCAAGTCTGCATAACCAAGATGAGATAAAACGTAAAGACATAAGAGAGGGAGATATTGTAACAATCAAAAGGGCAGGAGATGTAATTCCCCAGGTCATTGAAGTGAACAGAGATTCTCGTCTTCCAAATACACCTGAATTTGTGTTTCCTGGAATATGCCCTGAATGTGGTAGTAAAGTACGTCAGGTTGAGAGAGAGGCGGCAGTAAGATGTTCTGAGGAATTTGCCTGTAAAGCTCAAATAATAGAAAAACTAAAGCATTTTGTATCGAAAGATGCATTTGACATTGTTGGCCTTGGTGATAAGCAGATAGAGTTTTTTTACGACCTTGGTCTGATAAAACAAATCCATGATATTTTTACTTTAGAAGAAAATTGGATGAATTTAATCTGGAAGGACAGTCTGGCTGGGGCGAGAAATCTATAGCTAATTTGTTAAATTCTATACAAAGCAGAAGGGTAATAACTCTAGATAGGTTTATATTTTCTTTAGGTATTAGATTTACTGGCCAAGTTGCAGCAGAATTGCTTGCAGATTATTATGTTTCTTATGATAATTGGTATAATTCGATGATTGAACTGTCATCAGATAATACTGAGCTAGTCGGTATAGACGGCATAGGAAAAAAAAGGGGCTGAATCTTTGGAATCATTTTTTTCTAAGGAACATAACATCAAAATGTTAAATGATCTTACTGCTTGTCTTCAAATTCTTCCTGTGAGCTCCAACTCTAGTGACTCTGTTTTAAATAATAAAATTATAGTGTTTACTGGTAAGCTACTTGCTATGAGTAGAGGAGAGGCAAAAGTAAGAGCCAAAACTCTAGGAGCAAAGGTCAGCTCACATCTTTCTGCTAAAACTGACTACCTAATTGCAGGAGAAAAACCAGGATCCAAATATAAAAAGGCAGTGGAATTAGGTGTAGAAATTTTAGATGAAGACCAGTGGCATAAAGTGATAAGTTCGGGAGTGTTCAAATGACACTTGGATTGTATATTAAATCAAAGTTGCAAGACTATAATGAGCAAGTTGTTAATTGGATTGATTGGGTAGGGTCATTACCACAAAAAAACTCCTTTCCTTCTCTCCATTTTTTCTGGGTAAGGTCATGGTGCTGGTACAGTTCCTATAGCTGACTCAAGCAACACGTCATACCGCGATTTATTCGCAGTATCTCAGCATAGATTCCGCTAACAAGTAGCGGAATGACGGATTTTTGTTTTTCAAATTATCGGTAAACCTAAGTCACTTTAGCTATAGCTATCTTCAAAAATATGGTTGAATAATTGTTAATAACAGTGTATAATTATTAATATTTTCAAGCATTTTTGCCATGGCTCTTTCAAAATTTCTCGATCCTCGCAATGATTTGTGTTTCAAAAAAATCTTTGGAACGGAAAAAATAAGAATATCCTGATCCACTTTTTGAACGATATTTTAGGGTTTACTGAGATAAATGCAATACAAGAAGTTGAGTTTCTTAGCACTATTATGGATCCCGAAGTTGCCTCTGATAAACAAAGTATTGTTGATGTTCTCTGCAAGGATTCTCACGGAAATAGATATATAGCAGAAATGCAGCTCGCTAGAGACAAGGGCTTCGAAAAACGCGCTCAATTATATGCCGCTAAAGCCTACTCAAGACAATTAGATAAATCTGGCAACTACATTGATTTAAAGAAAGTCTTCTTTATTGCTATATCAAATTGTAACTTACTTCCTGAAGAAGTTGATTATATTTCTACTCACAATATACTTGATATAAAAACTAACGGCCATTACTTAAAAGATTTTCAATTTATCTTTATAGAATTGCCCAAATTTTCAAAAAGTAAAGTAGAGCAGTTAGAAAGTATAGTAGAAAGGTGGTGTTTCTTTTTTAAATACGCAGAAGAAACAACAGAAGAGGACTTAAAAGAGATAGCAGAAAAAGCGCCAATAATAAAGCTAGCATATGATGAATTAGACAAGTTTCGTTGGAATGAAAAAGATTTAGTAGCTTACGAAGAAAGAATAATGGATCTACGGAAAGAAGAAGCCATTCTTGAATACAGACTTGATCTTGCTGAAGAGAAAGGTATACAAAAAGGTATAGAGAAAGGAAAAATTGAAGGGAAAATTGAAGTCGCAAAAGCAATGCTGGCTAATAATGTTGATGTCAACACTATTGTCAAGTTTACTGGCCTTTCTATTAGTGAGATTGAAGAATTAAGTGGAAATCTGTGAACGGTTACGTTTATTTTTTATCCTTATCATCAAGTGTAAATAAGGTTATTGTAGAGATTAAGCCTATTATAACTATTATCAACGAAAATGGGGCAGCTTCTCTAAAGCGCTCATCGCTTACAAGTTCATATATTCTAGTTGATATAGTTTCAAAACTAAATGGTCTTATAATGAGTGTTGCTATGAGCTCCTTGATAGTATCCATAAATACGAGCAAAAATCCCGATAATATACTCTTCTTGATGAGAGGGATATGAACATTCAAACATGTGGAAATAGGCCCATGACCCATGGTATATGCAGTCCACTCAATTTCATTTGGTGTTTTTTTGAGCCCTGATTCTATCGCCTTGAAAGATATAGCAAAAAAACGAAATAAATATGAGTAAACTAATGCGCCAATAGTTCCTACCAAGCTAATTTCCACAATATATTGAGTAATGAAAGAAGATATTCTGCTTAAAAATATTATTATGCTAATTGCGATAATTGCATTTGGAATTGCGTAGCCTAAAGAAATGAGACGTGCTACATTATTGATTACCTTACTTTTACGCGCCGTATATCCAATCATTATTGCAATGCTAATTGAGATTAATGCGGTGATAAATGATAAACTAACGCTATTTGCTATTATATTATAGAACCTTGCTTCGTATATGAAAAACCCCTTCTCTATGCTCCAATATATGAGCGGAATCATTGGCAAAATAAAACCTATTAATATCGGCAATACACACATAAGATAAGCAAAGATCAATGGTATAGTGCCACTTACACTCCGTTTGTTGTAATAATCTGCATTAGTGTTGATTGAAGAGTAAGATATTCCTTTTTTTTGTAGTTTCTTTTCGATAGCTATTAGTGTTGCAACGAAAATCAATTCTGCAACTGCTAAAACAGTAGTTGAATATTTATCATGCAGTAAAAACCAGGTGCGATATATTCCTGTCGTAAAAGTATCGATAGCAAGAAACTGTGGTGTGCCGAAATCCGTAATTACCTCCATTAGTACCAAGGACAACCCAGCTATAATTGATGGACGTATGGAAGGTATGATGACAGAAAACAGGCTCTGTAATGAGGAGAACCCAAGTGTTGATGCAATAGTGACTGAGTTACTAACATTCTTTAGACTTGAGCGGACTAGCATATAAACGTATGGATATAAACTAAATCCCATTACTAATATTCCACCACCTAGGGATTTTATTTCAGGAAACCAATAGTCACCTTTGCTCCACTCTAAAATGTCTCTTAATGAGCTCTGCACCGGACCTGAAAATTCTAGTGTATTTACATAGACGAACGCTACTATATATCCAGGAATCGATATCGGAAAGAACAAAGCAATCTCAAAAATTTTACTTCCAGGAAATGAAAAAAATGTGGTGAGCCATGCTGGAATCACTCCAAATATGAAGGATATCCCCCCCACTCCTATCATCAAAATTAGCGTACTCAGTATATATTCAGGGAAAAGTGTGCTGATTACCCATCCAGAATTTGCTGATTCTGTAAATAGAATCGATATTAACGATAGTATAGGACAGACGAATAATATACTTACTAAAAATAAGAATATATTTTTAAATACTCTCAAAAACATTAATTTGGATCTATATTTGATATTAAAATGTTATATGTAAAAACTGAAGATATCCAGTAATTAACAGCCGTACTATTGAATATCTTTATAATTTTGTATATCATGTTTTTAGTTGATAAGTGAATAATCATGAGCTTCGTCATTGCAACTTTCTATCACTTTGTAGAACTCTCTAATTATTATGACATGAAAGACGAAATAAAAACTGCATGCGACAACATTGAATTAAAGGGTACTATACTCCTTGCAGAAGAGGGTATTAATGCAACCGTATCTGGTGAAAGAAACGTGATTGATAAAATATTCGATTTTCTACGTTCTGATTATAGGCTAAGGGACCTTACATGGAAAGAGAGTGCAGCAGAATATCAACCATTTAGCAAGATGAAGGTAAAATTAAAAAGAGAGATTGTGAATCTTGGTGTAGGCAATCTTGATATTTCCCTTAAGGGTAAATATGTTGATCCAGAGCATTGGGATGATTTTACTTCTCAACCTGACGTTTTAGTAATAGATACACGAAATGAGTATGAAGTGAAATTAGGCAAGTTTAAAAATGCAATCAATCCACATACTCAGCGTTTTCGCGATTTTCCTGAGTGGGCAAAGTCTTTCTCTGAGAGTAAAGACCTGAAAGTAGCTATGTACTGCACTGGTGGGATTAGATGCGAAAAATCAACAGCGTACATGAAAAATCTTGGATTTAACAATGTGTACCACCTGAAAGGCGGCATTCTTTCTTACCTTGAAAAAACTTATAATAAAAATGGTAATTGGGAAGGTGAGTGTTTTGTTTTTGATGATAGAATTACTGTTGATAACTCACTTACTCCAAGCAACACAATAAAATGTATATTCTGCTCAAATCAAGTTTCAACGGACAAGCTGAAGTCAGTTCCACGTGGCCAAGTGGTTTGTTCTGATTGTAAACTTCAGTGTTATAGCTATAATAAGTAAGATCTCTCTACGTCATACCGCCGCAGTATCTCAGCCGCTAACAAGCAGCGGGATGACGAGGTCTTGAGACAGTCTTGTGTTAGCTATAGAAGAAAGCCCCTGTGCTAGTATTTAATACAGATCTTCAATAACTCTTGTGAGGTTGCATATTTTTAACTTCAGTGTTTTCAAGATATGTACTCACAGCATAACCCACCCCAGCTCCGAGTAACGCGCCAACCACAGCAGATGCAATAAACACTGCAACAGAGACGCCAACAGGAGTTAAAGCAGCAGCTCCTAAACAATATGCTGCAACTAGACCAATCACTAAACCAACTGTTGCTCCACAAATATAGTATTTGCCACTACTTTTAAGTTTTTCTTGCAAGTTTGATACCTCATTCTGCAGTTTTATGTTTGCACCTTTATCGCTAGTCTTGCAACTGAGTAAAGTAAGATTTGTAAGTTTAGCTAATTCTTTTGCAGCTTCATTCCTAATCTCGCACCTAACTAAACCGAGTGAAGTAAGATTTTTGAGCTCAGCTAACTCTTTTGCAACTTCAACACTAATCTTGCACTCACTTAAATAAAGTGAAGTAAGATTTTTGAACTCAGCTAACTCTTTTGCAACTTCAACACTAATCTTGCACCTAACTAAACTAAGCAAAGTAAGATTTGTGAACTTAGCTGATTCTCCTGCAGCTTCAACACTAATCTTGCACCCAGTTAAATAAAGTGAAGTAAGATTTTTGAGCTCAGCTAATTCTTTTGCAATTTCAACACTAATCTTGCACTCACTTAAATAAAGTGAAGTAAGATTTGTGAACTTAGCTGATTCTCCTGCAGCTTCAACACTAATCTTGCACCCAGTTAAATAAAGTGAAGTAAGATTTTTGAGTTTGGCTAATTCTTTTGCAACTTCAACACTAATCTTGCACTTAGTTAAATAAAGCCCTGCAGTATTTGGTCTGTCTCTTAAAAGGTCTACTAACTTACTTACATCTATGTAATCTAAATCACGTAAAACTAAAGTGTTACCCCCGTATTTCGAATGTCATTTATTCCACCACATTATTAGAGCATATTTCAACTCTACATAATATTTCAACAAAAGTCTACTTTTTATTCTTAATCAACTCTAAAGCCTTCTTCAAATCTATACTCTCAATATCTGCACTCTTGCCCAAAGCAACGTTCGTTTTACCGCATTTTATATAGAATCCATACCTACCGTTGCAGATGAAAACTTCTTTTCCTTTTTCATTAACCCCGAGAGATTTTAACTCTTTGCGTGAACTGTTTGCAATAATTTGTACAGCTTCGCTCAATTCTGTATTCAGCACCTCTTTAGAGCTTTTTTTAAGAGAAAAATATCTACCATCATAAAAAATATAGTACCCAAATCGTCCAAGGCCTATTTTTATTTCCTTTCCAGTCTCAGGGTGTTCTCCGATTACTTTTGGCAAGGAAAGTAACTGAGTAGCGGTATTCAGATTAATATCATTAACATTTAGATCCTTTGGTATGGAAACTGTTTTTTTCTTTTTGGACTCACTATTAAACTCAAGGTAAAGCCCAAAAGGGCCTTTTTTGATTACCACCTCTTGACCTGTTACATTGTCCACGCCTAAACTTTTTGGATATTCTGAATTGTCGTTACTACCTGTAATTTCCTTTGTATGGTTGCATGCAGGATAGTTAGAACATCCAAGAAACACCCCGGCTTTTCCAAAGTTTAATTTCAATATACCATCGGAACAATCAGGACATTTCTTACCTATTTCTTCTTTTCCTTCCTCTGAACAAAACCAATCGACTACCAAGTCATTAATACCGCTAAAAATCTCATCATGCGTCATTTGCTTGACAGAGTTTACAAGACTAAAGAATGGCACCCAAAAGTAGCCTAGTTCTTTTTTCCAATCTGCACGTCCATTTGAGATTAAATCAAGCTTCTCTTCCATTTGTGCTGTGAAGTCATACTCTACACAACGCTGAAAAAAAGTTTCTAAAAATATGGTAACGATCTTACCACGACTGCTTGGAATAAATCTTTTATTATCCAGTGTAACATACTCACGATCCTGCAATACCGAAATAATTGTCGCATAAGTTGATGGACGGCCTATACCGATTTCCTCCATTTTTTTAACGATACTTGCTTCACTATAACGAGGTGGCGGTTGAGTGAAATGCTGTTTTGGCTCAACTGAAATCAGCTTACACGCTTCCCCTTCCTTCATGGCAGGTAGCAGGCCTTCATTTTCGGCTTCCATGTTATCTTGATAGACTTTATAAAAACCATCAAAGAATATACTTGATCCACTTGCTCGCAGAATCACTTTCTGATCAGTAGAACTAATTTCAACTACCACTTGATCAAGAATCGCCGATTCCATTTGACTTGCAATGGTTCTTTTCCAGATTAAATCGTACAATTTAAATTGCTCTGGCGTTAAGTAATCCTTAATACTACCCGGCGTTCTATTGATATCAGTTGGACGAATTGCTTCATGTGCTTCTTGAGCATTTTTGACCTTTTTTACATATTTACGAGGAGACTGTGGTAAATATTTATCACCATATAACGACTTAATTGACCCTCTAATTGAGTTTATAGCCTCATCTGCAATATGAAACCCATCTGTACGCATGTAAGTTATCAACCCTACAGTTTCACCACCAATATCGATACCTTCATATAAATTTTGCGCTATGCGCATAACATTTTTCACATAAAAATACAGCTTATTCACTGCATCTTGCTGTAGAGTAGAGGTAATAAATGGAGGAAGCGGATTTCTCTTAACTTGCTTGCGTTCTACTGTGCTTACAGCATATTGCCTTGATTCAATCTCCCTGACTAAATTCTTTGCCTCTTCTTCATTCTTAATATCAAATTTTTCTAGCTTTTTATTGTCATAGTGGCTTAGCATAGCAAAAAAAGCCTCATCTTTGCTATTTTGCATTTCTGCCTTTATGCTCCAATACTCCTGTGTTATAAACTTACTGATTTCATCTTCCCGTTCGCATATAAGCTTTAATGCAACAGACTGCACTCGCCCTGCAGACTTGCTCCCCGACAATTTCGTCCATAACAGTGGTGACAAACTAAATCCAACTAGATAATCCAAAGCTCTGCGTGTTTGCTGTGCGCACACTAAGTCCATATTAATTTCACGTGGATTCTTTATTGCTTCTTGAACTGCTCTCTTTGTTATCTCATTAAAGACTACTCTATAAATGTTGTTTTCATTACTGATTGCTTTCCTTTCCTTTAGTGCCTCTATCACATTCCAAGCTATTGCTTCCCCTTCTCTGTCTGGGTCTGTTGCAAGATATATATCTGATGCTTTACTCGCTGCTTTTACTAACTCTTTTATATACTTTTCTGCTTTTTCAATGGTTTCATACTTTATAGCAAAATCATTATCCGGATCGACAGAACCGTTTTTTGCTGGAAGATCCCTCACATGTCCAAAGGATGCAGCTACTTTGAACTCTTTACTTAAATATTTGCCTATTGTCTTTGCTTTCGCAGGTGACTCAACTATTAATAATGCCATATTGTTAATTATTTTAGTATTTAAAGATAATATGTTGAGAAATATACGATGAAAAGTAAAAAAATATTTTAATAGGTCTTGTGAATTTTACAGAGTAGGTTGTTCATGGTTTCCAAAAAACCCTTGGACCTTGCTATTTTCAAGTGAATTTGAAGGTCTATTACAATAGTATATGATTGCAGCAGCAACCAGACAACAAGCTCCAACTGCTATTCCCACTGCTATAGCTAACCCAAGAAAGGTTTACCTGAAGGATAGAATAGGTTATAATGGCATATTAAAGAGATAAAAAATGCCAAGCCCGTATAGTGAAGACCTCAGAGAACGAGTTCTCAAAGCAGCTGATGAAAAAACAATGACGATAAAAAGAATTAGTGAAATATTTAAACTGAATATAAAAACAATATATTTATGGAGGAAAAGGAAAAAAGAAACAGGAAACATAAATCCATCTTCAGGCTATCAAAAAGGTAACTGAGCCTCACCGGTGGCAGGGGTGGTTAATCTGGGTCACGAGGTCTTCTTCCTACACTCCATGTAAGAGCAGAAAGTGCCTCAAAGAAGTACCAACCTGCCACCTATCCACTCTGAGAAGTTATTATCTTCTCTTGCTTTCAACCAAGTAATACTTATTCATATCATCTGGGTAAGGTCAGTTTATAAAACTTAATTTGTACGCTTTACTCACCCCTAGTAATTCTGATATAGTTACTTTAGTTAAAGTCTATAAAAGTTTATAAATGGCAACCTTAAGTGTAAGAGAAGCTTTATTCACAGCGATCAGAGAAGAAATGCAAAACGACCCTGACGTGTTGATCATCGGTGAAGAAGTTGCAGAGTATGATGGTGCCTATAAAGTAACAAAAGGATTACTGAAAGAGTTTGGAGAAAATAGAGTGGTTGATACGCCTATCACCGAACATGGATTTGCTGGCCTTGCTGTTGGAGCAGCATTCGCTGGATTAAAGCCAATTGTCGAATTTATGACTTTTAATTTTTCTATGCAGGCTATCGACCAAATCGTGAATTCTGCAGCAAAAACAAATTATATGTCAGGTGGACAACTTGGATGCCCCATAGTATTTCGTGGGCCAAATGGTGCTGCAGCAAGAGTTGCTGCACAACACTCTCAATGCTTTGCATCTTGGTATTCGCATATACCGGGATTAAAAGTGATAGCACCTTACTTTGCCTCCGATTGCAGAGGTCTGCTTAAAGCTGCAATTCGTGACCTGAGTCCGGTAATATTTCTAGAAAACGAAATAGCTTACGGACATGAACATGAAGTTTCTGACTCTGAGCTGTCAAATAAAGATTATCTACTTGAGATAGGCAAGGCTGCTGTTATACGGGAAGGAAAGGATGTAACTATCACTACTTTCTCACTGAAATTAATGGATGCTTTAAACGCAGCAGATTTACTTTCAGGTGAAGGTATAGAAGCTGAAATTATTGACCTCAGAACCTTAAGACCACTTGACACTCAAACTGTTATTAACTCTATTCAGAAGACTAATAGGTTAGTTAGTGTAGAAGAAGGATGGCCATTTGCAGGAATAGGAGCAGAGCTGTCAGCCGTTGTTATGGAACAAGGATTTGACTACCTTGATGCTCCAGTTATGCGCGTAACTGGCAAGGACATCCCCTTACCTTATGCTGCAAACCTAGAAAAAAAAGCATTACCGCAAGTGGAAGATATAGTTGAAGCCGTGCATCAGGTCTGCTTTAGAAAAAAATAACCCTATTGGTTCTTTTTTGTGTCTCCTGTTCCACATTGGTCCATCAAGGAAGTATTTCCAGTGCTGCCTATACCACCCATTACTTTTGTCACAATAGTTTTAGCACCGAAAAATACAGCACAAAATATACCGAGTGCAAAAAGAGCTGGCCATGGCATTCTACCAAATATCGCAAGCAAAGGCTGCACCTATTATCACTACGGTCATAAGCGGTCCGCCTATTCCCCAAACGTAGCCAATAATATTACATATTACTTGAGCAGTTGTATCAGCATTAGTGTCAGCGGCAGCACTCCCAACATGAGAAAAAGAAATAAATAATACTATAAAAAGAATATTAAAAACTTTCCTAGGGTTCATCCCTATACCTTAAATTTAGATATTGCAATTATACCTAAAATACTATAATTTTTAGTAAAGCTAGCATAAAGATTGAATAACAAACGGTGCCACAAAAGTAGTTGACACACAACTGCACGAACATTGTAATATGGTACAACGTTACAACGATGTCATGAAAGTAGCTGACACATAACTGTACGAACATTGAGATATAAGAGTAATTGTACCAAGAAAAAAGATGTCATCCGAGTAGCTTGACTACTTGGATCCAGGAAAAAGGAGGGTGTTATGCAAATAGCTGGCACTGGTTTCCATCCAAGAAGGTTGTAAGTTGGAAATGTGATATAAAAAGAAGCAAGAAGAAAGATAACTCTATAAAAATGTGGTTATCGCCAGGCTTGAGCAACCGTAAGACGGTAGTATTATAACATACGTAGATATCAAGGTACTCAAGCCTATCCTTCGAGACGTTTGAATAGTTGTTTGGGACATATATATGCACCCGTTTACAATCTTAAATTTTAACTTAAACTCTCGAGGTTCTTTATGGTTACATCTTATCAAAATTTTATTGGCATTGATATCGGAAAACTTGAATTTTTTACTGCAGTTAATGAACAAAAAGGTGTCATCAAATTTGACAATAGTTGTGTTGGTTGGAAACAACTCTACCAAAAATTTTCAAATATCTTGCCCAACTCCATGGTAATTTTAGAAGCTACAGGAGGTTATGAGCTTGGCTTATTGTATTTTCTTATTGATAGAAACATTGCTGTGCATCGTGCTAATACTCGTCAAGTTAAAAACTTCATTCTATCTCATGGAACTTTGGCAAAGACCGACAGTCTTGATGCAAAAGCGCTTGCCCAATATGGTTCTGAGCGTTGTGGACATTTGCAGCTATTTACACCTATCTCAAAAGAACAAACCACCTTGTTTGCACTTTGTCAGCGTCGTGACGATATTACGAAAATGCTTGTTCAAGAGAAGAATAGGCTAAAAACTCCTGGAAATGATTACATTAAGGAAAGTTGTCAACAAGCTATTGAATTCCTCAACAACCAGGTAGAAAAGCTTGATCAAGCTATACAAAAAATAGTCAATGAAAATCCTGAATTGCAACGATGCCAAAAAATTCTTGAAACAGTCCCTGGAATAGGTAGAAAAACCTCTCAATGTTTATTGTGTCTCATACCGGAACTTGGTTCTTTAAATAAAAGGCAAATTGCAAGCCTTGCAGGTGTTGCGCCTCATCCTAAGGAAAGTGGTAAAGCTATTGGCTACCGAAGGATTATAGGTGGAAGAAGTAACGTTCGTTCAAAGCTTTTTACAGCTGCCATGGCTGCTACAAGGTCCAAATCTGCACTTAGTGCCTTTTATTCTAAGCTTATTGAAAGTGGTAAGAAGAAGATGGTGGCTATAACAGCTCTAATGCGTAAAATAATAGTGATTGCTAATGCAAGGCTTAAAGAAGCAGTTAATTTGCATATTTAAAAATTTACATAGCAATAACTGAAATTGGTTAATGAATATGCGCTTTTAATGTGTGTGGACGCGCATATTCATTAACCAATTTCAGTTATTGCTGTGGTGGCTGTTTGATACAAAATTCTGTTTCTATAACAAATGGGTTTTTATTGCCCATATGAAGTTGCAAAATTACAAATAAAAAATTTTTAAAAAAACATAGTTGTAAGTTGTACAATAGTATTTATGCAGCACTAAAAGCTAACTCTGATTTAAGGAAATATGTTACTAACATTTATGACTACTTACCTAAACAGGTCACCATTCCTTACCTGAGATTGCATGTAGTGAATTATAATAATCTGCACATGCTGTCCAATTTTGCTACAAAGGCAAGATTTTCATGCGACATATATACCCATCATGTAGGCAGTATGTTTGCCATTATAAGGCATATTAACTTGATACTTAAGAGTATTAAATATTCTGATAATGAAACTATTTTGGAAAGTAATTGTGCTATGAGTCAGCACGATGAAATTTTACATTCAACAATTAATTTTGATATTTTAATGAAAGGAGGCGATAATGAGCAAATTACAGCTAAAAATTAAAGATCATGACAATAATTTTATTGTGTTAAATAATATACGAAACCTAAGGTTTACTTTGCGTAATAACAGAGAAGAGGTGAAAGATATTTCTTCTTTTGGCTGGAGAAAAGTGCTCGATTGTGCTGGAAGCAGACACATTACGATAAAAATTAATGGAATTTTAGACTCTGTATTAGCTGATGAATTATTACGTAATTCTGCTATATTAAACTCTAATAATGATTATGAAATTAATTTTAACACTAAAGAAAAGATCAGATTACGGTGTTCAGTTGAACTGTATGAGAGATATTATGACCCCGCTGCTTTTGACAGTTTTACTGTAATTTTAGCGAGTGCTGAAGTTATAAACGCTTTTCATTAATGTCAATTTAATTTTTTCATATACAATAGTAACTGGTGAGAATTTCAACTAAATTAAAAAAAATCATGAACGACGAAAACCTTTTCGAGGAAGACGGTGGTAATATTGAAGAAAATAACAATGACAGAAGAGAGAGAAGTTTAGAAAATGAAAATCAAGAAGAACAATACAAAGAGGAAGATAAGCAATACATAATACAGTATATTCAAGACTATTTAAAAGTTTTTGAGGATATTCTAAATCAGATCGACGAAGGAATTGATAATTCGGATAGTTACGAAAGGACTATGCAAATAAAGCGAAGCATAGACAGGCTCATAGAGACTTTATATAGTCAGGCTGCGTCTGAAGATATTGATGCAGAATTTGAAACCACAAAGCATACTCGCGATAAATCAGAATCTATGAAAAGGGTTAGAGAGAAAAGAAGGAAGCAAGCAATAGAAGAAGTATTAAGTAGCATGTTTGCCCAGCAACAAAAGGAGCTAATGAACGCTAAACACTTAAGTCATGGACATGAAACAGCACATGATGATGAAGCAAAAAAACGAGTGAAGTCTTCAATCAGGGGAGTGTTGTTTTCGGTGATTGCTCATAGGATGGATCCAAGAAGGAGAGCAGGAGAAACTGCTGACGATAATGAAAAGCAAGCTCATATATATGGCAGGGAAGCAGTTAGTGGAGCTTTAGGTGCATTGTTAAAAACATTTTTAACAGCAGTTACTGCCGTTGTGCGCGAAATTGCTAAGCCACTTCAGCATATCAGCAAACAGGAAACATCTTTTGCAAAACAAGTTGAAGAAAGCAGAAACGCAGACTCACAAAAAGGTCGATCTGTGTAGACTTTTCCTTGTAATAATCTTTCGATTCTACTGTCTGTTAATTCATAATTAGGGTTATATAGCTAACTGAAAAAAGGTTACCCCAGAAGGTATAAAATGGCTTTAGATAAGGTAGAATGATGCCAAAGTGAGGATCTGAGGGAACGTGTTTTGAAAGTAGTAGACGAGAAAAAAATGACTATGGAGAAGATAAGCAAGAGAAAAGATAATTGAAAAATTTGGCAATATGTGCAAAGACAAAGATACTCGCCGGATTTAAATCCAATTGAAAAGTTATGGTTTGCCATCAAGCATGCCATAAGAAAAGCTCTGCAGAACTTTTGGCCCGATATCAATTCGGCTATTGATTTTAGCACTCGGGGAAACCTTACTTGGGTTAGCTATAGTTTGCTTGCTCACAAGCAAACTTTCCTGGATCCCAGTGTCAGCTACTCGGATGACATCCTCCCTAGTGAATATTGCTCTTAATTTGTAACTAACCTAAGCTATAAATGTTAAGAAATTTACCAAATAAAAAAAAAGCAAAAGAAGCCCTAGTCATTGTCTATTTTCAGTATTGGCGTTTTTTAAGTCTTAAACACTACAATTTAGCTGCTTTTAAATGCAACTAACCTTAGCTTTAATATTTAAGAAATTTACCAGGCAGAAAAAAAAGGCAAAGAACCCCCGTGGTGCGAGTTTTGACCCTATAATAATTTAAACTGGCGCTGTAATAATGTGCTAACGCTTAAAATAAGCGCGATTTGGCTGAATGTAGAAAAAATTTAAAAGACATGCAGCCGCTATAATTTTATGTAATCCGCCAAAAAATACCCTAAGTTTTTTACTGAATTTTGTCATTGAGCCTGCAGGTCAAAAACAAGTTTTGAGTCATAAATACCCTTGTTGTCGTAATAAGGGGGCTGGCGGAGTTTGTCAAGGAAGTTTTTTGTTTCCACTGAATGACAGTTGTGGTTTGGGAGGTAGTACAAGAAATCTGTTATTTTAATTGTGTGAAATTTAGTTTTGTGTTTCATAATATTATACAATCAAATTGATAAAAGCTGTATTATCTCCTTGCAGCATTAAGTGTATATTTTTTGCTATTTTTTCCACTAAGGGAGTAACGTTATCAAAATTTGAAAATTTTGATAATACATAATCTGCTAAGCTTTTTTCATCTTCAGGTCTACCCACTCCAAATCTCAAGCGCCAATAATCATTACCAATAAAACTATCTATGGATTTAAGTCCATTATGTCCAGCAGAGCTACCACCTTTCTTTATTTTTATTCTTCCAATTTCCAAATCAGCGTCATCGTGTATGACAACGATATTATCTAGCGATAATTTGTAAAAGTTTCGTATTTTTGCAACAGGGATGCCTGAATTATTCATAAATGAATAAGGCTTTATTAACATGATTTTATTATCATTAATTATGCCAGAGGTTATTAGATAATCGGCTTTTTTAGAAAACGACTGGAAATTCCAATATTTGTAAATCTTATCAACTACGATGAAGCCGATATTATGATGAGTTAACTCATATTGACCACCAGGGTTACCAAGTCCAACTATCAGATGCACTATTACTCTGTTTCTGCTTGAGGTTCTTCAACTTCACTATCGGCAGCAGAAATTGTAACAATAGTAAAATTTTCTTCTTCATGAGCTACAAACTTAACACCTTCTGGTAATTTTACATCGTTGATATGTATAGATTGGCCAATCATTTTACCAGATAAATCAACTTCTATAACCTGAGGTATTTTATCAGGAGAGCATTTAACAGTAATAGAACGACACAAAACATTAAGCACTCCACCTAACTTGACCCCTGGAGCTTTACTTTCATTCACAAATGATAGAGGTATGTCTATTTTAATTTCGCTGCCTTTGTCAACAAATTGAAAATCAACATGTTGCACAGTATCCTTTACTACATGCAATTGGATATCGCGAACAATAGCATATTCCTTTTTGCCCGAAATATTCAGCTCTATCAAATGTGCAGAAAGAGAGCCTGATTTATATTGCTTCGTGAATTCCTTTGCAAACAATGTTAAATTTACATTATCATGACCCTTTCCATATATGATTCCAGGGATGTTTCCTTTCTTCCTTAGAGAATGCATCGCTTTTGTTTTTGTTATATCACGTAACTCTGCATTAATTGTTACTATTTCTTGTTGCGTCATCGATTACTCCTATTCAGCTAATCCTTTTAATATAATTTAATAATAATATAACATAAAAATATTTATTTCAAACTTCATTCTTTCATACTAATTGTTTGTGAAAGGATTTATTTAGATGTATATTTAAGCTTATTTAACAAGAACTATGGGCATTGATGATAAAGTAGTTTTTAGGATTTATAAACCAACAAAAACTGCAACACAATCTGGTTTAGGTAATACAAATCTCTGGCACCTAAAAATTGAATCTGGTTCTTACTACATTGAACCTTTAATGGGGTGGGTTGGCTCAAAAGATCCAAAAAAACAGATTGTATTAAAGTTTGATTCTCTTGAAAAAGCAGTATTCTACGCAAAAAAACGCAACGTTAAATACGTAATTGAAATGCAAAAAAATGTTAAGAGGCTGCCAAAATCTTACGCAAGCAATTTCATACTAAAGTAAGGTTTATTGTGGTGTGCTTATCTGTAAAAGATAAAGCTTAGTATAACCAATTTAACTCTGGGTTTTAAGTTGTGCTAACACACTGCGGCCATTTAAAGAGTCAAGATTTTTAACCTGGCTAGCAAGTATTAAAGAGTTATTTTTTAGGTATTTCTTTACAAGGCTTGCAAGTCTTTTTGGATTATTCAAATAGCTCCACTCTGCTTGTAAAACTTTTATATCACTTTGTACTAAACTAATTTCACTTTTTATTTTTATTAGCTCTCTATTTAATGACTGAACATGTAGTTTTATCTTAAATAGTCCTACAATGCTAAGAAAAAACATAACTATTGAGATGATGCAGAAAGTTCTCATGAAAACTTCTGTATAGCTCTTAGTTTTGCTGAGCGTGAACACGGATTTGCACTTACTTCTTCTATACTTGCTTTGATCACTTTTTTATTTAGAAGAGAGAATGTCTTATAATCAGTAGATCTTGGCTCACATAGATCTTTAAAAAAAGTTTTGACTATACGATCTTCCAAAGAATGAAAGGTGACAACAATTAATTTGCCATTCTCATTTAAAATTTCAGATGCAGCTTTAATGCCCCTCTCAAGTTCTCCCAGCTCATCGTTTACCCATATTCTGATTGCCTGAAATGTTCTGGTTGCAGGATCAATTTTGCTTTTTCCACGGAACACTACAGAACGTACAATGTTCGCAAGCTCAAATGTAGTTTTGATAGTTTTCTTCTTCCGTGCATTTACTATTGCTCTTGCGATTTTGCGAGAATGATGCTCTCCTCCGTAGTTATATATAGTATTTGCAATTTCTTCTTCGCGTAAAGCGTTAACAAACGTTGAAGCGTTTATATAAGAAGAGTTATCCATGCTCATATCGAGTGGACCATCATGTAAAAATGAGAACCCTCTATCTCCGTTATCAAGCTGCATAGATGAAACTCCGATGTCAAAAACCACCCCATCCACTCCGTTTGATGTCATTCCAGCGCGTGACCAGTTATTTTTTCCAGTATCAAGTACTGGGATGACAGGAGATGGCTCAACGCTGCTTAGTATACTTTTAATATTACTAAACTTCTCAATGAATAGTTTTATTCTATCGGGATATCTAACGCTTAAATCATCATAAAACTTAGTTACCGTTTCATCTCTATCAATTGCATATACCTTGCAATCAGCTGACTCCAATATTGCTTTGCTATACCCTCCAGCTCCAAATGTGGCGTCCACGTATATACCACCATCCTGCGGTGATAGTAGTGATAGCATCTCTTTTAACAAAACTGGAGTGTGTGTCATAGTGCTCCATCAAAAGACTCTGTGCATACAAATAAAAATAACTTCCCACTAAAACATGATATTTCATGGAAATATATAGGCAATAATATAAAAATACTTGAATATAGTCAATGATATAAAAATATTAAGATTTAATAAGATACTATTATTAATATAATGTTCAAATTTTTCTATTATATAAAAAAAGTAATGTATATTACTAAATACTAAACAAACTATAGAAAATTATGCAGCAAATAACAAAAGTAATATTTTCAAGTTTGATTTGTAACACTTTATTGTGGTATGACCACATGCTTTTTGGCCACTTAATAAACATAATAGGTGGTGTGTTTTTTCCATCGGATGATCAACTAACCAGCGTATTGAAGGCTTTTGGAGTGTTTGCAGTGGGTTTCTTAATGAGACCAGTCGGCGCTGCTATATTTGGTCACATTGGTGATAAGCATGGCAGAAGAGTTGCCTTATTGCTCTCGATTATATTAATGACTTTATCAACTGTATTAATTGCTTTTGTTCCAGGTTATCAAAGCATTGGAATACTAGCGTCAATGCTGGTAGTTTGTTTAAGATTATTGCAGGGTATATCCCTTGGAGGAGAAGCAGGAAATGCACCATTTTTAATAGAACACGCTCCTAAAAACAAAAAAGGATTTTTTGGCAGCATTGAAGTATTAAGCGCAATTTTTGGTTCAGTATTAAGCCTGATAGCAGTACTCATATGCAAAAAAGTATCTGATTTTGAATCTTGGGGGTGGAGATTACCTTTCATTTTCAGTTTAGCAATGGGATTAATCAGCATATATATGAGATATATACTTGATGAAAGCCCAGAGTATAAAAGACAGAAAAATCCATCTAAACTGCCATTAAAAGAGTTATTGAATAGCTATAAAAAACCTTTATAGCTTTTGTAATAGTGAGTTATCCAGTTTTCTCAATGTTATGTAGTGGCAATTACTTACTCACTTTTACGGCACATATTCTTTTTATAATTCCAATAGCTGCATCGCTTGGTCCTTTCAGTGCATTTATGTGTGAATTATTTCCAACAAAGGTTCGGTACAGCGGATTTGGCTTGTCAAGAAATATAGCTGCTGGATTTTTTGGTGGCCTTGCACCATTTATATGCACAACAATTATCAAAGTTACAGGACAAGAGACTTCAGCTAGTTTTTACATGATTTTCTGTGCATTAATTGGGCTGGTTGCTATATCGCAAATTAAGGATTAGCTTTCTTCAAGATCCAAGTATAGTTGCAGTATAGCAGAGTTTAAAAAAATCTAATTATATGGTGGGAAGTGCCAATTTTTAGGTGATAATGTGAATATTTCAGCACCATCTTTAGTTACTCCGAGCGTATGTTCAAATTGAGCAGAAAGTGAAAGATCGCGTGTTGTCACTGTCCAGTCATCGAGTTTACTGAGCAGAGTCTCATGTTTTCCAGCATTAATCATTGGCTCTATTGTAAAAAACATACCTTCCTTCAAGATGAGATTTTCATCTTGATCATAGAAATGCACTACATTTGGTGGAGCATGAAAGACTTTTCCTATACCATGTCCGCAGTAGCTGCGTACGATAGAATATCCAAAATCTCTAATATATTTCTCTATAGCAAGCCCTATTTCATTTAACTTATTGCCGGGTTTAACTTGTTTAATTGCTTCCATCAATGCATGATAAGTAGCGTCACACAAACGTTTTGCTTTTATTGATGGCTTACCAACCCAAAACATGCGACTTGTATCACCATGCCAACCATTTAAAATCACCGTGACATCAATATTTAAAATATCTCCATCTTTAAGCGGTTTATCATCGGGAACACCATGGCACACAACTGCATTTTTTGAAGTGCAAATCGATTTTGGATACCCCCTATAGTTTAGTGGTGCTGGAATTGCACCTGCATTAATTATAAAATCATGACATAGATCATTTAACTCATTAGTTGTCACCCCTACCTTTACGTACGGTGCAATGAAATCAAGAGTTTCAGCAGCAAGCCTGCCAGCCTTACGCATAAATTCAAAATCTTCTTGTGAGTGTATAGTTATGTTTATATTTTCCATGTCTTATTGTAATTGGTACGCTTACTTGCAAGTACATAAATGTAATAACTCTACGTATTATGAAAATAAGCCCTATGGATCCTAGTGTCAAGTCATTTGTATGAAAGGTGGTCAAGCAAGAAGTCTATTTAATAATCTGAACTATATAACTACTATCTCAGGATAATCTGAAGGTTTTTTGTGATAGTAATCGATGATCTTAGAATTCACCTCAATGTAAGTATTGTAGATACGATTCTCAAAACCACCTCTCTCTTGTTTTTTAGAGATACGCTTTTCTTCAATTTGTTCTATAGATAGTCCACTTTCTTTGCCTAATGCATGTATGACCTCAAGTAAATCAGCTAACTCTTCAAGGTTTTCATCTGAGGTTTTAGAGGCAATAACTTCCTTTGCTTCTTCTAAAAGTTTATCTTTGAGACGTTCAATGTATTCATCTTTTTCCATCACCCTCTCATAAACAATAATTCCATGGGAACGTATAATTTCAGTTGTATGATCACGAACAAGTTTATTAATTTTGAAACAATGTTTTTTATTCATAATGTTTCCTTTGATAGATATAAGAATTTCATTCAGTAAAATTAAACTGTAACTTTTGATTTAACCCAATGGTACAACTTACTTATTTTACCATCTTGACCGAGCATTCCAGAGTTATTCTTATAAAAAGTGTCAACTATTAGCTTTATAGAACCTATAGCAGCAGAAAATACAGGATTTTTATCATATTCGCCATCAAGACCGCTACAAGACTCAGGGCACCCAATTCGAACTTGCTTATTGAATATATAGCCTGCAATTTCCTTCATGCTTGTGAGTTGACTAGTTCCACCTGTGATCACTACTTTATTAATTGGATCTTTCTGCTCTTGAAATTGCTCTCTTACCATTTCAAGTATTTCTTCAACTCTTGGTCTTATGGTGTTAATAAGCTCAGATTTGAATACTTGAGTAGGTTCATCATTTTCACTATTTTGGACTGTAATATATTCGTTCTCATCTATTGAAGTTACGATAGTGCTACCATACAGTATTTTTATATACTCTGCACGTTCTATGCTTGTGCATAGCCCGTAAGCAATATCTCGAGTGATATGAACGCCACCAATTGGAACGCTGCTTGCATACACAAGTTTCCCTCTTTTGAAAATTCCAATTGCAGTGCACCCACCGCCTATATCAACAATAGCAGTCCCGAGCTCTTTTTCATCTTCACTCAGACAGGCAAGACCTGCAGAATATGCAGAAGCAATACAACCTGCCATATTTAATCCACCATTATTGGTAATACAGTTTTCAATATTGGTAAGCGCTGGACGCGAAGCAGTGACAACATTAACATTAGCAGATAGTCTTTTTCCGTACAATCCACCAACTTCTTTTATGTCAGTCATGTCATCTAAGTGATATTTCAGTGGTATATTGTGAATGATAACATTTTCTTCAATATATTTCTCAAACGTCTGAAAAACTACACGTTTTATATCCCGGTCAGAAATTTCATGATTAGCTGCAATAATTTCATTATGTATATTAAAAGATGAGATGCCACATCCAGCAATGTTCACATATATCTGGTCTATAGTTTCCTCTGACACTTGCTCAGCTAAACCTATAGTTGATGAGATGGAGTAATTTGCGTGTTTTACATTAGTTATCGACCCACCGTTTACACCTTCTGCAATCTTATAGCCCGTTCCTGTCACTTTATAGCTGAAGTTGCCATTTATTTTAATGATTAGACAAATAATCTTTGTTGTACCTATGTCTAAAACAGCAAAAACGTTTCTCTTTGGTTTTGCTATTACTGCAGAGTACATTAGTTAACCTTAATTACGCAATTTCATTTAAATTGTAGCTTTCTTTAATAATTTATATTTCTATTATAGATATAGCAACATTTTAATATACACTAAATTCTGGACAAAAGGAAAAGCAAAACATAGAATTATAATTTTTATGTCCATTTTACCAATTGTAATTGCCCCTGATGAAAGACTAATCACACGTGCCAGTGAAGTAACAGATATAAACGATAAAATTAAAGAATTAGTAAACTACATGTTCGAAACTGTGTACGATGCAGAAGGTCTTGGCCTTGCTGCAGTGCAAGTTGGAGTGCTGAGGAGAGTTTTTGTTATGGATATTCAGCTCTCTCGAGCTGAAGACGAGCCAGTAGGGTATGAATCGACTGGCAAATTTTACATGATTAACCCTGAAATTACGGAATTATCCGATGAACAAGTAATTCTCAAAGAAGGGTGCCTTTCAATTCCAGAGCAAAGTTATGAAATTAAGCGTCCAAAATATTTGACTGTGAAATATAAGGATTTAAATAATGAGGAACAGACGCTAAAAGCTTGCGGCTGGCTCGCAAGGTGTATTCAGCATGAGCTAGATCACTTAAATGGCATATTATATATTAGACATTTATCTAAATTAAAGTATGATATGGCCATGAAAAAAGCACAAAAGGTTAAAAAGCATTATGAGCAATGAAGACCTAGAATTATTAAAATTTTACCATGAAGTGGGCGTTGATTGCACACTAACAGAGGGTGAAGAGGAAAAAAAGTTGGAGAGCAAAGAGGGTGTTCAACCCTCTGTTATCCAAACTGGGACCCAGAAGAAAGATGCAGATACGCGCTGGGGTGACACTAAAGATGGAGAAGACATGTTTCCAAGTGATTGGATAATTGAAGCAAGGAAACTTGCAAGTAAATGTAGTAGTGTGGATGAACTAAGAAGTGCAGTTGAATCATTTGAAGGTTGTGAGATAAAAAAAACTGCAACTAATACTGTTTTTTCCGATGGTAATCCAAACGCAAAAATTATGCTCGTTGGTGAAGCTCCAGGAGCAAATGAAGACCTTCAAGGCATACCATTTTGTGGTGCAAGTGGAATGTTGCTCGATAAAATGTTAAATGCAATCAATCTTGATCGCACTAAGGTATACATAAGCAATACCGTATTTTGGCGTCCACCTGGCAATAGAAAGCCAACCGACCTAGAGCTTGATATGTGCAGACCATTTGTTGAGAAGCATGTTGCACTGGTTTCACCGCAAATTCTAATTTTGGTCGGAGGAATTGCGTGTTATAGCCTTCTTGACAGCACAAAAACTATATCGAATTTGCGTGGTAGATTTCATACGTACACTAACCAATATTTATCTCACTCAATCACTACAGCTGCTATATTTCACCCAGCTTACCTACTGCGTCAGCCAATGCAAAAACGTTTAGCCTGGGAGGATTTAAAGAAGATTAGGGAGTATCTTAATAATACCAATAACTGTACGAATACTTAACACCACTGGTATCGAGAAGTAGCCCGCAGAAACGAAAAAACTTACTTGACAAGTTTCGCCAGCCCCCTTATCATGACGTGTATAACAATGTTACAAAAAATAATATCATAGGGTTCTCTCTACTTTTTCTGGGTAAGGTCAGAATTTCCTCTTAAGCCTTTAGCTCCTCAAATACTTCACTTGCTCTATTTAAAACAGAATCAGGAAAACCAGCAAGTTTTGCTACATGTATTCCATATGACTCATCTGCAATGCCTTCAATTACTTCATGTAGAAAGATAACCTCTCCGTTCCACTCTCTTATTTTTACACAAAAACATTTCACGTTCTTCAAGTATTTGCTTACTTTAGTTAATTCATGATAATGAGTTGCAAAAATGGCGCGGCACTTATTTACATTGTGAATATGTTCAATCACCGCCTGAGCAATAGATAAGCCATCATACACTCCTGTGCCCCTACCAATTTCATCAAGTATCACCAAGGAACGATCTGTTGCCTGATTTACTATCGTTGCTGTTTCGATCATCTCTACCATGAAGGTAGAATAACCAGCTGTTATATTATCTGTTGCACCAACCCTGCTAAATATTTTGTCAATCACTCCAATATGCGCACTCTCTGCTGGCACAAATGACCCCATGTGAGCTAAAACTGCAATGAGAGCGTTTTGCCTCAAGAAAGTGCTTTTTCCAGCCATATTAGGACCAGTAATTAGATGTATACCAGCTAAATTGATGCTATTTGCAATGAATTTATCGTTAACTTCAACCACTGGATGTCTTCCATTGCGGATATTAAACTCTTTACTGTCATCGATAATGGGTTTTACGTAATTATTTTGCACTGCAAGCTCCGCAAAAGTGGCTCTAATATCAAGTTTTGCCAAAGCATTTGCAGCAAGAGCAATTTTTTCAGATTCTTTAGCGACTTCACTACACAGTTCACTAAAAATTTCCACTTCTAAGCCGATTGCAGCATCACGTGCCGTAAGAATTTTATTTTCTAGTTCTTTCAATTCATTAGTAGTGTAGCGCATGCTATTTGCTAAGCTTTGCCTATGAATAAATATGTCCGAAGTTATTTTGTGATTTGCTGACACTTCAACGTAATAACCAAGTATATTGTTGTGTAATATTTTGAGTGCGGCAATGCCAGTTAGGTCGCGATAAGACTCACGGAGCTTAGTTACCAACTTGTTACTGTTATTCAATATATAAGATAACTCAGATAATTCTGAGTTGTATTTTGGATTGATAAATCCTCCTTCTTTCACGGAACTGAGGTTATTATCAAGTATAGCGCTGTTTAGAAGCTCGAATAGATCTTTATGATTACCAAGACTTTTATGTATTGTGCTTAGTTCACTCTCGTCTGATTTTACTGTCATTCCAGCGCGTGACGCTGGAATCTGCATCTGGATTCCAGTGTCAGCTACTTGGATGACATATTGTTGTGGGAGAGATCCATTTTCACCTGATTCAATTTTACATAAGAACTCAGATAACTCTAAAGTTTTTCCTAGGCCTATTTTTAATAGGTTCATATCCTTTGGTGAACCACGTCCTAGTATTAAGCGCGATAAAGACCTCTCAATATCCGGAATGTTAAATAATATCTCTCGTATTTTTCTGCGTGGCTCATGATTATTTACAAAAAATTGAGCAGTGCTGAGCCTCAAATTGATTGCCTTGGAGCAAGCAAGTGGTGAAGCGAGCATTTGTTTGAGCAGGCGTCCACCAGAGGCTGTAACTGTGTGATCAATAACTGAAATTAGTGAACCTTTCTTTTCACCAAATTGAGTTGAAAACAACTCAAGATTTCTCCTTGCTGAAGCATCAATAAGCATGAAATTTTGTTGCTTATAGGTTTTTGGGAATTCAAGCCTTGGAATGGAGCCCCTTTGTGTTACTCTGACATATTCAAGCAGTGCACCGCACGCCATGATTTCTACTTTGCTGAAATTTCCTATACTCCCAAGTTCCCTGATTTTATAAAACTCGCATAACGTTCTGTGAGATTTACTATACTCAAAAAAACTCTGTGCGTGTTGTGTAATTGATATTTTATAATTTTTTAAAATCGATCTAATTTTTTCGTCCTCAGTGAATTTTTCAGAAATTAATAATTCTCTTGGTGATATACGCAATAAATCACTATCTAGAGCTTTCAAATTCGTTAAAGTGTGAAAAAATTTTCCCGTTGATAATTCAAGCCAACTAATAGCATATTCGTCATTTTGTTCAACTATGGATGCGAGATAATTATTGCTTTTATCCTCCAGTAGCGAATCTTCTATAATTGTACCTGGAGTTACAACTCGTACTACATCACGTTTTACTATAGATTTATAGCCCCTCTTTTTTGCTTCATCAGCAGTTTCTAATTGGTCACAGATTGCTACTTTGAATCCTAAATCTATTAGCTTGTGTAGGTAAGATTCGCTACTGTGTGCTGGCACTCCACACATTGGTATTTCTTGCCCATTTGAATTGCCCCTCTTGGTTAGCACTATATTCAGCAATTTCGCAGCTTTAATAGCATCATCGAAAAACAACTCATAAAAATCTCCTAGCCTATAAAATAGCAGATGATCCTTGTATTGAGCTTTCAGGTTCAAATATTGCTCCATCACAGGAGTGTTTCTTTCTTTCACAAAGCTCATAATATTTTTTAATATATTGTATTGGTAATAAATTCAATGTTATTATAGATTATATTGCACATGTGAATAACATAAATTTTAGATAGGTGTATAGAGGGGCGTTGAGCAAAATTTAAAACAATTAAATTTCTTGGATCCAAGTAGTCAGGACACTTGGATGACACCCTCCTTGTATGTATTATAGCTAAAGTGACTTACGACAATTTGAAAAACAAAAATTCGTCGTTCCGCTACTCGTTAGCGGAATCTATACCGCGAATGAATCCATAGCTGTATGAACATTCATTTTTGAAGGTAAATTGCACAGCAAATGGTGTCATTCCAGTGCTTGACACTGGAATCCAGCTTCTATGCAACCTCATCAAAAACATTCATTTAGTGTAAGATCAGCTACTTTCCATGCTAGTTTGCTTGTGAACAAGCAAACTTTTCTGGATCCCAGTGTCAAGCACTGGGATGACATCATAGGGGCGCTGGGATGACACCCTCCTGCTAGACAATGTTCGTACAGTTGTAGAATGAATCGCGGTATGACGTGTTGCTTGGTTCAGCTATATGTAAGTTATAGCCTTTCTTTATCATTTTTATCATTTGCGGCAGTTGCACCATCAACAGATATTTCAGAGCTAACAGTGCTAATAGTTTTTTCTATCGCTTTAGCCTGTTCATAGTCTTGACTCAAAAAATACATGGCCAGCCCAACAGCTATACTAGCAACAAGAACAGATGCTATCATTACACCTAGTATCATACCACCAGAAAGACTTACTGCAACACACACACCAGCTCCAAGTACAACACCAAGAAAACCACTAATCATTATGCCAGGTACCAAACTGCCTATCATAGCGCTTTCTTTTTTCGTATTAGCTTGTTCTTTCATACTTTTAATAAGCACTTCTTTTGTTTCTCCTTGAGCTAAATCTAAAGGAATTTTATTATCCGCGTTTTGTATCAAAGGATTTGCACTATATGTAACAAGAAGGGTGATTATTTCTTCAGTTTTATTACCTATAACTGCATGATGTAGTAATGTATTTCCCTTTTCATCTTTAAAGTTTATATGAGTACGAAGTTCCTCATCTAGATTTCTTATTGGGTTGTTTTTTGCATATATCCTAGGTTTTATTGCTCTATCTAAACATTGTATCACTTGTTCTAGTGATTGCTCGCCAGGATTTTGTATAAAATGAAGCAGAATTTCGTGTACTATCGCTTCCTTTGTAGTTTTTGGGCATCGTAAAGCACATGCAAATGTGTCTTTATTAATAGTTATTTCTTTGTTTTGTTTAAGGAAATCTTTTAACTTTCCAACTCTATTTATACTGTGATTTTCGCTAGCAATTATCGATTGTAAAGTTTTTCTGTTATCGTTACCAGTCATGCTATCCTCCTTGGTTTGATTGCATTACTCATTAATAAATAATATAATAAATCCTGCTAAAAGTCAAGCAATTAATTAATAAGTTAATATAATCCTCCAAAAGGAGCTCCTTACTTTTTGTTCAGCATGTCCATTGGATCAGACTCTTTAAGCTTGCTGTTTGCTGAATTTATTCATCACAATAGCTATAATGTGCTATCGAAGTTCTCTGTCATCTTAGTTGGTTCTTCTAGAATATTCAAAATATCAGTTGCACAATAAACCCAATCTCTCTTTCCTTGAGAAGTTTGTGAAACGATGCCTAAATCTTCAAGCTTTACGATTGCTCTTTGGGCTGTTGTAAATACGACACCTAAGTTTTCAACCACTTTCCTTATAGTAAAGTAAGGGTTTACAGCGAGATACCTTACAATACCACTCGCAACTCCTTCAGTTTTAAAACTAACTTCAGTTTGCCAATTTGCAATCAAAATGTTAATTCGTTCTGCTCTTGACAATGCATCCAATGATTGCAGTACTACACCATTTAAGAAATAAGAGAACCAATCATGCCACGTGCCTCTGTTGCTTATATTGTAAAGTTGGTCATAATACTCACTTCTTGTAGCTTCAAAAAATGCACTTAAGTATAATAGGGGTGATGATAATAATTTTCTTTCGATCAGAAGTAACGTTATTAATAAACGTCCAATACGTCCATTACCGTCCAAGCATGGGTGAATCGCTTTAAATTGATAATGACATAGAGCTATATGTATAAGTGGGGGTAATGTTCTATCATGTAAAAATTTTTCAAAAGAGTCCAAGCAACCCATCAATTCACCTGGCATTGGTGGCACATATTTTGCTGTGTCTATTGTACATCCTGGGCTTCCAATCCAATTTTGCACTCGGCGAAATTCTCCTGGAGTTGCGTGAGAACCTCTTACACCTTGCATAAGTTTTCCGTGAATTTCTTTAACCAACTGAAGCGACAGTGGAAAAGATTGTAAACGTTTTAGTCCATAATCGAGCGCTGATATATAATTGCGTACTTCTTGTAAATCATCGGGATTGCGATCTACATTAGCACCTGCTTCTTGAGCCAAAATTTCACCAAGAGTTGCTTGAGTTCCCTCGATTCTACTTGAAAGAACTGCTTCACGTGCTATAAAGGGTCGTATGAGAAGATGAGGGTTAGGCAATTTAGCTCCTTCCCTGGATAACATACCCAAAATATGATCTGCTCTGGAAAGACTATTAACTAAATAATTGTCCCATTCAAATTTTGGTGGCAAGGGGTTAGGTATAAATGCCTGATAACCAGCGAATGCTCTAACAACTTTGCCTGATGGTGATCCTTTAATATACATTCATTCAACCTAGTACACTATTTTTATGGTATATATTATTTTCAAATAAAGTCAAAAATGAAAATAAGGCTTTATCTTATTTGCGTGCATGAAAATAAGAAACTCTCTTATTATTGATTTTACTCAAAAACGAAAATAGAAGAAGCTGCTGAACTTTATATTAGCAGTTATTCTGTTTTTCTGGAGAGCTGCTATAAAACTTCTGAATGAAGTCACTTAATTTTTACACATCTATTGTAGAGTAAGAAGAGCCAAATTTGGGACAAAAATGCTAGCTGATGCTTGGACTTTACTGACACTTACACTACTTGAAACTATACTTAGTGTAGATAATTTAATCTCTATTTCTCTAGCAATAGATAAGGTACCAAATGTGCTGAGAGAAAGAGTGCGCCTTATGGGCCTTGGATTAGCGCTATTAATGCGTTTTGTAATACTATTTTTTACATCATCTATATTGTCAATGCAAAAACCTATATTTCACACTGCATCGCTAAATATTTCAGCAAGGGATTTACTTATGATCGCAGGGGGATTATTCCTTATTGTTAAAAGCTCTATGGAGTTATGGGATGACATCTTTGTATGTAAGAAAAATAAAAAGAAAGCAAACGTTAAATCAAAATTTTTTTTAGTTGTGCTACAAATTATATTAATAGATTTAGTTTTTTCAGTTGATTCGATATTAACTGCTATAGCATTAACTTATAACATGATAATAATTGCCACAGCGTTTACATTTTCCATGCTAGCAATGCTGTTTTTATCAAGTTATACCGCCCAGTTAATCAAATCTAACCCAGGCTTAAAAGTAATTGCTATCTTATTTATTTTACTTGTCGGTGTGTACCTCATACTTCATGGATTTCATATAGAATTACCAAAAGGATATTTGTATTCTTCATTTATGTTTGCACTGCTTGTGGAAGTTATAAGCAAAATAAAGAAAACGTAGTGTGTAGATATAGCCTCACTCAAGCGAGATTTTCCTGTGGATTTAAGGTAATAAGAGGAAGTAGTAATGTTTTTTCGGGGTGAAAGTAACCTCTTGCATACATATTAAAATCTAAGAAAGTTAGTTTTTGTGCTACAATGGTTCTTTATTGAAAATAGCGTTGATGGATATCACTACTAGCTTATTAGGGGATATTAGTAATTTAATAGATAGAGCAAAGAATCATCTTGCTACACATTTCAATTCTACTCTAGTATTGTTAAATTGGGAAATTGGCTTCAGAATTGGTCAAGATATCTTAAAGCACAAACGTGCAGACTATGGCAAACGAATCATCTCCCAACTTGCAAAAGAACTTCAGATTAAATATGGACGTGGGTTTGATAGAGCTTCATTGTTTCGGATGGTGCAAATATAGGAATGGGGAGAAATTGATAAAACATGCATCCAGTTTGTCTGAGTGGCAAAAAAATGTTGTTGAGTTCTTATCTAGTCGTAGAAAGTGTCGGTTATTTGGATGGGAGTTTGGTCCAATTTTACTTGATGAGTTATATAGGATAAGGGATTATCGCACAGACTATATAAGAGTTGGAACTTTTTTCACTCCTATAGTTGCTTTTTCTGCTGGGCTTGTTTCATTTGTATCAACACGCAGGGTAAATCTTGCTGCAGTAGTAACTTCTAGCCTAATAGTACTAGGGATTATAACTACACTTGCCGTTGACTATCAAATGACAAAAAGAAAGGCTGGGGTGGTAAAGGAAAGAAACTACAAAACAATTCAAGTAGCAAACTCTTCGATGGAAGTAGAGAATGGGAACCGTAGCCGTCGTTCTATCGATTAACCTTATTTAAAACCACTTTTGTTCCAGATTCGAGGTTGGTTTGTAAACATAATGAGTCGATTATCTTTTCAAAGCGTTTCCAACAAGCAGACTCTATTATCAGCGCCTTTAGTAAATAAAGAATTTGTAAAAGGAATTGACGATAAAACTAAAGTGGTGCCAGACATTAGAAGCATTTCAGCACAATCTGATATAAATGGAAGAATACTATTAGCTGATATGTTGCTGGCCAAGAGAGGTAAAAGACAAATGTATACTTCTTCAGCAGATAAACAGATTTCTTTGCAAGAGGCACAAGGCTATTCATTAAATATCGTAGATAAGTTTGAAGCAGAACTAAAACAAGCAGCTTTTCGTTGTGGTATATCGGTACAACAATTAAAAATTAATTTTCAAGAAGTACAATCAAGTGTACTTAAGAAAGTCATAGCGGGAAACTATCATGAAATCTCAGGTATGCTGTACTCATATGCAGAAAAAGCTTGTCCAGCATTAGAGCAAAAGGAGAAATTCTCAATGTCTTTTTAAAGGTAAAATCGAGAAAATGTTGCAGAAAGAAATGATGCCTTTACTGGACAAAGCAAATGTTGATCCTTCATCAGTAAGTACTAATAAAGCTGTAGCTCTATCTGGTCCTAGAATCAATTTAAATAACGTATCAATTACAACTAATTCTACTGAATTGATCAGATAGAGCCTGAGTGAAGGAAGGAGCAGGTGTTTGCATTTTTTGTGGCTACTTGCTCCTACTGTTTCTCTAACTAATGTTGATTGATTAGAAAGTCTGTTTGATTTCGTCAAGGGAAAGTCTGGTGATTTCAGCTATAACATCTATAGAGACAACGGCCTTAAGTGAATTTTTTGCCACTGCTATTTTAGCTTTCATTTCACCTTTTTCTTCGCCGATTAGGATGCTTTTTTCATGTCCGATTTGGATGGCTTCTCTATTTATGAGCTGTATTAGCTGTGGTATTACGTCGCAGGATTTCCTATTATCCAATCTGGTGCTCCTCTGCCATTTTCCCACTTAGCAAATCTCATCTTTTCCTTGAGATAATATCTCCTATAAGCTTCCACAGAACTGCTGCATTTATACTGATCCGGCAGTGCTTGTATAAAAGCTTGCATATCAGTTGATCGAAAAATGAGTAAATCCTTATTACTATCACACCAATTTATTACTTCCTCTGATTTATGCTTTCTTTTGTATCGCCAAGTGTACTCTTTACATAATTCTCTTCCGTACTCTATCAACCAACAAAAATTCCCTTTCGATTGCCTAGCCCACAAAGAACAAGGATGATTGTTGTGAGTCAGTTTATATAGGACTTCTATATTCTGATTTATGATACTGACAAAAGGATTTGGCACTTTCAATGCTGTTGAAAAAACATTACTCAATAATTGAGCAGTTTCTAATGGCATTTTTACTATATGCTTATCACATAACATTTGAGCCGCAATTGCTGGGTTTTCATCTAGTATAAAGATGTTCATCTAGACACCCAAAGATAGAATTAGCTTAAGTCTTTGACTTCGTTAACTGTAAGACCAGTAGTTTGAGCTATAATATCAATAGAAACCCCTGCTTTAAGTAGATTCTTTGCAACTGCTATTTTAGCTTGCTTTTCACCCTCTTTTCTGCCTTTTTCATGACCGATTAGGATTGTATATTAAATCAAAGTCGCAAGACTATAATGAGCAAGGAGTGATACTGTCAATTGGATTGATTGATAGAAATCGTAGGCATCTCAGTACACTCCTAGCTTTAAAAAATGGAGTACGAACGGTAGGAGGATCTAAAAGATCGAATCACAATCCTGTACAGCATTTACATTATTATTTGATTATATTTATAGGTACAAAAATGGCTAGAACAGTTTTTGTGGGTATTGATGTTTCAAAAGAAACACTTGATATCTCAATCAACAATAAACATCAGCGTATAGAAAATGCAGAGAGAGCTATATCTGAGTTTATAAAGTCGAAAATGGCTAACGTATTTGTTAAGTTATGTGTAGTAGAATCCACAGGAGGTTATGAGAAACTTGTAATAAAATTGTTACAAGAACATAACATAGCTGTTCACAGAGCTCACCCAAATCGGGTATGCATTTGCAAAAGCCTGCAACCACTTTGCAAAAACAGATAAATTAGATGCAAAATTACTAGAAAAATATGCTGAATTTATCACAAAAAATGACGAAGTAATAGAATACATAGTTTCACAAAAGCAAGAAGAACTAAAAGAGCTAAGAGCAGTTGAGCGCAATCTAAACGATGAAGTTCATGCAAATAAGTGTCGTTTGCATAAGGTTACAGGAAAAGCCAGGGAATATATAGAAAAACAGATAGAATTTGCAAAAAAACAATTAGAGCAAATTAGGCAAGACATAGAAGATATAATAAACTCTGATCCTGATTTGAAGGAAAAAAGCAAACTGCTAACTAGCTATAAAGGTGTTGGACGGAAAACCGCAAGTATCCTACTCATAGAGGTACCTGAACTTGGTAGGTTAGATAATAAGGAAATAGCTTGTCTAGTTGGAGTTGCACCAAAAACTAGTGAAAGCGGAAGGAAAGTGAGCAAGGCCCAAGTCATAGGTGGCAGATTTTATGCTCGAAAAGCATTATACATGTCTGCTGTGGTTGCAATGCGTCATAATAAAAAAATGAAAGTATTTTACCAGCGTTTAGTTGACTCTGGCAAAGTCGCTTTAGTTGCTGTAATGAGAAAAATCATCATTTGTTTAAATGCTATGATAAAAAACAATAATTTTTATCTTGATGTTTAAGACGGTAGATTCCTTCTTGTCTACCTTCTTGTTTAGCATCATCGAGTTTTTGAGCGAGTACAGCCTGTTCATCACGAATACGCTTGATCTCTTGTTCATAGGCAATAAATTCTTTTTCAGACCAGTTGAACCTATTTAGTTCTTCATAAGCTCTTTTAATTATTAGATCACTTCCTATTATTCTTTCTAGCTCTTCTTCACTAGTTTCATCTGCATATCTAAAGAAGTAGATCCATTTCTCAACAATACTTGAAAGCTGATCCTCTTTGGTTTTTGGAAATTTAGGCAACTCAATAAAGATAAAGTAGAAATCTTTTAGGTCATGTTCATTAGTATCTTCATCGCGAATAGTGTGTTTTGATTTATACTCAGACTTATCAGGAAATAAAATACAATCTGCTATAGCAATAAAGATAATTTCCTTAAGGTCATGGTATTGACCGCCCTTGTCAGCCTGTCTTGAATAGGCTTTGGCAGCATAGTATTGGGCACGTTTTTCAAATCCTTTAGTTTTAGCGACCTGCATCTCAATTATGCATTGCACTCCTGTGGAATCCCTACACAACACATCAACAATGCTTTGCTTTTTAGAGGCAATATCAGGGTCTTGAATAGTACTTAAAAACTCTATATCCTGTATTGCATTTTTGCCAGTAAAGCCCAGAATATCGTTGAGGAAGTGAATGAGGATATCTTTATTCTTTTCAGTACCAAAGATACGGCGAAAGGCGACATCATTTTTGGGATCGAGAAACTTCGAAAGAGCCATAACGAACTAACCTAAAAAGCATTGATAATTATACATAATTCTGAAAAAATATTCAACTTCTTTATTTTTAGTTTATTTTTTTAAGTTTTGAATGCGTTGATGAAAAAAATGTCTCCCATAGGTGGCTTTAGAATACTACTACGCACCTTAGAGGTCCTTTTGTAGATCTTTTTATAAGCCACGCTATAAAATACCTAAAAACCCTGGCAAATGAATTCATGAATTTAGTAGCTATAAAGAGCTTTAAAAATACTTATTTTTGGTGTGAGAGACTAACCTGGCGATGAAATTAAGTAGTTATGCCCCCAAAATTGAAGTTATACATATAAAGGCCATTCTGAACTGGTCTAAGTGTTTCTTTTATGGTGAAAAAGCCATTCTTTCTCAGTTAAAATTTTAACACCTAGTTCTAAAGCTTTTTTATACTTTGACCCAGGTTTTTCACCGACAACCAAGAAGTCCGTTTTAGGCGATACATTTGAACTCACAATCGCGCCTAAAGATTCCATTAGTGCTTGCGCTTCATTTCTTTCCATTTTTGAAAGTTTTCCAGTAAAAACTACTGTTTTGCCATTAAAAATGGAATTGCTAGTATTAGCAACCACAGGCAGAATATTTAACTGAGCAGCAAGGTCATTTACCATTTCAATATTATCCTTTCCAGAGAAGAAAGATATTAATGAATCTATAATCTTTTCTCCTACACCTATTATGCTCATTAATTCTTCTTCATCAGCAGAATACCAATTTTCATATGAGCTATAATGTTTTGCTAGTAATTTTGCTACGTGTGGTCCGACCAATTTAATTCCCAAAGAAGATATAAATTTTTCAAGAGTTATGGTTTTTCTGCTATTGATAGAATCCAGTAAATTAGATATTGATTTTTCACCCCATCCCTCTTGTTCACTTAAGTTGAAATTTTTGAGTTTTTCTTCGAGAGCAAAAATGTCAGATATTTTCCTTATCAAACCAAGGTCATAAAGGAACTCCACTTGGTTACTGCCAAAACCTTTAATGTCAAGAACTTCCACAAAATATTTTAACTTTCCTATTCGCTGTGCTTGGCAACCGTTTTCTCCGGAACATCTAGCTGTAGCTTCATCTTTAAATATATCTACTGCACTTCCGCATTCCGGGCAAGTATCAGGAAATATAAACTTTGGTGTATTACGAGAACGAGACTTTTTATCCACTTCTACAATGCGGGAAATAACATCTCCAGCTCGTTCTACTACTACGATATCACCTTCCCTTATGTCTTTGCGCTTAATTTCATCTTTATTATACAGATTTGCTCTAGTAATGATCACCCCTCCTATATTTATCGGAACTAATTCTGCAATTGGTGTCAGCACACCTGTTCTGCCTATTTGTACTGATATTTTTTTTATTTTAGTTTTTCCTTGAGCTGCAGGAAGTTTGTGTGCTATAGCCCCGCGTGGTGCTTTGTTGGTATTTCCTAATCTATCATGTAATTTCAAATCATTAACCTTGTAGACTACGCCATCGATATCATAGCCTAAATTATGACGATTACTATAGATTTGATTGTAGAACTCCAACATTTCATCTGCATTGTTTGCTAAAAATTTATACTCATTAACACAGAATCCTAGCTCTTTTAACTTGTTTAATACTTCAAATTGAGTCTTTTCTGCTCCACCAATTAAAGAATAGGCAAAGTACCTGAGTACTTTCGCCGAAGTATTTATCGAGTACGCATTTTAAATCAGGCTTTGGTTCTTATTTTACAATAATTAACATAATGATAATAAATTATTAAATGGTAAACTACTATATTTATTCTTCAACTTATTATACAATGGATGCACTAGCTGAAGGTTCAACATTACTACCCTCAAGTAAACTTGAAGGCCTATTACAACTAGCTGGAGGTTCAACTAAATTTGAAGGTCTATTACAGTAATATATGATTGTAGCTGCAACTAGACAACAAGCTCCAACTGCTATTCCTACCATTAGCATTTCCAAGTAAACTGCAATAGCTATCCCTTTAGCAACTCCGGTTATTGCTAACATAGCAGCAGCTATCACAGGCAACTTACTTTTTGCATTTTGTGGAGCAGGGTTGTTTTTGTCTGGATAACTAGGCTCTGTGGACAAAATTTTAGAGAAGCCATACAAGAGCTCCAACAAAATTGAGAAAACCCATAAAAACCTCAGCAGTTTTATCAAATCTGGAAAAAATGCGCCTAAAATTTTTAATTTTACCAAAAAAATACTCAATCAAATGACGTTCTTTGTAGATATGCTCATCGTAATACCTTTGCACTTTTCGATTCCGTTTTGGCGGAATAACTACTGTACATCCCTTGTCTTCAAGACTTATAACAAAGGCATTGCTATCGTAGCCCTTGTCAGCTACTACAGTAGAGTTATAGATACTTTCGGTTAACACTTGTGCCTGCGTAATTTCATTTCTTTGACCAGGAGTCAGAGTAAATTTAAGTGAATTTCCAAGTGCATCGACAAGCGCATGTATTTTAGTTGTAAAGCCACCTTTGCTCCTCCCTAAAGCTTCTTGATCCTTGGAGTTTTTTGTATATCCAGATGAACATGGATGGGCTCGGATGATCGTACCGTCGATTATAGCAACTTCTAAATCAGGCTCTTGTTTAATATATTCAAGCAATTTTTTCTAGACATCTCTTTCACACCATCTTTTAAATCGCTTATGTATACTCCTGTAATTACCATAAGTTTTTGGTAAAAGTCTCCATTGGCAACCACTTCGCACTATGTACCACACTGCCTCTATGAATATTCTTAAACGTTTTTCATCTTTGCTGTGCATTCCTTTTACGCTTTTTATGAACTCTAAAATTTGTTTCCAATTTTCCTCTTTGATGTAATATTGCATATGGTAGTTTCTCCATTTTTTACCTATTAGGCTAAACTACCATCTTTTTCTCTCTTTTCATATTTTTTGTCCACAGAGCCTAGGTTGTTTGCTGTTACCTTGAACATTATTTACTCGGTTAGAGTCTTTACTAGCTACTAAAGGTACCCCTGTTGGTATTAGTTTTGGTTGTGTATCTTTTTTACCACTATTCTTATCTAAACTTTTAGGTGCAGCTAGTTGAACAGATGGTGCAGTACCATCTTTATTAATAAATTGTTGAACAGTAGCTTATAACTGAATTTCACTTGAATCACTATGATTATCATTACTAATAACGGAAGCTGCTACATCATCTCCAACTGATATATCTTGAGCAGTTTGTGCAGCAAGTTCTTCTGATTTCTTGGGAACTATAGGAATTGCTTGTTGAACAGGAATTTGTTTATCCTCACCATCGCTACTGATAATAGAGGTTGATTGATCATTTATAGTAGTGCTACCGACTTCTACATCATCACTTTGAATATAGAAACAGAATCACTTGGTTGTTGATCGTTGCCATGAGTATTATTTTCTTGTTTTAAGGCTGGTGTTTAACAGTAGAAAAATTAGTAATAGCATTGACAGTTCTACTATTAGATTCACCTCTTGTAAACAAGTCCATAAGTGCTTTTGCTATTTTTTGAAGTCCTCCTTGACTTGCTTTACTCATATCATTAAAACCCAAGGATACGGAACTACCAGTGGAGGTAGAAACTACGACTTGTGATATCCCAGCGTTAAGAAACTTCTGTACTATCTCACTAATATTACCAGCAATAAACTCTACTGAAAGCCCAGTAGCATTCTTTTTATAAAACTTGTTAAAATTTTAGCACCACCATGAGGAACAACCTGTTGAGTACCCAAAGTTGCAACACGCAAATCTCCTGCATTTCCTGTTTTGGTAATGACATCTCCCATACCGTACCTGTACTTGCTACAAGCTCTTTTTCATTACTTGGTACAAGTATTTGTTCAGGAATTCCTGGAGTGTTACTGCTACCAGCTTTTTCAGCATTCATTTGCTGATTCTCATCACTCTGCACTGCGATTTGTACATTATTATTGCTATGATCACCTAAAGATGAATTCGTTGAAGAAACTTCAGCTATTGTTAACGTTGAGATAGCTGCGGTAAAAGAAGAACCTCCATTAAGTTTATTACTCTTTTTCTCTTTCTTCATAAGTGCCAAGCTTACTGGATAGTTATCAATTAAGGTTTTCAATAGCCTCAGACTAATGGTGTTTCCACTGAGATAATTATTGTTAACAAAAAAAGCAATACCATGAAGGTTAACTTTTAACCCTTCACCTCTTCCATGTCTAGGTAAAGATAGCATCATGGCAAACAAGTTATCAAGTGTGTGAAAGGTTATAAACCCGTCTTTACCAGGTTTAGAATCCTCATAAATTACTACTTTCTGTTTATTACTAGATCCAGAATATTTCATCATTTCAGAAAGTGAAGCATCTTTATGTTTGTTCTTTACTTGTTTGAAATATTGCTCATCACCATTTGAATGGGTATTTGGAATGAGGTAACTTGGTACAGTGGATACATTATACAATACTGTAACAAGGTAAGAAAGATAATAGTATATAGATACACTATTATCAGACTTAAATTGGTCAGGTTCAAGATTTGCAATAAGATTGCGATACACGTCCAATGGATGAGCATAAAGTGAAGAACTACTACTTATTCTTAATTGTTCACCCACGTGTTTATAACCCATAGAACCAAGTGGTAATGAAGGTATTAAATCTGATTGATTAACTACTCTAATAGTTTTCTTTCCAAGGCGCTCTTCATAAACCTCAGCAGCAGCAGAATCGAAAACCCTTGGAGAAGCAAAAGTTGCAACATGCAAATCTTCTGCACCCTCTCTTACACTTAAACATAGAGCAGCTATGGTGGCAATAGCACCTCCCATACTATGACCTGCAAGGTTAATTTTAAAATCTTTAATTTCTAACTTTTGATCATTAGCATACCCTCTTAGTATCTCATAAACACTGCCCCAAGAATCCTTAAATAAAGAATAAAAACCTGAGTGGATCTTTCCACCTTCAGGCAAAAGCTCAGGTGCATAAATTAAAGGTATTCTAATATCTGTAATATAGTCAAAGAGATTACGACTACCGCGGTAAACTATAGTTATTTCCTTATCTTTTATAAAAACATAACCAGCATGTCGATATGGTTGTTCATTATCACGCATATTATAGAATTGAATTATTTTATAACCTTCTTCCTTAAGTTTAGCTGGAACTCTATAAGATCTTTCCTCTAACTCAGAAAACTTTTTATTATTAAGGTTATAATCACTAACATAATAGCCTACCTTAACAAAATTGATGATTTCTAATAACTTCTCTTGGCTAAATCCTGCAATTTCAGTTTTATTTGGTCCTAAAATACCTGGCCTTTGCTCTTCTTGAATATCAATTATTTCAAATTCATCTTGTTCTAGATTTGAATCATCTCCATTAAGTTCCTCATTAAACTGACCGGCAACATTATTATCTACACTTATAGAAGTATGACAAGCGTTTTGATATCTTTGTTGGATGGTTAAAAACTCCACTCCTGAATTTTCAGCGAGTTTCAATATAAAATTTGTGTGCACATTTTGAATAATTGAGGAATGTTTTTCACGTATAACATTATCTAAAATAGTAATAGACGGATTTTCAGCAACAAATGACTTAGGACCTTCACCAATATTTGCAGTAAGAGACTCAATAACTGCATTATCAGCATCTGCAAAACATTCTTTAATATCACCTAATAAACTTTTACCATCAGTTTTGTAGTTATTTAATTCTTGAGGAACGGTAAATGTTACTTTGCCATTTTCATACTCTACTTTACCATCTTGAGACTTAAGCGTGAATTCTAGTGAGCTATTTGACTCACATATTTTTGCTTCTGGATCGTTAGAATTGATTACATTTATAACTTCATGATGTTCAATATCTACAGAATTTGTGCTATTAAAATGAATGCTCATTGTTCTTTTATCAATTATTGGTGTTAAATTATACTGAGCAAGTATAGGCTGAATTTGACCATACATCGCAAACTCATGCCCCGCTTGATTACAACTAGTAATTAATTCTTCCAGTATGTGATCGTTTGGAACTTCTGCTTTAGCATGCTTGAACATTTCTGTGAAGACTTGCTTTGCAAATAGACGGTAATCCTCCTTTCCATTTGAAACTAAGTTATTGTACTTATTATACAATCCGCTAACATAATCTTCTCCTATTGTCTGCTTATTAATTATAAAATTCATCCTTTTCAGATCAAGGTATGCTTGTTTACCAGAATTTACACTGGGATCATTTTTATCAGCTTTTGCCTGATCAAGCAAAAATTGTGTCAGCTTATATTCTAATGTAGTTGTAGAGCCTTGATCAGATTGACTTTCAACACCTGAACCTCCAGAATGGCGACGATCTTTAGTTCCAATTGTTTCTCCGCTTAAATCAACCCAACTTGAATCCAGGGAATCATCACGAGCCATATCTTAAGCCTCTATTAATAATTAATCAAGTATAGCATAAAAAACTATTTTCCCAAGTAAACCTTTTAACCCCAATTCTGTATGGTCCCAGAGAGTGATGAATTGTAAATAAATTAGGAGTACTGGTTACATATAAATTCATAAGGTTTTGAGAGTTTTAAGTCTTTTTGTATAGTCTTGGTTGCACTTTTATGCAGCTTAACATAAGTAAATTTGATCTATAGCAACAAACAAATGCTTATTTTAACTTATTTCTGTTGGCGTTTTATAGTAGTAATTGATGTTAAACCGTTCTAAAATTGGTAGCTTGCTCTGAAGAAACACTATAGTTGTTTAAGGTGGGTTTGATATATTTAGAAAAATTATCTATAAGATTAATATTCAATTTATTTATATTGAAATATACGATTTTATAAAATGACTATTTATGGAAGAACATGGTGGGGTAAGAAGTGGCTTCAATGCCTTGGTGGAGTTGACTGCGATAATCGATTACAACGTGGTAGAACCTATGCCAATGATGGGAGAGTCTCTGGTATTAAAATTAATAGTAATGTAATCGTAGCTAAAGTTTATGGTTCGGGTCAATCATATAGAGTTGAAGTTATACTAAGAGAATTCAATGCTTCAGAGAATCATACCATTCATCAAATTATAAAAACTTCACCAGCTATATTATCTCGGTTAATAAACAGACGGTTACCGAGCAGCTTACTTGATAAACTCAATGATTCTGGCATTAAGTTGTTTCCCTCAAAATGGAAAGAAATAAAAACAATCAGTTTGTTTGATAAACTCAATAATTTTTACACTAAATTGTTTTCTTTAAAATGGAGAGAAGTAAGAACGATCAATTTGCTTGATAAGCTCAATGATCTTGGTACGAAATTGTTTACTTCAGAGCGGAAAGAAATAAATGCAAGATGCAATTGTCCTGATAGGGCTGTACCTTGTAAGCATATTGCTGCTGTAATTTATCTTATTGCTAAAGAGATTGATAGAAATCCTTTATTGGCTTTTAATATTCGTAATTGTAACTTACTAGCATTCATCGATGATTTTTGGGATGGAAAATTAGGAGATGTTCAAAAAATCTTAACGCTTGATGATGTATTTAAAACATGCGATCAAGCAACTTCCAATCAAGTAATTTTAGATAACATTGACTTATCAACTATTCCTGACCTTGCTAATTGTGTTTGCAGTATTTTGACGAATAATCCGCTTTTTTTTGAGAAAAACTTTTGCCATACCTTGCAAACAGCTTATAAGCATTGGTAAAGATATCCCACAGGAAATCAGTCTTTTACAGAAGAAGAACTGTTTATTGAGAAATGGGTGCATATCGAACATTGGCAAACATTTTAACTATTTATTGATGATCGTTATCAACTGATTCAGGTAAACAATGGTATAAGTAAGTTATTTGCAACCGATAAAAATTTACCAAAAAATGTAGCACAATTTTTAAACGACATTCCTAATTCGTTACTTCACAGGCTTAATCCTGAACTTCGCTTCATGCATATGATTTCACAGTTTGCACATATGCTGATGGAAAAGTCAGCGCTAATACCACAAGTATTACAAAACAAAAGAGAAGAAATTATAATGAGATGGATTCCTGCGTTGTCTAATGAATCAGTTAAGGAAATTCATAGCAAGATATCATCTATTTGTCCGCCTCTATTGGTGCAGTACAAGGGACGTGCTATAGAACCAGAGGAACAGGTAAATGTTGCTACTTCTCTCATCCTTTTAGGATATATAACAAACAATTTTCCTGTATCACTTGATGAATATAAATATGTGAACATCTTTAGACTGTTTTTCACTGGCAAGTATCAAAAGTTTCATGGACTAATCGACAAAGAAAAATCGCAAATAATTAATGTCTGGTTGTCACACCTTTACTTAGCAGGTAAACCATACAAATTTCATTTAATTATACGGGATCATTACGACAGATTTGAACTTGACATACAGATATCTCTGGACGGTACAGAGCCACCGATGAAATTAGATAAGGCACTTCCTAATCAAAATAAAGAATTAAGACTGAGTATTTTATCTGACCTTGCATTTTTGCTTGAGCATATACCAGAATTAGAAAAATCAATCAACAGTAATCGTACATTATTTCTATACTTAGATCGTTTCTCATCAGTGTTTACAGACACTTTGCCGATATTAAGAACGATTGGCATTGTAGCTATTTTACCAGAATCCTTGTAAAAAGTCTTCAAACCGCAATTAAGTCTTAACTTGTCTACTAAAGATGAAATAAAAGAAGAAGATGATGATAATCACGAAATCTTCATGATGTTTGAGGACATATTAAAGTTTGATTGGAGAGTAGCAATAGGTGATAAGAAGTTTAGTATTTCAGAGTTTAAGAGGCTACTAAAAAACTCTCGTAAACTTGTGCGTATTATGGATCAGTATGTACTTCTAGATGACAAACAAGTAGGAGGTTTACTAAAGAAACTTGATAAGCTACCTAATTCTCTCAATCGAGCAGAACTCATGCAAGCTGTTTTAACAGGTGAGTTGGATGAAACTAAAGTAGCATTTGACCAGCAGCTTACAAGCTTGTTTAAAAAACTTAACACTTATACACCTGTAACTACGCCAAACAATCTGACAGCACAATTGCGCCCATATCAAGAACGCGGATTTAGCTGGCTTGTACAGAACATAGAAAGTGGGTTTGGTAGCATAATTGCTGATGATATGGGTCTTGGTAAGACTATACAAGTTATTGCAGCTATTTTATATTGTAAAAATACAGGATTTTTAAATCGGGATAGAGTTTTGATAGTAGCTCCAACAAGCATATTAAGTAATTGGCAACGAGAGATGGAACGTTTTGCACCAGAATTAAAGCTTTTCATCTATCACGGACAAAATCGAGGATTAGCAAGTGATTATGATGTGGCTCTAACATCTTATGGTATTGCACGTAGCGATAAGAGAGAACTTGACAAAGTTGGATGGTTTTTGCTCGTAATTGATGAAGCACAAAATATTAAGAACCGTGACGCTGACCAAACCAGAGCAATTAAAGCTATAAAAGCAAAATGTAGAATAGCTATGAGTGGTACACCTGTTGAGAATAGACTGCTAGAGTATTGGAGTATTTTTGATTTTACCAATAGATCTTACCTAGGTAGTGCTACCCAGTTTAAGGACCAACTTTGCAATACCAATTGAGAAAGAGAGAGATAAATCTTGCCTAGAAAGGTTCATGAAAATAACTAGCCCTTTTATGTTACGTAGACTTAAGAGCGATAAAAGCATTATTCAGGATTTACCAGATAAAATTGAGAGTAATTGTTATTGTTTTCTCACTCCAGAGCAAGCGGCTCTTTACCAAGAAGTTGTTGATGCGAATATGGGAAAAAATAGAAAAAAGTGAAGGAATTGAACGTAAGGGACTAATCTTTAAACTTATCAATGCTTTAAAGCAAATTTGTAACCATCTATCACAGTTTGGCAAGAAAAAGCGTGCGAGTATTGAATAATCCGGTAAAATGCAGATGCTTGAGGAAATATTGATTAGTATTGGTGAAGTTGCAGAAAAATCATTGATATTTACTCAATACACTGAAATGGGTGAAATTATATCTAAATTGCTTGAAGAAAGGTTTGAGTCAAAAGTGCCATTTTTACATGGAGGACTGTCCCGTAAAGCACGAGACGAAATGGTTAATGACTTTCAAAACTTATTCCAGTCCAACATTCTTATAGTGTCTTTAAAAGCTGGAGGAACAGGACTTAATTTAACAGCAGCAAACCATGTAATACATTACGATTTGTGGTGGAATCCAGCAGTGGAAGCACAAGCAACAGATCGGGCCTATCGTATCGGGCAAGAACGTAATGTTATAGTGTATAGGCTACTTTCAACAGGTACATTTTAAGAGCGTATTGATGAGATGATTCAAAGCAAGAAGGAATTGGCAAACCTAACTATAAGTAGTGGCGAGAGTTGGATTACAGAATTTAACAATGACCGGTTAAGAGATTTAGTTAATATAAAAAATGCACTATAATATATCTGAGTTATTTAATGTAAAGAACCAGATAACTACCGCTCAATAGTTCAAAATGGAGACAAAGAGCAAAATTTATTGTCTCCAACGGAAAAGCTTCTTTTGTAGTAGTCAAAAAAAGCAGAGATATAGGGCTCTCTCAAGGGAGGGGACAATTTTTCACCCCCCTTAAAATTAAAACCAAAAAGATACAGTTTTACATAGCACATTTTCGTTGTAAATAAAGAGCTATTAGCCCATTTCAATTGTCTCTACTGCAACCCAATTCTTTAAAGCGTTTTAGAGGATTGTTATAGCGTTATTAGTGATTTGGATAGAAGAGATAGCACCTTTATCAAAAACCCATGTAACCTCTTTAAAATCCCGACAAACAGTTATTTCCAAAATGGAAACAACTCAAATAGCGAAGACTTCTGTTGTAAAAAACGTAATTAGCTGCCTTAAAATTATTTTAACTTTTTTTCACATTTTTTGGACGAATTTCTGAGAATTTACGTATATATATTACATGCATATATTTGCTGTCTCTAGATGAAAATTTCCAGTTATGTCAATCCTAACACTCGACCTCGGCAAGCAAACCGGCTGGGCAATTCTTACAGATGGAGTAATCCAAAGTGGCAGTGAGAGTTTTCACTCTAGCCGTTTCAGCGGAGGTGGCATGTGCTTTTTAAGTTTTAGTAATTGGCTTAATTCCTTGAAAGACATTTCTACAGTGTACTTTGAGGAGGTAAGGAGACACCTTGGAACTGATGCTGCGCATTGTTATGGTGGTTTCTTTGCTGTTTTAGCTGCTTGGTGTGAAAAGCATCATATACCTTATCAAGGTGTACCTGTCAAGACGATAAAACGTTTTATCACCGGTAAAGGCAATGCAAGTGTGGCAAAGTAGTGTTGACGGCAGGGGTTGATGTGCAAAAAGATCGGTTAGAAGTAGTAGCATGGGGAAAAACCCGAGAAAGTTGGTCAATAGACTACCAGGTATTTGAAGGAGATCCGGGAGGGGAAGAAGTATGGGGAAAACTTTCGGAGCTATTAAATCATCATTTTATCGGTGAAAATGGGCTTGAATACATGATAAGCATGATGGCGGTAGATGCTGGGTATGCAACACAAGAGGTATATAACTGGGTAAGAAGTCACCAAGGCTCTGGGAGAGTAATGGCAGTAAAAGGGGCAAACAAAGCGCTAGTGCCACTGAGCAGCCCAAGTAGAGTAGATGTAACAGTTAGCGGACAAAAGCTAAAGAGAGGAATGAAGCTGTGGCCAGTTGGGGTATCGATATTAAAGTCAGAGCTTTTTCAGCTACTTAATGTTTTAACAGAAGGGGCGCCGGGGTATTGTCATTTTCCAGAGTATACACCTGAGTATTTTAAACAGCTAACCGCAGAGCAACTAATTACCAAAGTAGTAAAAGGATATACCAAACAAGAGTGGCAAAAGATAAGAGACCGAAATGAAGTACTAGATTGCAGAGTTTATGCAAGAGCTGCGTCTATTGCCCTGGGAATAGATAGATGGCCAGAAAGTAAATGGGAGAGTTTAGCAGGTGAAAAAGCTAAAAAGTCAAAAAGAGTGAGAAAGAGCAAGTGGCTAAGCGAGAAAAATGTACAGTGAAGAATATTTAACACAAGTAGAAGAAGCGATAAAGAAGCTACAGAGCGGGGAAAGGGTTGTCTCAATTGCATATGGTGACCATGTAGTTCGGTACGGGGAAGTTCAAATAAAGGATTTATTGGAGCTCAGGCAACGAATCAAAGCAGAGTTAAAAGTTGCAGGTGTGAAGCCAAAAAGAAAAATTGTTATTTCAACGAATAAAGGGATCATATAATGATAAAAATCGTTGAAAGGAACACTATGACAAAAATTATAGGAAAAGAATATACAGAATTTTTAGAGCAGTTGAAAGGTTATATTGCTACTAATCGTTACAAAGCAGCACTTGCGGTTAATAGTAAGCTTATTTTGCTTTATCATTATACTGGTACAGAAATCTTAAAACGGCAAAAAGAATATGGCTGGGGAGCGAAAGTTATTGAACAACTAAGTAAAGATTTGCGAGATGCTTTTCCTGATATGAAGGGGTTTAGCATTCAAAATCTAAAGTATATGAGAAGGTTTGCGGAAGAATATAGCGAAAACGAAATTGGTCAACAAGCTGTTGACCAATTACCTTGGGGTCACAATATCGTAATAATGTACGAAATTAAAAACAAAGAAGAAAGATTTTGGTATGCTAAAAAGTCGCGTGAACACGGCTGGTCTCGCAATATCTTGTCGATGCAAATTGAAACAAATTTGTATAAACGTGAAGGTAAAGCAATAACAAACTTTAGGAATAAGCTTACATCGCCTCAATCAGATTTAGCACAGCAAACGCTTAAAAATCCTTACGTATTTGATTTTTTGAGTCTTGGTAAAAAAGCGCATGAAAGGGAAGTAGAAAAAGCTCTTGTAGCTCACATAGAACGTTTCCTTTTAGAACTTGGTGAAGGGTTTGCATTTTTAGGAAGGCAGTACCATTTACAGGTTGAAGATAGAGATTTCTATTTGGATTTGCTCTTTTACCACGTTAAGCTTCGTTGCTATATTGTAATTGAACTAAAAGCAGGGAAATTTAAGCCAGAATACACTGGAAAGATGAATTTTTACCTTTCAGCAGTTGATGATTTATTAAGACAGCCAGGTGATAATCCATCAATTGGTCTTATCCTATATCGCTCTAAAGTTGGAGTTGTAGCCGAGTATGCATTACGTGACATGAACAAGCCAATAGGGTTAGCAGAGTATCAAATCACTGAAAATCTACCAGAAGAGGTAAAAACAGCTCTGCCAACAATAGAAGAGTTAGAAGCTGAATTATCGAAAGTTTCAGATAAGGAAAAGTGATGCTACTAAAATCATTCAAGCAATTATTCCGCAAACCACCAAAGTCTAAAGGTTCAGCATGGGATGCATCAGGTTCAGAAAGGAGATTATTGCACTTTCAACCAGAGTCAGGAAGCATAAACAACTTGCTGTCTCAAAGCCTTGAACACCTGCGTAGTCGTTCACGTGACATGGTAAGAAAGAACTCCTATGCGGCAAACATCATCGATACGATAGTGAGTAATTGCGTTGGAACAGGAATAAAACCGCAATCAAAAGCTAAAGATGCAGAGTTTCGGAAAAAAGTGCAAGAATTATGGCTGAGATGGACAGATGAACCAACAGGACCAGAGCCTGCGATGATAATGTTTTTCATTTTTACTTCATATGAACCACTTAACGCTAGGCTTACCACAATATGAGATATAATGCAAACAGTTTTTTTATTTAGAAATAGACTACTGTGGTGATTGCTGTGCTGCTACAAAACGCTCATGTTCTACTCTTGCCATTTTAGTACTGGGTTTAAACCGCTTCATATGTGATACGACCAGCTGCAAGTGCTGCTACTGTAACTATAGCCGCTGCACCTATTATACGTGTTGCATCTGGTGTAATGTTGCCAGTTGTGAAAAGTGTTATTGCTGCTACAGCACCCAGTAACAGTGTTGAATAACGAACAAATAGATCTTTATTGTATGCTTGTTTTAACTTCATTAAGTACCCAGTTTCACGAGGACGGTCTTGTGTGAAACCCCAATCAACACGGCTTTGCCAAGCTTGCCTTTCATACACATAATGGTCTATTGGAGTTGCACCATTGTTATCCTCTATCCAAGGGTCTGCTCCAAGTTCTACTAAGGCTAATATTGTTTTCTCTGAACCTAAATGTGCAGCTACATGTAATGGAGTCTGTCCAAGATTATCTATTATATCGATTTTTGCTCCTTTTGCTGCCAGAAACTTAATTGTGTCCACTCGAAATAGTGAAGCAGCTTTATGTAGAGGGGTATCTCCTTGTGCGTTTTGGGCATTGACATCTGCACCATTATCTATCAGAAATTCTGCTATATCTTTATCACCTGCACTGGCAGCATAATGTAAAGGAGTAGATCCCATAGAATAAGGAGGGTCACTTTTACTTTTTGCATTAACATTTGCTCCGTTTGCTACTAGTAACCTCACTATATTTATGTTTCCTGCGTAATGTAGAGGAGTATTCTCATCTTTATTACCTGCATTAACATTTGCTCCTTTTTCTATAAGTAGCTCTATCACTTCTACATTGCCTTTTTTAACAGCAAGGTGTAAAGGAGTTTCTCCACTCGCTTCAGTTTTTGCATTGATACTTGCTCCATTTTCTAATAAGAACTGTACCATCTCTTTGCAATCATTTTCAACAGCTTCATGCAAAGAATTATGTCCACGCTCATTTTGGATATCAATATTTGCACCTCTGTCTTTTAGATACTTTACTATATTAAAATATTTACACCCAGCAGCCACATGCAGTAATACACTACCTTCCTTAAAATCATGGTCTAATGAAAACCCACTTTCTTGCCATGATTTATATTCTTTTTCGCATAGCTTATATTTGTGTTTGCAAGTATCCCATTGTGAGTACAGCTCATCCATTCTCCTTTCAAACTCTTGTTTTATCTTTTCAACTATATTAGTTGAGTCTAAGTTTTGATCATTATTTAACGTTTCTAATATTTCATATAGCAGACCCATAGTGTTCCCCCTCTTAAATCTTGTGACTAAATAATATATTATGACTATCCTGTAGAAGAGAGTCAATTAAAAAGCATTTGAGGCAAAACTTTCTACAAATTAAATTATGTAAAAAAATGTTTGCACATTATGTAATTGTTCAATATAAATGGCATTAATTGTCAAGATAAGGTGTTTTATGCAAGCTGCAGAGCAAAAAACAGAACAGCAAATATTATCAAAAGAACTAAGAGAGGATAAAAGGCTACAGTTAACAAATATAACAGAAGAGCAAAAAGCTGCGGTAATAAAGCAACTTGAAACACGAGGCGTTATCATCCGCAAAGGGGTTTAGAGCTACCAAACATCTTAATCATTCGCAAAGGGCTTAAAAGCCAACAAACATCTACAGCATTAAAGGGGAAAAAACATGCAAAATCCATTTACAAATCCAGCATTTAGTATGATGGAATTAACTAAAGTAATAAACAAATTGCCGATAAATTATGGTCGAACAGAAAGTTTAAATTTATTTCCAAGTAGATCGGTAAGGTTTCGACATATTACGATAGAAGAACACCACGGAGTTTTAACTTTATCACCAACACAAGTCCCATGAGCACCAGCAACAGTAGGGAAAAGAGGAAAAAGGAAAATAAGGACGTTTACGATTCCACATATTCCCCATGATGATGTAGTGTTACCAGAGGAAGTGCAAGGGATAAGGGCATTTGGGTCAGAGAATAAATGTACAAAGATTATGGAACGTAGTCGTAGAGGAAAACTCCATGCAGCAAAAAAAGGTCGTGTCAGTGTAATAGGTATTGCGCCTTTTGGTTATGATCGTATAGAGCATGTAGATAGAGAGAAGACAAAATTTGAAATAAATGAAGAGGAAGCAAAAATAGTGCGAGACCTGTTTGAGTGGGTAGGTCAAGAAAGAATAAGTATAAAAGAAACAGTACGACGACTAAAAGAGAGGTGTACTGCTTCCCCAAGGGGCAAGGGAGTGTGGAACGTATGTACAATCCATAGAATATTAAGAAATCAAGCATACAAAGGAGAAGCGGCATTTGGTAAGTCGAAGGTAGGGCCAATAAGAAAAGCAGTGAGGGTAAGATGGAAAGTGCGCAAAAGGAACTATTCTGTTTATCGTACTGATGAGGAGAATTGGATAAAAATAACAATACCAAGGATAATTGAAGAGGAATTATTCGATATAGTACAAAAACAACTTGATGAAAATAGAAAGAGATCAAGAATACAACGAAGTGGAAGAAGGCACCTATTACAAGGACTAATGGTATGTCAGTGTTGCAAATATGCCTACTATGCAGCAAAAAACGCTAAGGGAGGAAGGAGCTACTATTGTTGTACTGTTACAGATGCAAGCCGTTTTGGCGGGACTAGAGTATGTAGCAACAAATCAATACGCATGGAGATACTAGAACCAGTTATATGGGAAGAAATGAAGAAGGTATTGAAAGACACGGATAAAGTTGCAAAAGAACATCAACTTATGCTTTTAGAACATAAAAATAAGCAACCAAATGATGAGATTGAAAAAGAAATAAGCAAATTAGAACAAGGTATCAAGACTAAATTATGTCTATGTTCGAGAACGCATAACTCAGGAGGAATATGATCTAGGCTCTGTGGACAAAAAATATGAAAAGAGAGAAAAAGATGGTAGTTTAGCCTAATAGGTAAAAAATGGAGAAACTACCATATGCAATATTACATCAAAGAGGAAAATTGGAAACAAATTTTAGAGTTCATAAAAAGCGTAAAAGGAATGCACAGCAAAGATGAAAAACGTTTAAGAATATTCATAGAGGCAGTGTGGTACATAGTGCGAAGTGGTTGCCAATGGAGACTTTTACCAAAAACTTATGGTAATTACAGGAGTATACATAAGCGATTTAAAAGATGGTGTGAAAGAGATGTCTAGAAAAAATTGCTTGAATATATTAAACAAGAGCCTGATTTAGAAGTTGCTATAATCGACGGTACGATCATCCGAGCCCATCCATGTTCATCTGGATATACAAAAAACTCCAAGGATCAAGAAGCTTTAGGGAGGAGCAAAGGTGGCTTTACAACTAAAATACATGCGCTTGTCGATGCACTTGGAAATTCACTTAAATTTACTCTGACTCCTGGTCAAAGAAATGAAATTACGCAGGCACAAGTGTTAACCGAAAGTATCTATAACTCTACTGTAGTAGCTGACAAGGGCTACGATAGCAATGCCTTTGTTATAAGTCTTGAAGACAAGGGATGTACAGTAGTTATTCCGCCAAAACGGAATCGAAAAGTGCAAAGGTATTACGATGAGCATATCTACAAAGAACGTCATTTGATTGAGTATTTTTTTGGTAAAATTAAAAATTTTAGGCGCATTTTTTCCAGATTTGATAAAACTGCTGAGGTTTTTATGGGTTTTCTCAATTTTGTTGGAGCTCTTGTATGGCTTCTCTAAAATTTTGTCCACAGAGCCTAGGGATTATCCTATTGAATTCTATAATATTTTTTGCCACATTGTCTACAGTGCCCAGACACTGGGATCTAGCTAAGTTAGTGAGTGTAAAAGTAGCCAACCTTACGTTAAAACACAACGTTCTTGATGAGATTGCATAAAAACTGGATTCCTTACATCATAGAGACACTGCCATTATAGAGTGAACCAGTGTCTGGGCACTGGGATGACAAAAAAGGGGCGACTCGGATGACACCTTGACAATCGTCATCCCGCTACTTGTTAGCGGATGAGATACCGCGGCGGTATGACGGTTAAGTAGGGTGTCATTCCAGTGCTTGACACAGTTGTCTAAGTGAGGAAAGTCACCAGTGGTTATATTATTGCTATATTTCTCACTTACCCAATAAACTTAGATTTTACACTAAACTGTGCTGCCACTAACTTTGCAACCGGTACTCTATAGGGTGAGCATGAAACATAATCCACCCCTGATTCGATGAGAAACTCTATAGATTTTGGATCTGCTCCATGCTCTCCACATATACCTAGTTTTATTTCTTTTCGGGTTTTTTTGCCTCTTTCAATGGCTATCTTGATTAACTCCCCTACCCCTTCGATGTCCAGCACTTCAAATGGATCATTGTCAAATATATTGCTTTCCTTATAAGAATCGAGGAAATTAACTGAATCATCTCTTGAAAGTCCCATGGTTGTTTGCGTTAAATCATTAGTGCCAAAACTAAAAAACTCTGCATGTTTTGCTAACTTATCAGCAATCAGTGCTGCTCTTGGTAGTTCTATCATCGTTCCAATTGAATAAGCCTTGTCTGATGTCATTCCAGCGCGTGACGCTGGAATCTGCGTCTGGATTCCAACTGAGATGACAGAGGATTCTTTCTTTGCTAGCTCGCATATCAGAATAAATTCTTTCTCATTCATTATAAAAGGGATCATGATCTCAGGCTTGATTTCTACACTTTTTTCCTTTTTTAGCTCATTTGCAGCATTAAGTATTGCCCTAATCTGCATGCTATATATTTCAGGATGAGAAATGGCAAGTCTACAACCTCGATGGCCAAGCATTGGGTTCTTTTCTGACAACTGTGCTATTTTATTTTTTACTGATTCAACTGACTTACTAAGTGATTTGGCGATTTTTTCTATAGTAGACTGATTATTGGGTAAAAATTCATGTAAGGGTGGATCAAGCAACCGTATAGTGACTTCCCTACCCTCCATAATAGAAAATATTTCTTTGAAATCAGACTTTTGCATTTCTTCCAGTTTAATGAGCGCATTTGCCCTTTCATTTTCATCGTCAGCTATTATCAACTTTTGAATGAATTCGATTCTATCACTAGCAAAAAACATATGTTCTGTGCGACATAAGCCTATACCTTCTGCACCGAATTCTTTTGCAATTTTTGCATCTTTTGGAGTATCAGCGTTCGCTCTCACTTTGACCGTTTTGATTTCATCTATCCAGTTGATTATCGTTTTGAATTCTTGCGATAATTCAGGTGAAATTGTAGGAAGAATGCCAAGCATAACCTCCCCTGTTCCTCCTTTGATGGTAATTGGTTCACCTTTATTTACTTTTGTATCCCCCACAGAAAAGAAAGTTCCATCTTTATCGATATAAAGTCCACTTACACTGCAAATGCATGGCTTACCCATTCCACGGGTTACAACAGCAGCATGCGAGGTCATCCCTCCCCGTGCTGTTACTATGCCACTTGCAGCATTCATTCCATTAATATCTTCAGGACTCGTTTCTGACCTTACTAAAATCACTTTTTTACCCTGCTCTGCAGCTTTTTCAGCATCACTTGCACTAAACACTACATATCCAGAAGCAACCCCTGGAGAAGCCGGCAGTCCCTTCCCTATTACTTTTTGGTCACTCTTAACGTCAAGAACTGGATGCAATAAATTGTCAAAAGTTTTTGGATCAATTCTCAATATTCCTTCTTCTTTTGTAATCGTTCCTTCGTTTACCATATCAACTATTATGCGAATAGCAGCTTCAGCCGTGCGCTTGCCAGACCTAGTCTGCAAAATCCATAACTTACCGTCCTGCACAGTAAATTCGATATCCTGCATGTCTTTATAATGCCTTTCAAGTTTTCCACATACCACACATAATTCTCGGTAGACACTTGGCAGCAACTTCTCCATGGTGTTTTCTTGCTCTCCGTCAATTGGCATAGGAGTATAAACACCAGAAACCACATCCTCACCCTGAGCATTAACCAAAAACTCACCAAAAAGCTTTTTTTCTCCAGTTGAAGGATTTCGTGTAAATATCACACCAGTTGCAGAATTATCATTTAAATTACCGAAAACCATTGCTTGCACGTTGACCGCTGTTCCAAGGTTTTCAGGAATGTTATGTATTCTTCTATAGGAAACAGCCCTATCATTTTTCCAAGAGGTAAATACTGCATTAACTGAGTTTAACAATTGCTCTTCAACGTTCTGCGGGAAATGTTTTCCTGTTTTTTCATGTACTATCCTTTTGAAATTGTTAACAATTCTCTTTAAAACATCAACATCAAGATCAGCTAAGCTTTTTGCTCCACTCTTTTGCTGCTTATTATCAACAACATCTTGAAATAGGTGATGGTCAAGCTGTAGTACAACATTGGAGTACATCATGATGAAACGGCAGTAGCTATCATAGGCAAAACGTTCTCCACTTTTTTTTGCAAGCCCAATAACTGTTTCATCATTTAAACCAACATTTAAAATAGTATCAAGCATGCCCGGCATTGAACTAACACTACCAGAGCGTATTGAAACTAATAAGGGGTTATTTAAATCCCCGAATTTACAACCGATGTCATTTTCGAGCATCGCCATGTAGTTTTTAATCTCGTTACGTAGGTCGTTAGACAATTCATTATCCTGACAGTAGGCCTGACAAACAGAGGTGGAAATTGTGAAACCAGGTGGAACAGGAATGCCAACATTGCACATTTCTGCTAAATTTGCTCCCTTTCCTCCCAGCAGATTTTTCATTTCTGCATTGCCTTCGCATTTACCCTGGCTAAAGTAATGTATTAACTTTTCCCCCATCATTTTCTCCGGATTTTCACTGATAAACACATTGTACATATAGTTCCAATAAACCTATGAGGACTTGAAACCTTAGGATAATAAATTTTACAAAATTTGGCAACAACGTTCCTTCTGGCAACATCAGTAAAGTTAACAAAAAAGATGACAAATTATTATCAATAAGAATATATAATATAAAGATATATTTAAAAATTTTTTTATGGCTCTTTCTAAGTTTTTCAACCCTAAGAATAATGGTGTGCTGCAGTAACAAACAAAGTAATGTTTGTTTTATTGAAGATGAAGGAAGGCCCTTCAAAATCGGGTTTCAGGAGCAGCCACCCTAAGTGGCTCTACTTAAGAGATAGGGTTAATTTTTCTATGAGCAGCTACAATTTAAAGACCTTGCTTCATCAATGTAATGGAACAAAACCTTTTTAGTAAGTTCAAAACCTTCTAAGGTATCTCCTTCGCATCTTGCTGTAATGCAGTTTTGTGTATTTGATGCTCTAAGGAGCCACCAACCTTTATTATCGTTATCATTTACCTTAACACCGTCAAGATCTGAAAATACAATATTTTGCTTCTCTAGTGTTTTCTTTATTGATTCAATTATTTGAAATTTTTTCTCATCTTTCACTATAATCTTTACTTCATGAGTGATATATAACTTCGGTAAATCCTCAATCACCTGAGATAGGCTTTGGTTTTTCTTAAGCAAAATGTCAACTGCTTTAACAGCAGAATATAGCCCATCATCAAAACCTAGCTCAGAAAAGAAGAAGTGCCCGCTTAACTCACCAGCAAACTTTGCCTCTTCCTCTACCATCTTCTTCTTAACTAGTGAATGTCCAGTAGCGCAGGTAATAACTTGCCCTCCTAACTTACTAACAAAATCATGCACCTTCATACTCATTTTTACGTTAGCAATAACTTTGCTTTCTGGATATTCCTCCAGCACTTCACGTGCAAAAATTATAAATAAATGGTCATTGGAAACAACGTTGCCTTTATTATCAATTAAGCGCACCCTATCGCTATCGCCATCTAGCGCAATGCCAAGATCACATCCATATTCCTTCACAATGTCAATTAATTGAGCGAGATTTTTTTCCTCTATGGGATCTGGATCATGCAGTAGAAATGCCCCATCTATAGAGTTATTGGTTACGATATGCGTATGACCAGGCAAGATCTTTTCAATACACCTTATAATTCCACTTGCTGGACTATTTCCACAATCCCAGGCTATTTTTAATTTCTGTGTAGTATTATTCTTCACTGCACCTTTTAATATGCGAATGTACTCACCATATATATTTATGTTAATTAAGCTTCCAATTCTTGTACTGTTTTTAATTGGACTGCTTATAATTTCCTTCATTTCTTGATCTGAGAAGACTTTTTTATTACTAAAAAATTTAAAGCCATTATATTCGCTGGGGTTATGAGAGGCAGTTATTATGATACCAAGATCCGCCTGCGTGATTTGCGTTGCAGCGTAGAGCATAGGTGACGAGCATAGTCCAACACGTATAACATTTGCTCCAGATAAAGTTAAGCCCCTAATTAATTCTCTTTCTATACCTGGTGAATCTATTCTGCTGTCGTAGCCGACACAAACACTAGCTACGGTTTGGCCAAACTTTCTACCTATCTCGTACCCATCATTAATCTGCAAATCTTTGCCTACTATACCTCTAATATCGTATTTTCTTATAATGGTACTGTCCATACTGCACTGCTTAAGGAGTAACTACTATATAACATAATGGACAAGTGCTCAAGTTTCTTCTTTATTTACCCACATAATTAGTTGATTTTTTAATCAAAGTTGTTAATATTATAGTATACTTTTTAAAGATACAAAATTATGCCACAGGAAAACGAAAATTTATTTATAGCTGAGAATCAAAGTCTAAATGTAGATGAACAGAAGAAAAATGATATTCTAAGTGTCATTGAATCTTGCAACGATCTTCAGGATTTTATTAAAAGACTGGAGGAAGAAAATTTAATCTGGTACTTTATTGGTCATTTACGCAAAGATGAGGACATTACAGGACAGATAAATTTAAAGTGGGAAAAGGAGTTCCAAAAATTTGAGCAATCAATAAACACAATGCATAAAGAACTTAAGTCGTCTCTGCCTGGTCAAAATTTCTTAGCGTATTCAACAAAAGATAACGACTTCAAAATTAGATTTGAAAATGAAGAAAAACCAATAGAAATTAGCAATATTTAAGAGCCAGCAGAGAAGGTAAGGTTTATAACATATCTTTAGAGAAAGATAGTCAAATAACTGCGACCAAAAAAGGCAGCGAAAGGCACTATGATTTTACTGGTTCAAGCTCATGTGAAATGACCATTAACTGGCAGGCTAAAGATTCTGAAGGTAATAACATAGACTGTAGCATGACCGTAAAATTGGATTCTAGTGGTATACAAAGTGTCATTGGTGAGCCAAAGTTTGGTGATTTAAAGTTCACACCAGAGGAAACAAAAGATAAAATATTAAAATTAGTTGAGCAGAATAAAGAAGTTTTTATCAATGGAAAAACTCTGCATCAAGCTTTTACTGACATGTCCAGGAGTGTAGACGATCAGCAAGTACCAGCAGAGGAAATATTTACAAAAGATCCACATATATCACCACAGTCACCTACACCAAACAGCAGTGGGTATTCCTCTCCTAGCACACCTTCTTCACGTAGAAGTTCTTTCTCTAGTGTTAGTGAATTTAGTGATGAAGATGAAATATTTGAGGATGATATGTCTAGTGATGAAGAAGAGCATGAACAAGAAGGAGCAAAAGGTGAAGTAGACGAAATTGAGGAATTAGAGAAAGAAAAAGAAACATTTGCTAAATATTTTGCAGCGCAGGCAAAGCAGCTTGAGGATCTAAGATTAGAACGTGACTCCTTGAGAGATAAAGTTAATGAACAACAGTGAGCGATACTTGAAAGAGATCAAAGAATAAAGGAACAAGATGCTTCTATTGAGTCACTTATAGAGAAACTCGAAAAATTAGAAGAACTTAATCAAAAGATAGAAAAAGAAGGTGATACACAAATAAGCGCATTAAGTGAGGGAAAGCAAACTGGGGAATAAGAAGCTGAAAGACTTAAAGCTGAATTGAAAAGGATGAAGCAAGAATTAGCTTGGAAGGATCAAAATATTGAGCAGTTAACACAAAAGATAGAGAAAGAACTACAGGATAAAATGATGTAATAAAGAGCTTAAATGATCAGTTGAAAGACAAAGAAGATGAAGTTCAATCAGTAAATGGGATAAACAAAGAACTACAGAAGAAATTGAAGCAAAGTGAAGCTAATTTAACTGTACCAGAGGAAAAGAATGCAAATTTGGAGAATGACCTGAAGAAAATAGTGGAAGATTTAAAGGATGATCATGAAAAGTAGTTGGCAGAACAGTTGATCGAAACAAAAAAGGAAAACAATACATTGGCTGAAACGGCGAACCAATTGTCTAAAGAATTAAATGAATTACAGAGAGAAAAGGAAGATTTAGAGAGGGCAATTCGACAACTTGAACCTGGAAGATCACTTGCAGATGAGCTAAGCGAAGAAAATACGAAGGGGGAAATAGAAAAGCTTCAACGTCAGCTTAAGGAAAAGGAAGGGATGTTAACGTGTACACAGGAAGAGCTGGCATCTGTCAAAGAGAGTCTAGAGCAGCTGCAGAACATATTACAGCAGGAAAAAGGTCAGGCAACTCAAACTGAAGTTGAATATGAAAGTAGAGGAACAAGCATGCAGCAGCAAGACCAAGGTATACAAGCTGTAAACAACAACTCAAGCAGAATAGCTAGTGGGTTAAGACAAGAAAACAAAAAATTGACTAGGGACAAACTAACTATATCTGAACAATTAAAACAAAAAATAAGAGAGATTGACGAGTTAAAGAAAAATTTAAAGCAATTACAAGAAGAAAATAAACAACTAAAACAAGAAGTTACTAAAAATGCAGGAGTTGATACACCATCTTCAACAGGTCAAAAAGAAGCTAAAGAAGCAGAAGTTATACCGCAAAACATTATGGATTGGCCTGTTCCAATTCCAGACGATAAACCGGAAGAGCAGAAAACTCCATTAGAGCCAATCAAGGTAAATACAGAATTATCAGATCCAAAATCAATCCCCGCTGAGGATCCAGAAAAATCTCCTCCTCTTTCAAAAGGATGAGTTTTGCTTCTATTGTTAACTATAGCTAAGACGTCATACCGCCACGGCGCTAACGAGTAGCGGAATGACGAGGTTATCGTCATTCCGCCGCAGACCGTCATACCGCGATTCATTCGCGGTATCTCATCCGCTAACACGTAGCGGGATGACGGTTATCAGGGTAGCTGTCATCCCAGTGCCCTGACTACTTGGATCCAGAAAACTTAACTTTAAATAAGTGGCTTCATAATAAAGACTAGATTCCAGCGTCACGCGTTGGAATGACACCATTTTCGGTCTCTTAAATTGCTTTAGCTACAAACATTAAGAAATTTACCAGGCAGAAAAAAAAGGCAAAGAACTCCCGTGGTGCGAGTTTTGACCCTATAATAATTTAAACTGGCGCTGTAATAATGTGCTAACGCTTAAAATAAGCGCGATTTGGCTGAATGTAGAAAAAATAAAAAAGACATGCAGCCGCTATAATTTTATGTAATCCGCCAAAAAATACCCTGAGTTTTTTACTGAATTTTGTCATTGAGCCCGCAGGTCAAAAACAATGAGTCATAAATACCCTTAGTACTGCAATAAGTGGCCTGGAGGAGTTTGTCAAGTAAGTTTTTTCGTTTCTATAGGTTAGTTGGTACGCGCTTTGCCTTTTAACAGATGTAAAAGCACAATTATTACGAACAACATTCCACCAATAACTGATATAGCTCCACCCGCAATAAAACAAGCACGTGCCAACATTGATGAAATACTTGGCAGATCTGCAACTTTTCTTAAGGCACCATATCCACCAAGCCATACAAGTCCAGTAATATGGAGAAAATGCCCCACACTGTACGCATAAATCTGTAATCTTACCATGGAACTTTTTACCTCTTTAAAGTTTAATTTAGGTAACAGCCAATAAATGAAATTCATAAAAGCTATAGTGATCCCAACTACAGAACCATGATAATGAGCGGGAATGGTGACATTTCCTTCAATAGTCAGCACTCCAAGCACATCTCCATAAATGAACAATAAAAATGAATGTAATAAATAGTTGCTTTTATCATTAGTAAAAGTCCTGATGTTGCAGCACACTAATATTATCAAAAAGCACGGCAAAACTGCTCCAGCAATTCTCATATGCCAAGTAAAAAACTGTATTAACTTAACACTATCAACTGGATAAACAAAATATACAAACGGTGCACCTATAGCCAAAATCGTGTTTATAAACAGCGGTAAAATAGTAATTTTATTGCTTGAAGCTAAACTAACATCACTGATTATTAAATACACTAAAAACATTCCTTGAGTAAAAGCAAATTGCAGCAAATGTCCGCCTCCCCAAAAGAGATATTCGTAAAACAAATTCTTATCTGAGTGATATAGACCTGGAGGCATATTTTGATATGCTAAAACAAAGCAAAGAAATGATGAAACAAGTGTAATAACCAGCCCAACTTGCCCCACAGAGAGAAATGAAACCTCTTTTTTTGATGTGTATGCTAGCATTGCATTTACTAATATACTGGTGGTAAACAAACCAAGACCAAATAAGAATAATTTGTTTTGTAACACGGGAATATAGTTACTTTTGATAACTTCAGTGTTTGGAACGAATGCGGATATAAACATCAGCAGCATCGAAAGGGTTGATAGAACCCATGAAAAGTTAAACCAATTATTGGTATTTTGTAGGTTTATAATAAAAAGCAGAGATATTATAGAGCACATCCACACCAAAATTGACAAATTCACGTGTATCACCAGCGCATTATCAAAGATATATTGTGCAGAAGGAACGAGAGAGGAGATAAAAGGCAATCGTAAAAAAATAACAATTATTGACAACAATCCAGAGCAAGCAAGGGCACATACTGCTAAGAATATCCACTGTTTGCAAAGTGCAGCGTTATTTTGTATGTTGAGCACGGTCATTTTCTCTTTTTATTTTTGATTGATAAAGTATTATAATATAAAGCGCTATAAATTTTTCAAATTAATTGGCATTGATGAATAATATCACAGCAAAGCAGGTCATATCCTTATGGAATGCACAAGTTAGTGGATTTTTGCCAGATAAAAAGGAAAGTGAAGAAATTGAATGTTCAAATGAATCATCAGCTACCTAAAACTTTATATTCTTTCATCTGGCATTTTTTTGAAGCCATACAAATTATCGGTCTCGATTTTTGCTTCCCTTGCAATCTTTGCGGGGTTTTGGGGACCTTTTAACAGGATGCTGATTAAACATATAATCAATATTTTGCCCCAGGTACAAGTGGGTGACATCTCTCTCTTAACTTGGCCTGCTGTATTGATTATATTAAATTTTATAATTTTTGATAATGTTACATGGCGCGGAGTCGAATACATTAATTATAAATTCCAGGCTGTTATTAAAATTCAAATCATTAGTAGAACATTGAATTATGCCTTAAGTAGCTCTCATGAATTCTTTCAAAATAATTTATCAGGACGTATTGCAAATCAGATTACGACACTTGCCGACAATATAGAGTTAATCTTGCATATTATTTCTAAAGATTTTATCAGAGGTACTTCATTATTAATGGTTGCATTTATTGCCAGCTATTATGTAAATTCAATGTTTTTTTACACATTATTCTTGTAGTTTATTGCTTTTTCTTCTTTTAGTATCTTGATGTCAAGGCGTCTTGTAACTTTAGCAGATAATCATGCAAGCAGTGAATCCCTTCTTTCTGGTCAATTAGTAGATTGCATAACAAATCACAACAATGTCAGAATTTTTTCTAGGAAAGATTATGAAATATTAAGAATGAACCAGTTTTTTCTGCAACTTCAAAAGGCATTTCAAATAAAAAAGTTTTTCTTAGTTATTTTGTCCAGCGTGCAGGGATTAATGATTGCAATTATGATGGGTTTTACTACATATTTTTTGGTCCATCTATATAGAAAGAATTTGATCAGCATTGTAGACTTTGCCTTAATTTTGGGGCTTTCAATGGAGCTAGGACACATGATGTGGTATACGATATCACGTGTTGATGAGTTCAACCAAGCAATTGGAAAATGCAAACAAAGTCTATCATCTTTAGTGATTAATCCAGAAATCAATGATAGATCAGACGCTCAACCTTTGATCGTGCAAAAAGGTGAAATCAAATTTGATAAAGTTCATTTTCATTATAAAGGTGCAGAACCAATATTTGAAGACAAATCCATAATAATTAAGTCTAGTCAAAAGGTAGGACTTGTTGGTTATTCAGGTGCTGGTAAATCAACATTTGTAAACCTGATTCTTAGGCTTTATGACGTACAATCTGGAAAAATTTCAATTGACGGGCAAGATATTCGCAATGTAATCCAGGATTCTTTACACAGAAATATTGGAATGATTCCACAAGATCCATCACTTTTTCACAGAACTCTGATGGAAAATATTCGCTATGGAAAAATAGATGCTAGCGATGATGAAGTGATAGAGGCTGCTAAACGCGCACATGCTCATGAGTTTATTTCAAAATTACCCCAAGGTTACGAGTCACTCGTTGGAGAAAGAGGTGTGAAACTTTCAGGAGGACAAAGGCAACGTATTGCAATCGCCAGAGCTATCTTAAAAAATGCTCCTATATTAATTCTGGATGAAGCAACTTCTGCACTTGATACTCCAACAGAACAGTTAATACAGGAATCACTAAATGAAGTACTCGAAACAAGCAATGCTACAACTATCGTTATTGCCCATCGTTTATCTACACTTCTACATATGGATCGTATTTTGGTTCTTGACCAAGGCAAGATTGTAGAAGATGGCACGCATCAGGAACTTCTTGATAAAATGGAATGTATAAAACTCTGTGGGATGCACAAATTGGTGGATTTTTGCCGGACAAAAGAGAAATGGAGATTGTATAATATCTTCTTAATCTAATGCTTCAATGTTTCCGACATAGGAAAAGTATCATCTTTATTTTCTATAGAGGAAGGCACACTATTTTGATTATCATCACCATCAATTGGAGTAGTAGGGTGCATTAAAGCAACTTTCATAACTTCATCAATATTCTTAGCAAAAACTACGTTGATCCCCTCTTTGATGCTTGCAGGAATCTCTTGCATATCTTTCTCATTTTCACTTGGTATAATCACAGTTTTGATTGATCCTCTGAGCGCTGCAAGTAACTTTTCTCTCAAGCCCCCAATAGCTAAAACTCTACCACGCAATGTCACTTCGCCTGTCATAGCAACATTTTTGTTAACTGGTATATTTGTCATAAGAGAAACAATAGACGTACATACCGCGCCGCCAGCAGAAGGGCCATCTTTTGGTACAGCACCCTCAGGTACATGCAAATGTATATCATTATTTTGGAATTTTTCGGGCTTTATACCAAAAAACAAACAATTTGATCGAATATAACTATACGCAGCTTTTATAGATTCTTGCATAACCTCTCCAAGCTTTCCTGTGTATTTTATTTCTCCCTTGCCCGGAATTAGGACTGATTCTATCATCAAAATATCACCACCTGTTTCAGTATAGGCAAGCCCAGTTACTACTCCCACTAAACTCTCATTTTCTGCAATACCAAAGGTATATTTACGTACCCCTAAATAATCTTGTAAATTGTCAACCCCTACGGATATTTTCTTATTTTTATCAGTCAATATTTCTTTAACTGCCTTTCTCATGAGCTTTGCAAGCTCCCTTTCCATACTCCGCACACCACTTTCACGTGTATATAAACGTATCAACTTGTATAACGCCTCATTAGTTATGTCCCATTCCTTCTGATACAAACCATGCTCCTTCTTTAACTTCGGAATAAGGTGGTGTGTAGCAATACTGATTTTTTCATCTTCAGTATACCCGGACAATTGTATAATTTCCATCCTATCACGCAAAGGATGTGGCAAATTTAAGCTGTTTGCCGTAGCTACAAACATTACACTTGAAAGATCAAACTCAACTTCCAAGTAATGATCCGTAAAGTGTTTATTGTGCTCAGTATCTAAAACCTCAAGTAATGCAGATGCAGGATCGCCACGCGAATCAGAACCCATCTTATCTATTTCATCAAGCAGAAAAAGCGGGTTGCATGAATTAGCTTTTTTCATATGTTGAATAATTTTACCAGGCATTGAGCCAATATAAGTTTTCCTATGCCCTCGTATCTCGGACTCATCACGCACACCACCAAGAGCTATGCGAACAAAATCTCTTCCTACTGCTCCTGCCATAGACTTAGCTAAAGAAGTTTTACCAACACCTGGCGGTCCAACCAAGCAAAGTATAGGACCTTTTATCTCTTTTACTCTTTTTAATACTGCTAAAAATTCTATTATCCTATCTTTTACTTTCTCTATGCCATAATGATTTTCATCTAAGATTTTCTTAGCTGCATTTAAGTTAATTTTTGCATCTTTGTACTTTCCCCACGGCAAATCAAGTAACCAATGCAAGTAACTAGATATAACTGTAGCTTCAGGAGAAATGGGATTCATTTTCTTGTATCTCTTCAAATCAGTTATAGCTTTCTCTCTTGCTTCCTGAGAAAGCTTTGTTTCATTTATCTTTTTTTCAAATTCATTGAGTATATTTCCTTCATCACCATTCTCAAATTCGTCTAATTCTTTCTGTATAGCTTTCAATTGCTCGTTAAGGTAGTAAACTTTCTGAGTGCTTTCAACTTGCGATTTAATTGTCTTATATAAACGGTTTTGTGCGTTCAAAATACTTATTTCTCCCTCAATAAAAGCAAAAGCTTTTTTTAAACGCTCTTTTGGGTCATAAGCCTCAAGTATGCTTTGTTTATCCGATACTTTTATATTTAAATGTGAAGCTACCGTGTCTACAAGTTGATCAACTTCTTTGATTTGATCAATGGGGTTAATGGCAACTTCAGGCTGATTTTTCTTGTTTAGCTTACACCAGCTATCGAACGCGTCTATAACAGATCGCCTTAAAGCTTCTAAATCAATATTGTCTTCATCTTCTTTATAATGATTGTCTAACTCTACCCTGGCTTGTAATAAAGTATGAGAGCTAATATATTCTACAACTCTTCCCCTTCTTATCCCCCGGATTATAACTTTTACTGCATTGTCAGGCAATTTTATTAATGGTTGTATAATGTTTGCTAACACACCTACTTCATAAAGATCTTCTGGCTCCGGATTATCAACAGAGCCATCTTTCTGTGCTACAAGAAAAATCTCATTTTGGTGACTACTACTACTTGTTGCATATTCTAGTGCATTAACAGATTTTTCTCTGCCTATGAATAAAGGCACCATTATATTTGGAAAAATTACTACATCTCTTAAAGGTAATACTGGCAATGCAGTAAAACTAGAGCTCACAGCACGTTCAATGTTCATAATATATGCCTCAAATTAATCATTAACCGTTATAACATTGCCATTATTATTATGATTAACCGTTGCTTTTCCTAATTCTACCATTTTCTTAGTGATTACTATAGTGCTACCTTCAAAATCTCCGTTTCCAGCTGTATACATAACGTCAAGCAAAAGTGACTCCAAGATAGCACGTAACATTCTTGCACCTGTTTTATAGCTTATAGCCTTTTTAGCAATAGCTGATATTGCTTCATCTGAAAACTCAAGGTTTACTTTGCTAAACGCAAGCAATGCTTTGTACTGTTTTATTAGTGCATTCCTTGGCTCTGTCAACACATGTATTAAATCTTCATGATCCAACTCATCTAAAACAGCAGCTATTGGAACCCGCCCTACAAATTCGGGTATTAAACCGAATTTGATTAAATCTTCAGGTTGAACATCATGTAAAGCATTCTTTTTCTTTTGCTCTTTAGACTGACTTATATCTGCTCCAAAGCCAACTGACGTTCCCTTTTTTCTCGCTTCAATAATCTTATCGAGGCCTTCAAAAGCTCCTCCACAAATAAATAGTATGTTACTAGTATCCACTTGTATAAACTCTTGTTGTGGGTGTTTTCGCCCTCCTTGTGGCGGAACATAAGCAACTGTACCCTCCATAATCTTAAGCAGAGCTTGCTGGACCCCTTCACCTGAAACGTCACGGGTTATTGAAGTGCTTTCAGATTTTCTTGTAATCTTGTCTATTTCATCTATAAACACTATACCACGCTGTGCTTTTGCAACGTCATAATTTGCAGCTTGTAATAAACGCGACAACACGCTTTCTACATCATCACCCACATAACCTGCCTCAGTTAAAGTTGTCGCATCAGCCATAGCAAATGGCACATCTGAAACTTTAGCAAGTGTTTTGGCTAGCAAAGTCTTACCAGAACCAGTGGGACCAATAAGCATTATATTTGACTTCTCGATTTCAATATCACTTATAGCATGAAATTGTACCATGGATTGACAATGGTTATACATAGCTACAGATAAAACGTGTTGCGCGTGTTCTTGACCTACAACATGCTTGCTGAGAAAATTTTTTATATCCTCAGGTTTCTTTAGTAATAGCTTCATATCAGATATACGATCTGAATTAAAAGATCTATCTTTCTTTTGACTTATTGCTTTATGGGATAATTCTATGCACTCATTACAAATAAACACCTTTAAATCATCCGAGGAGTTAGTAATCAATTTATATACTTCATCTTGCGCCTTGTTGCAAAAAGAACAGTAGTGTAAATCATTATTGTTATCCATTAACCCACCTTTTGTTTAACTTTAATATTTTCAATTTCAATATCTGTACGCTCAGCTATCACCCTGTCAATTAAGCCAATTTTCCTTGCTTCTTCAGGATCCATGAATTTATCTCTTTCCATCATTCCTTCAATTTTCTTCAGTGAATTTCCAGTATGTTTTTCATAAATTTGATTTAGTTTTTTCTTAACTCGCAAAATTTCATTAGCATGTATTTCTATATCAGTTGCTTGACCATGATAACCACCAGATGGCTGATGTATCATAATTCTTGAATGAGGTAGAGAGTAGCGCTTACCTTTTGTACCAGATGCAAGCAATAAGGAACCCATAGACGCAGCTTGACCTATACATAAAGTTGAAACGTCTGGGTTTATATACTGCATTGTATCGTAGATCGACAAACCAGCAGTTACAACACCACCTGGTGAGTTGATGTACATACAAATGTCTTTATCTGGATTTTCCGATTCTAAAAATAAAAGCTGTGCTACTATTACACTGGCCATGTTGTCCTCAATAGGACCTGTTACGAAAATTATTCTTTCTTTCACTAGTCTTGAATATATGTCATAAGCGCGCTCACCGCGACTAGTTTGTTCAACTACAATTGGTATAAGAGTCATACCTTTTCCTATTAAATATTACCAAACAATTCCTTTAATTCTTTCACAGAAATAATCTGCTCTTCTTTACTAACTTTTTCTATTATATAATCTGTCACTTTATACTCAAGCGCTTGCCCCCTAACTAATTCTTGAAATTGTTTATTTGATTCAAAATGCTTAAGTACTCTGTCAAACGGTACATCCTTACTGACATATTGATTTACAATAACATTCAAAACATCATTTTGAGTTAATGATATTTTATTTTCTGCACTAAATTTCATAAATAACATAGCAAGCTTTACACGTTTTTCAGCTTCTTTACAAGAATCATTTTGAGCACCCAGTTCTCCTTCCATTCTTTGTTGCTCCTGTTTTACTATGTCTGTGGGTAAATCAAAACTATAATTAGCATCCAAATAATCAAATAGCTCCTTTTTAATTAAGAGATTTCTCATTTCGGTGCACTGATCACCAATCATTTTTTTTGCATGACTTATTAGCAAAGAATAATCTTTAAAACCAATACTCCTAGCTATTTCATCATCATTTTCAAAATCTTTGGCAATTTGAATCTCATTAACTCGCACAGAAAAATCAGCTTCCTGTCCTGCAAGGGAAATGGCTTGGTAATTTCCAGGAAATTGCAACTTAAAGTCCTTTGTTTCTCCCTTTTTCATACCAGTTAATTGATCTTCAAAACCATTAATAAATGTGCCAGACCCTAAATTAACGGCAAAATTTTTGCTACTTCCACCCTGAAAGAGCTTATTCCTAATCCGCCCTTCAAAATCAATTATCAATTTATCCCCATCTTTCGCTTGATAAGAAGCATCATCAACAGAGGCGAAATTGGGGAACTTTGTTTTAATAGAATCAATAAATTCTTTTATATCTTCCTCTTCAATCTTTGCTTCAATTTTCTTTAAGTTTATTTTGTCAAGATCTATCATCGGTACTTCAGGCATCGACTCAAAAGATAGCTTGTATACAAAATTGCCCTCCTCATTTTCTTTGCCCAGATCTGGTAATGATATAACATCAACCTTAGGATAAATGTGAGACCTGACTTCAATTTTTTTCATCAAATCACTTGAGCAATAATCAATTGTATTATTTATCACATATTCCAAAGCTTCGTTTTTATAATTTGCAACAACAAGGTCATAGGGCATCTTTCCAGCCCTAAATCCAGGTGATTTTGCATTTTCTGCTATCTCTTGCAACCTGGAATTTACCTTTTGTTTTATATAATCACTACCAACTGTGATTTCATACTCATACTTTAGTTTATCTATACTAAGCTCTTTGTAGGTATATACGCTACTTACTTCGACTGTATTTTGAGGTATATTATTAGACATCATAATTCATTTATTAACATTTTAACTCATATCTTAATAGAGTCATTTTACCAGAATTTAAGTTAAACACAATCCTTAAGAACAGGTTTTTATACAAACAAAAGTGTATTCAGTGATTATAAATTTTCCCTTAAAACCTAAGTTACATGACTTTAAAGTGCGGATAGAGGGACTTGAACCCCCACGAGCAAGCTCACCAGGACCTAAACCTGGCACGTCTACCAATTCCGCCATATCCGCAAGAAATTTTCAGTACCCTATTATAGGTATTCCATTAAAAATATTCAAGGTTTAAAGTCTTACTTAATTTATAGTATTTACACAATCAAAAAAGCTTATTAACATTTCTTAATGAAAGCTCTAAATCCTGAAAATCAATAATGAGATTAATAACAAGCTTCTTACTTGCAATTTTTTTGATTACACAAAGTGGTTGCACAACCCTTATAATAGGTGGTGTGGTGGCTACAGCGACAGCAACAGCAATAACAATGCAGGACAAATCCTTGGGAAATATCATTGATGATACGACTATGGTCATCAGAATTAATAAGGGGCTCTTAAAACATGGGCTATTTTCATCCATAAAAGTTAAAGTAAGTGAAGGAAGAGTATTGCTCATTGGAAGTGTTGACACTCCTGAAAAACAACTTACAGCAGAAAAAATAGCTTGGCAGCAAAAAGAAATTAAAGAAGTGATAAATGAAATAAGAGTAATACCAATTCAAATGGCTTCCATGCTAGACACTACTGTAGATGGCATGATAACAGCGGAAATAATAACAAGACTTCTGGGGAAAAGAAATATTAAATCAATTAATTATAGCGTTAATACGGTTGATAGAGTTGTTTATTTGATGGGTATAGCCCAAAATAAAGCGGAATTAAAAGCTGTAATATCAATTGCAAGAAAAGTAAAGGGAGTAAAACAAGTTGTAAGTTATGTACGATATAAGTACAGTAAATTACGCCATTAGGCAAAAATCGCCTTCAAATTATAACATTTGTACAGTTGTGACAATAGGTAGAGAACATAAATGAAAGTTGCCTTTCAGATGGATGAAAATATAAATTTTGAAACTGACACTACATTCGTGCTAATAAAGGAAGCACAAAGGAGGAAGCACGAAGTTTTTATCTATGCTCCTAACAATTTAGCACTAAAGCTAAACCATCCAATTGCTCTTGCTCAGAAAGTCAGCGTTGATGATTTTAGTTTTATCTCTAAAGAGGATGTAGCAATCAACTTGAATGAAATGGACATCATATTTATCAGACAGGATCCACCCTTTGATATGCGCTACATTACAACAACCTATATCTTAGAAAAAACCAGCGCATTGGTAATTAACAATCCAACAGAAATAAGAAATTGTCCTGAAAAATTGATAACTTCATTATTTCCAGAGCTAATTCCGTCGACTTTGATCACTGAAAATATATCGATGATTAGAGATTTCTACTACAACTATCAAGATATTATTCTGAAGCCATTGTATAGCTATGGCGGAAATGATGTAATAAGAATACGAGATGAGAATAGTATTCAAGTAGTAGTGGATCTCATGACAGCAAAATATGAATGTCCTGTAATTGCGCAATCATTTTGTAAAAACATAGATAAAGATAAAAGAATATTGCTACTTTATGGTCAACCAATTGGAGTAATGAAACGAGTTCCAAAAATCAGTGGAGAGATCAGAACAAACATGCGACTTGGAGCAAGTTTTGAGCCCGCTCAAATGAACGATAGAGACAATGAAATATGTAACAAAATTGGTCCTGAATTAAAGAAAAGGGGGCTAATATTTGTTGGTATTGATATTATAGATGACTTCCTGCTCGAAATTAACACAACTTCACCCACGGGAGTGGTTTATATCAATAAATTATATAATATATCGCTAGAAAAAGACCTTTGGGATGTGTTTGAAGAAAAAGCAAGCAGCCATCAACTAAACCTGTGAACAATTACCTTAACAAACTCAGTAGTCCCATTCTTTATCCCTGTTTTTTTTGTATTATTGGTCATATCACGCAATTTTTGAGAATTATTTAATAGATCAAATAGTACCTCTGTTAGATTTTTTTTTGCTTCACTATTCTGCTCAACTATTACAGATGCTCCCGAATCTTCAATATATTTTGCGTTATAAAATTGGTGATTATCTTTTGAGTCAGGGTAAGGAATGTATATAGTAGCGCGCCTAGCAAGAGTGATCTCTGCTATTGAAGTTGCTCCTGCTCTGCTAATTACCAAGTGAGCATTGGCCAATCTATTTTCCATATCATCAAAAAATTCACTCAATTCACAATCGATCTTTTCACTTTTGTATAGACTCTTGACCTTGTTTACATTTTTCTTCGTACATTGCTGCGTCACTCTAATTTTCTTTTTCATTTTAATAGGCAAATTACAAATTACGCTGCTTACTACATCATCAAAAAAATTTGCACCTTGGCTACCTGCTATGACTAATATGTTTAGGGCTTTCTCAGTGCTAGAATGGCTCTGTGCTTTTATATCAATAAAATTTCCTGTAAAAATACATTTATTACCTTCTGCATATTTAGTCTCCGGAAAGCTGGTTGCAATTAATTTTGCACTCTTGAAAAAGAATCTATTTACTCTTCCTAAAACTGTATTTTGTTCATGTAAAATTATAGGTATAGAAAGAACCCTTGCTGCAAGAAGAGTTGGAAAAGAAGCATAGCTACCAAAACCAATTACTAATCTTGGCTTCAATTTTCTGATTTTATATATTGCTAGCACACAACTATACATTAATAAAAGGAAAAACTTAAATTTGTTGCCGCTTGGTCTACATAATGGTAAAATATAGTTTTCTATGTCGATATTTTTATTTGTTTTTTTATCAGTGAATAATATGCAATTGTATCCTTGTGTCTTTAGTGCTTTTGCTAAGGCTATGGCCGGAAAGATATGCCCACCTGTGCCACCTGTTGCTAAAATAATATCCATCTGTAAATAATGAATCCTAGATTGTTAACTGTTATTTAATAATTTGCACGTAGAATTTTATTAAGCTTTATGATAGTTGAGTTAAAAATGCCTAAAACTAATAGCAAAAAAGAACCTAATGAGAAAAATAAATCTCAAGAACAAAGAGAAGGCAGAAGCGGAGGTTTTTTAGAACTGCTAAAAAATATAATAAAAATTCTTTTCAATTCGGTTGTTGACCTACCTGAGCACGAGCAGCATAATAAAATGAAAAGCACTAATCTACAACAAGGTTTGGATACTAAAGGAAAAGGCCCAGAAGATCTTCATCCAAAGGCAAAGCTTGAAGTCAAAGAAGCAGCTAAGGGATTGAAAGAAGAGTTACAGAATTCTGATGCTGGTGGTAATCAATCTATTAAAATTAAAGTGCCTAATCAAACTACTACCCAAGACATTGACAACTCTAAAACGATAGAACGTTAGTTCAACTATTTAACGACTCATCATCTGCAGCAAGCACTGATTCGTGTATCGTCTCTGAAATGGTTGGATGAGGAAAAATCGTAGATTTTATGTCGAAGTCTGTTCCTTCTAGTTGCTTTGCAAGAGCAAAATTGCTAATTAACTCCGTTACTTCTGCACCTATCATGTGGCTACCCAGAAGTTCGCCTGTCTTTTTGTCTATAATTGTTTTCACTAACCCTTCAGTTTCACTGAGTGCAATAGACTTACCATTAAAGTTAGAGTGAAATTTTCCTATTTTTACATCATACCCACCTCTTATTGCCTGTTCCTCAGTAAGGCCGATGCTCGCTATTTGTGGATGAGAATAAGTGCAATTTGGTATGCATTCTTTTTTTAACGCATGAGCACTTTTACCAGCAATCTTTTCAACGCAGATCACAGCTTCATGGCTCGCTTTATGTGCTAAACATGGTGGGCCAGCTACATCACCTATTGCATACACATTTGATTCACTAGTTTCATACCATTCATTCATTTCAATAAAACCAGAAGAGCTTAATTTAATTTTTGTATTTTCTAAACCTATATTTTCAATATTTGCTTGAATTCCAACCGCAACAATCACCCTATCAAATTCTTTGCTCTCGCCACTACTTAGTAGCACTTGAGCAGAGTCTTTACTTTTAGTAAGAGCTTTTACGCTACTGTTTGTATATATTTTTATCCCCTGTTTTGTGAATATTTCTTCTGCTAGGCCTGAAATGTCTTTATCTTCCAGCGGCAAAATAGTGCTCTTTATCTCTATGATTGTTACATCAACCCCCAAAGTACTATAAAAACTTGCAAATTCTATTCCAATTGCACCAGACCCTATGATTAGTAGTGATTTTGGTAATCTCTCTGGAGTCATAGCGTGCTGCGCATTCCATATTAAATCTCCATCTGCCTCTATTTCAGGCAGATTCCGTGCCCTCACTCCTGTTGCTAAAATGATATGTTTGGAAACAATTTCTTGTTCTTCCTTATCGCCAGCAACTTTTATAGTACTATTGCCTGCAAGTTTACCAAAGCCTTGATGAACTTTGATGTTATTTTTTTTCATCAAATATGCAACACCGCTTGACAATTTATCAACAACGTTTCTTGAGTATTTCACTATTGATTGTATATCAAAACTCGCTCCCTTTACTTCTATACCAAACTCTTTTGATCTTTTTATTAGCCTATAAACCTCAGATGCTCTAAGCAGTGATTTTGTTGGTATACATCCCCAATTTAAGCATATACCACCTAAATTTTTTTCTTTTTCCACAATTGCAGTTTTAAACCCAAGCTGTGCCGCCCTAATTGCCGCTATATAACCACCAGGACCGCTACCTATAACCGTAATATCATATTCATTCATCAGTTTTCTTCGTATTCAAAAAGATTATATATAACAGATGGAACCCATATGATCAATATTCAGGTAGCTGACAACATAGAAACGAAAAAACTTACTTGACAAACTCCGCCAGCCCCCTTATTATGACAATAAGGGTATTTGTAACTCAAAACTTGTTTTTGACCTGCATGCTCAATGACAAAATTCAGTAAAAAACTTAGGGTATTTTTTGGCGGATTACATAAAATTATAGCGGCTGCATGTCTTTTAAAATTTTTCTACATTCAGCCAAATCGCGCTTAATTTAAGCGTTAGCACATTATTACAGCGCCAGTTTAAATTATCAGAGGGTCAAAACTCGCACCACGGGAGTTCTTTGCCTTTTTTTTATTTGGTGAATTTCTTAAGTATTTATGGCTAAAGTAACTTAAGAGACCGAAAATGGTCAGCGCTCCTTTTTTTGTCATCCCAGTGCCCCTATGATGTCATTCCAGTCTGGAATCTAGTTCTTATTGTACATTTACTTGGTGTAGAGTTAAGTTTTCTGGATCCAAGTAGTCAGGGCACTGGGATGACACCCTCTTGGATGGAAACCAGTGTCAGCTACTTTCATGACACCATGACAACCGTCATCCCGCTACTTGTTAGCGGCTGAGATACCGCGAATGAATCGCGGTATGACGTAGAAGCTATACTTTTATACTCACCAACTCAGTATCCAATCTGGATCCAAGTGTCAGCTACTTGAATGACACAGTTTTTGCTTAAACCTGTAACGTTCGTACATTTTGCTAAAAGTTCAAATATCAACATCATGCACGTTGAGTGCATTGCTATTAATAAAGTCACGGCGTGGTTCAACTATATCACCCATTAATATTGAAAATATGGAATCAGCTTCTTCACAATCTTTTATTTCAACCTTCAATAAAGTTCTAGCCTCAGGATTTAACGTAGTATCCCATAGCTGATCAGCATTCATTTCACCAAGACCTTTAAATCTCTGCAGAGTTAAACCTTTTTTACCATAGTCCATTATTATTTTTGCAAGCGTACTTGGAGAAGTGATTTTTATTTCAGTTTCTTGTGACTTTAAAAATGAATCACCATTAAATAAATTACTTATACCATCAAGCAAACTTAATATGTTTTGCATATCTTTGCCTTCAAGCATACTAAGTGCAAATATATATTTGTCTGCCAATCCTTGAAATAATTTAGAGATGTGAATTTCTTTTTCTTCATCCTTTATTTCTACTTCCCAAGTATATTCACTGTACATTAATTTTAAATACTTTAATATCTCATCAGCCGATGATAGAGCATTCTTTTTGCTTAAAATTAGCAATGACTCTAAGAGATTTTGTGGTATTTCTCTATCATAATTTTTGCTAATATTAGAAATGCTAACGCATTTATTCAAAATAAGGCGCAAGTCGTTAAATTCTGTAGCTGTACCACTTAGTGTTAATCTTTTAACTGCTGAGTTTATTATATACTCTTCAAAAGTTTCGTCATCTTTAATATAAGTGTCTTTAGCATTCTTTGTAACTTTATAAAGGGGTGGCTGTGCTATGTATAAGTAGCCTTTTTCAATAACTTCACGCATATGTCTAAAAAAGAAAGTTAGAATCAAAGTTCTTATATGTGAACCATCAACATCTGCATCTGTCATGATGATAATTTTATGATATCTAGCTTTTTCAATATTGAAGTGTTCACTCCCTATTCCAGCACCAATTGCAGTAATTAAAGAGCCTATTTCTGCAGATGAAAAAATACGATCTAAACTTACACGTTCTACGTTTAGAATTTTTCCTCTTAAGGCAAGCACTGCTTGTGTTTTACGATTACGCCCCTGCTTTGCAGTACCACCTGCTGAATTACCCTCTACTATAAATAATTCCGATAACTCAGGGGCTTTTTCCTGGCAATCAGCAAGCTTTCCTGGCAGAGTTGCAATACCAATATTGTTTTTGCTTTTAACTAACTCTCGTGCTTTTCTTGCGGCTTCTCTTCCTTTTGCTGATCTGATTGCTCTTTCTACTATACTTGCTGCCAATTTGGGATCAGTTTCAAGGATTGTGCTCAATTTATCAGAAACTATGCTCTCCACAACTGTACGCGCTTCAGAACTAACTAGTTTATCTTTTGTTTGTGAAGAAAACTTAGGATCAGGCATCTTAAGAGATAAAACACAAGTTAAACCTTCTCTAACGTCCTCTCCAGTTAAATTTACTTTTGCTTTCTTTAAAAACCCTTCATTAGTTGCATAGTTATTGATACATCTGGTTAAAGCGGATCTAAATCCTGCCAAATGCGTACCACCATCTCGTTGCCTTATATTATTCGTGAAGCATAACATATGTTCATAGTAGGAATCATTCCATTCCATCGATATTTCCAAGCTGATGCCAAGATCTTCTGCATCTCCTTTCATACTGGCAATTTTAGTTACATGTGTCTTATTCTTATCTAAGTACCGCACAAAATTCGCTGTACCAAAATTGTCTTTAGATTGATTGCTCTGATTGAAATGAGATTCTGTATATGGTTCATTGCGCAGATCACATAAAGTAATGTCGATATTTGAATTTAAAAATGCTAATTCTCTTATACGACTTTCAAGCGTTGAGTAACTGAAATTAATGCCATTAAAAGTCTCTGTTGATGGCATGAACGTGACTTTAGTTCCTCTTTTGTTTGTATTTTCGTTGACTACCTTTAAAGGTTCAATAGACTCACCATCTTCAAAGCGCATAAAGTGTTCTTTCTTATTGCGCCAAATAGTTAATTCCAACCAGCTTGACAATGCATTCACAACTGAGATTCCAACACCATGTAATCCCCCAGAAACTTTATAGGTATTACTGTCAAATTTACCACCAGCATGGAGCTGAGTCATTATTACCTCTGCTGCTGATATTCCTTCTTCTTCATGAAGGTCAGTTGGAATGCCACGACCATTATCAGTTACAGATACTGAACCATCTTTATTTATGCTAACTTCAATTTTATCACAATATCCAGCTAAAGATTCATCTATTGCGTTGTCAACAACCTCATATATCATGTGGTGCAAGCCAGATCCATCGTCAGTGCCACCAATGTACATACCTGGACGTTTCCTTACAGCATCAAGACCCCTTAAGATTTTTATTGCATCGGCATTATAACTATTTTCCATTAGATTGCTTCATTTATACACGTTAATTGATGTTACATTCAGATATACTAGTTAGCAACATTTTTAAACTGATAACCCATGTTAAAAGCACAACTTTACGAATGCTCATTTTTGAAGACAGCAAATAGTGTCATTCCAATGCGTCTTCCCGGTGGAGATTAAATTATAATGCTCATGCAGTTGCGTGCTCGACTAATTAACAGAAAAATCTATAATTCAGTTTACGTATTTTCTTATCTCAGCCAAAATTTTATCAGATTGACTTTCGTCTGAATTTAAATCAGCTGCAAAGTGTGTAACATATTTTCCTCCAGGGCCAATAAGATATATTATCGAAGAATGGTTGATTTCTTCTTCTCTGTCTACTTTGCTTGCATATACTTTATATTTCGCAACTACTTCGTCTATTTTTTCTCTTTCACCAGTTAACATTTGTATTCTATGGTCAAATTGCTGCTGAAATTCTTTAAGTCTTTCCGTGCTATCGCGCTCAGGATCAACTGTGATGAAGAATGTTTGTAGCTTGTTGGTAGTTTTCTCATCTAACTTTGCAAGTGTTTCTGAAATTATCCCAAGGTTCATAGGACAAATTCTTTTACATGAGGAAAATCCAAAGAAAATCATCATGTATTTATCTTTAAAATCACTACTGCGCAGAATCTGTCCGTCCTGATTAATTAAAGAAAAATCTCCGCCTATCTTAACTTCCGCGTTGTGAATCGCTGCCGGGGCAAATATGCCTTTTTTAGTGAAATAACAATAACCTAAAAAAACAACTGCTAATGCTGCTAGCACATTAGATAACAATCTTATAAACCTTACCATTAGAATGCTCTCAGTAAAATCAAATTGTATCTTTATTGGTTAACCTATTCAATATATTTATCCCAAAGTGTATTGTTAATTTTGTCTAACAGTTTCTTATGTTCATCAATTTCTTCACTATTTGGTGAATGTTCTCTGGGAGTTAGATTGCGCACTTTATGCTGAACGAATTTAGAGTTACTGTCCTGATTGCATTCATTATCAAACAGAAAGGTTTGTAACCCTCCTGTAAGTTCAACATATACCTTTGCAAGCAATTGAGCATCAACTAGTGCTCCGTGCAATTCTCTATTCTCTAGCGATATATCAAAACGCTTACATAATGCATTCAAAGAAACAGGTGATCCTACGAATTTTTTCCTCGCAAGAGGTAATGTATCTAGCACTCTATCTGAGGAAATTAACCCAGCATTCAGCTTGCTTAACTCCATGTTAAGGAACTTAACATCGAATTCAGCGTTGTGAATTACCAAAATATCATTAGATATAAAGTCAAGAAATTCAAGTGCAATATCTGAAAATAATGGTTTATCTTCTAAAAATTCTTCACTAACACCGTGAATCTTAAACGAGTGATAAGGTATATCTCTTTCTGGGTTAAGGTACCGATGGAGTACTTTACCTGTTGGAATACGATTAATTAATTCCACACACCCTATTTCAATAATTCGATGACCAGATCCAGTGTCAAGACCTGTCGTTTCAGTGTCAAGTACTATTTCGCGCAGCTTGCTTTCCATGGTTAACTCTAAATGAAACTAATCTTACTTGTCATTTGTCTTATCGTTATTTGTCTTTTTATAGTTAATAGAAACAAGCAACCAGCTTGGGTCTGATGAATTAACATTTTTTTTGAATTGCCATACATCCTCAACTTTATTAATGGTGGATGTGCTACCTGATATGATATCTCCTTCATTGTTCTTAACGAAGTTAATTTGCTCTGAAAGGAAATATACTGCAATAAACACTGTGTTTTTTACTAGCTTTATTTCTAAAATCTTTTGTGAAACGATAGAAACAATTATAGACTCGTGCACCTCTTTACGATGTTTAATCTTCTCTGCAAAATTATCATATAAGTCTTTATCGAGAAGTGGTTTTAACTGAGACAAATTTCCTTGATTGAAATACTTTATTATTAATTCAAAAGCTATGCTTGAACCTTCTATAAAGTGGGAAATAGAAAAATCTTTGTTTTTTTTTAATATTTGTTCATAAGTAACTTTTATTGAATTTTCATCGTTGCTATCAATGTAACCCTCAATGTTTTCTATTACATCTTCTTTACTTCGGCTTACATCCAACACACCAGTTAGCTTTTTTAGATTGAGATTGGCTGACCTTCCTAAAGAATTATACAAACGTGAAAAAATGAACGCCGCTAATAAAGTATATATTACAAGCTCTATCATAGTAACTCAACTCCTTGGCATATAAAGTATCCGAACATTATTAATTATTAATGAAAATATGTTTTTCATTAATAATTAGGTTTGCTATTCGTTTGTAAATGAATATATTATATAAGAAAGTATTAAATATCTCAACTTAATTAAAGGAGACATAAGAAATGCCACAACAAAAAATGAGAATTCACGGTCAATATGTTAAAGATCTATCGTTTGAGAATCCGAATTCGCCATTCCTTTCTTCAAATAAAGCTCCCGATATTAATGTAATGGTTAATATCAATTCAGCGAAATTAGAAGGAATGGAAAACAAAGAAGGAGTAAATGAAGAAAAATCTTTCCATGAAATTACTTTACATATAGAAGTCAGAGCAACGATAAAAGATGAAGGTATAAAAGATGGCGTAGCTTTCATTTGTGAGACAAAATATTGTGGCATTTTTTCAATAGAAAATTTTAAAGAGTTGAGTGAGGAAGAGGTAAGACAAGCTTTGTTTATTGGCGGACCTACTTTTCTTTTCCCTTTTGCAAGAGAAATAATTGCAAGAGTTACAAGCAGTAGTGGATTTCCCCCACTACTGCTAGATCCTATAGATTTTGAAACTATGTACGAGCAGCAAAGTCAACAACAAAGAAGTAACGGTAGTAATTCCAATTTTAACTAATATGATGTAACCTGATGAATAATTCTTTAAACGCAAAAACGACTTTAAACATTGACGGGAAGTCATACAACTATTTTAGCCTAAGTAGTGCTAGTGAATTTTTAGGAATAGATGTAACTAAATTGCCCTGCTCACTTAAGGTTCTGCTTGAAAATTTATTGCGCAATGAAGATGGAGTAAACGTAAAGCTGGATGATATAAAAATACTAGCAAGTTGCGTTAATAAACACGCTAATCATGAAATTAGCTACAAGCCAGCAAGGGTGTTGATGCAAGATTTTACAGGGGTTCCTGCTGTCGTCGATTTAGCTTCTATGCGGAGTTATGTCAAGAAAAATGGAGGCGATCCAAGCAGCATAAATCCATCTGTGCCCGTTGATCTTGTGATCGACCATTCTGTTCAAGTAGATAGTTATGGAAGTGTTTCCGCATTCAGTAGGAATGTTGAACTAGAAGTAAAAAGAAATTTGGAGAGATATCAATTCTTAAAGTGGGGAGAATCATCCTTCACAAATTTTAGAGTAGTACCGCCAGGTACTGGAATTTGCCACCAAGTGAATCTTGAGTATTTAGCGCAAGTTGTATGTAATAAGGATGGGGTTTTGTATCCTGATACTTTGGTTGGTACGGATAGCCATACTACGATGGTTAACGGGTTATCAGTCCTTGGTTGGGGTGTTGGAGGCATAGAAGCTGAGTCTGTGATGCTTGGTCAACCAATTAGTATGGTGATTCCAGAAGTAGTTGGATTTAAATTAATTGGCAGACTGCCGGAAGGAGTAACTGCGACTGATTTAGTGCTGACGGTTACCAATATCCTAAGAACAAAGGGTGTTGTTGGTAAGTTTGTAGAATTTTATGGTGATGGTTTAGATTATTTATCTTTGGCAGATAGGGCAACTATAGCAAACATGGCCCCAGAGTATGGCGCAACTTGTGGATTTTTTCCAATTGATCAGAAAACGCTAGATTATTTAAGCTTAACCGAAAGGCCAGAAAAGCTAGTTGAGGCTTATGCGAAAGAGCAAGGATTGTGGCGTGGCAATAATGAGTTAGCATTTTTTGACACACTAGAGCTTGATTTATCAAGCGTGAAGCCAGTAATGGCTGGTCCCAAAAGACCACAAGATAAGGTTTTTCTTTCACAAGTGGCAGAGTCTTTTTCTAAATCATTTTCAGTTAACGAATCAAAGGAAAGTGATAAGCTTCAAGATGGAAGTGTAGTTATTGCAGCAATAACAAGCTGCACTAACACCTCAAATCCAAGTGTAATGATTGCTGCAGGTCTTGTAGCTCGTAATGCAATTAAACTTGGATTAAAATCAAAGCCTTGGGTTAAAACTTCTCTTGCTCCAGGGTCGCAAGTTGTAACAGAATATTTAGAAAAGTCTGGATTGCAGGTAGATCTAAATGCTTTGGGTTTTAATCTAGTTGGATATGGTTGCACAACTTGCATTGGGAATTCTGGTCCACTTAATAAAGATATAGAAGATGGCATTAAAAACAAAAATTTAACTGTTGCTGCAGTTTTATCTGGTAATCGTAACTTTGAAGGAAGAATTCATCCGTTAGTCAAAGCTAATTACTTGGCATCTCCTCCACTTGTTGTTGCATATGCACTTGCTGGTACTGTGCAAACTGATTTGACAAAAGATTCAATATGCAAAGATAAGAATGGAAATGATGTCTATCTCAAAGATATATGGCCAACAAACAATGAAATCGAAGATTGTGTTAAAAATGTGGTAACACGTGAGATGTTTATACAAAAGTATAAGGATGTTTTTTCTGGTGATGAACATTGGCGAAAGATAAAGTGTGAAAAAAGTGAAATCTATAATTGGGATGCAAACAGCACTTACATACAAGATCCGCCCTATTTTGATAATTTATCACCTAAAAATAATAAAGATAAAATAATCGATATAAAAGGTGCACAAATATTGGCAATGTTTGGCGATAGCGTAACCACTGATCACATTTCCCCTGCTGGAAATATTGCCTCAAGTAGTCCTGCAGGTATATATTTAAAAAATCTTGGAATTGAGCCACAGGACTTTAATTCGTATGGGTCTCGTCGTGGTAACCACAATGTAATGATGCGTGGGACTTTTGCTAACATTAGAATAAAAAATGAAATGGTAAGCATCGAAGGCGGCTATACAAAATATATTCCTTCTCAAGAAACTATGTCGATTTTTGATGCAGCAATGCGCTACAAAAAAAGTAATGTTCCTCTCATCATTGTGGCAGGAAAGGAGTATGGCACAGGTTCAAGTAGGGATTGGGCAGCAAAAGGTACTTTATTGTTGGGGATTAAAGTTGTAATTGCAGAAAGCTTTGAGCGTATACATAGGTCCAACTTGGTCGGCATGGGTGTTCTTCCACTTATATTCCAAAATGGAATAACCAGAAAGATATTTGATGGTAGTGAGATAATAAGCATAAAAGGTGAAATAGTGCCAAGTGGAAATTTAGAATGTATCATCAAAAGAAAGGATAGTTCTGAACAATCAATTCAACTCAAATGCTGTGTACAAACTGCAACTGAGGTTAAATACTTGATGGATGGTGGAGTATTGAGCTACATACTTCTCTTGACTTAGTAAAGTTAAGTAAGTACTAGACTTCTTTTAGCCAGCCCTGGCTCTTTTATAAATAATAATTTATTCTACACGAAGTTATGATATAATTTTACCTTACATATAGTAAAGGTGTTTTATAGATAATTATGATTACCTCTATACAAGAACCTAACGAATTGAGAAAACGTTTACAAGGATTTTATCGTACTGATGAAAAGAGTTATATACGTTATCTTGTAGAAAAAGCAGAGCTTTCAGCTGATTCAAAAAGTAGAATTTATAATATTGCAAAACAAGTGATTGAAAAAATCAAACACAATAAATTAAGTATTGTAGATTCCTTTATGCAACAATACTCGCTTTCCAATGATGAAGGAATAGCATTGATGTGCCTTGCTGAATCGCTACTTAGAATACCAGATGATTATACAATAGACGAAATAATCAAAGATAAAATTGCCAATCAGGAATGGAATAAATATTTAGGGCACTCTTCTTCGTTGTTTGTCAATGCTTCCACATGGAGCTTGATGATAGGTAGCAGTATATTGAGAGATAATGAAGGCGATTCGAAGTTCTATTACGCAATTTCCAAGTTACTTAAGAATTTAGGAGAACCGATCATTCGCAAAGCAGTAAAACAAGCAATGTCTATGCTTGGTAATCATTTTGTTGTTGGAGAAACCATAGAAGAAGCTTTAAGGTATGCAAAACTAGATGACAATAGCAAGTTTTTATACTCTTTTGATATGCTTGGCGAAGCTGCTCACACAGCTGAAGATGCAGAAGAGTATTTTAATTCATACATGCACTCAATAAAAGCTATAGGTGAATCCACTGAAATAAATGATTGTTTTAAATCGCATGGAATTTCAATCAAGTTGTCTGCGTTACATCCACGTTATGAATTTGGTCAATTCGATAATATAGCTGAAGAGTTGAGAGCTAAACTGCCAGAGCTTTGTCATGAAGCAAAAAAATACAACATTTCATTATGCATAGATGCAGAAGAAACAGAAAGGCTTGAAATGTCCTTAATCTTGTTTGAACAATTACGGCTTGATGAATCACTTTCTGAGTGGGAAGGGCTTGGCTTGGCTGTACAAGCATATCAAAAACGTGCTTTGTCTGTTCTTGACTTTGTAGAGGATGTTGCTATTCGATCAAATCATAAAATTATGGTCAGACTTGTAAAAGGTGCATATTGGGATTCAGAAATCAAGCGTACGCAAGAATTGGGATTAAATGATTACTCAGTATTTACAAGAAAAAGCTATACTGACGTATCTTACCTCGCGTGCGCACAGAAACTTTTGAGTAAACCAAACAGCTTTTACCCATGCTTTGGAACTCATAACGCCTATACTTTTGCTTCTATCATGGAACTTGCTGATAAAAACCACCCTGGATTTGAATTTCAACGTTTACATGGAATGGCAAAAGACTTATATGATTATGCAATGTCAGAGCTTGCAACAAATGTTAGCTGTCGTGTCTACGCACCCGTTGGGGAACATAGTGACTTGTTGCCTTATCTTATAAGACGCCTTCTTGAAAATGGAGCTAATAGTTCATTTGTTAATCAAATAAATGATTCTAACGTTAAAATTGATGAGTTAATTTCAGATCCACTGGAAAAAGCTATAAATTTTAATTATGAACCTCATCCAGGCATTCCGTTACCACAAGATATTTTGGGACCAGAAAGAAAAAATTCTTTGGGAATGGATATTAGTGACTCGGTGATAGTCTCACAATTTGCAGATGATATAAAGAGCTTTAGTGAAAAAAAATGGCAAGTTGGGCCGATAATTGACGGACAGTCACTTTTTGATGATGCCAAATTTACTGAAGTGGTGAATCCTGCACATTTAGAAAATGTAATTGGAGAAGTGTCAAATACAACAAGTGCTCAAGTTTTAAACGCTCTTGAAATAGCACATAATGCTTTTACTGAATGGCAGAATGTTTCAGCAGAAAAGCGCGCTAAATGCCTTGAAAAAGCTGCAGATTTGCTTGAAGAAAGGATGAAAGAGTTGATTTACATTCTGATCGTAGAAGCAGGAAAAATTTTATCTGATGCAATAGCGGAAGTAAGAGAGGCAGTGGATTTCTTACGTTACTACGCAACGATAGCAAAAAATGAACTGAGCGACTGGAAAAAATTGCCAGGTCCAACGGGTGAAGATAACTTCATCTTTTTTGAAGGCAGAGGAGTTTTCCTGTGTATATCACCATGGAATTTTCCACTTGCTATCTTCATTGGGCAGGTTTCAGCTGCACTTGCAGCAGGTAATGCGGTGCTGGCAAAACCGGCAGAGCAAACGCCGATTATTGCCTACGAAGCTGTTAAGATACTACATGAAGCTGGGATACCAAAAAATGTGTTACACCTCATTCCTGGGGATGGTGGATATTTAGGCAAAATATTAGTTCCAGACAATAGAATTGCTGGAGTAGCTTTTACTGGCTCAACACAAACTGCTCAAATAATTAATAAAATGCTTGCGGATAGGGATGGTCCTATTGTACCACTTATTGCTGAAACAGGAGGGCTCAATGCTATGATTGTTGATAGCTCCGCTCTCTTAGAGCAAGTGACTACAGGTGTTGTACTTTCTGCGTTTCGCAGTGCCGGCCAACGCTGTTCTGCACTTAGAGTGCTGTTTATTCAAGAGGACATAGCAGAGAAGCAGATAAAAATGATATGTGGTGCAGCGCAAGAACTCAAGATTGGTGACCCAATACAACTTAGTACTGATATTGGTCCAATAATTGACAAAGCATCTATCGATATGCTAACTCAACATACGCAAAAAATGTCAGAGGACGAAGATTCAAATCTGTTATTTAAAGTACCCATGGATACAAATTCTCATAATGGTTATTTCTTTCCTCCATATATTTATGAGATACAAAAAATTTCGCAATTAAAGCAAGAAGTATTTGGTCCTATTTTGCATATCATACGTTTTAACAAGTCACAATTAAATGAAGTTATAAGTGATATAAACAATACAGGATATGGGCTTACATTTTCTTTGCAGAGCCGTATACAAAATCAGATCGATTTAATAAGCAAAAAAATATCAGTTGGAAATGTCTACATCAACCGTAACCAGATAGGTGCAGCAGTTGGGATACAACCATTTGGTGGTAGAGGACTATCTGGCACTGGGCCAAAAGCTGGTGGTCCTCATTATTTACAGCGTTTTTCTACAGAAAAAGTTGTAAGTGTTAACACTACAGCATTCGGTGGTAACACTACACTTATGTGTTTGGATTAATTTGCGGGCCCTAATTTTTCTCCTATCTTACCCCTAAGCTAGACGTTCGTGCAGTTATGTACACAGCGCTAAGATCCGAAAAGGACCAGCTCATGCACTGAAATAAAGCGGCTCCAAAGGAAGTCTTATCTTTAAACAAAAGAAAAAAGCTGCTATAATCTGAATAAAAGCATTATAAATGAAATGAATGTGAAAAATATCTTATTAGCGCTTTTAGTACAAACGGTATTCAGTTTGCCGCTATTTGCAGCTGATCCTGTTTTGCTCAACTGCATTGAAACTCCAGAAATATATGACCTTGATGCAAGGCCAAAAAATTTTAGCTCTTCAAACAATTTAAGAAGGAAACCTGGTTCTCCAAATAGCGCAACAGGAGAATTAATACACATAGTGGGTAGAATTACTGATATAAACTGTTTACCAATACAAAATGCTGTAGTTTCTATATGGCACGCGAATTCACGCGGCGTGAACCATTACGATGAGAATATAGAGGATAATCAACTCGATCCGAATTTTGCTGGATCAGGAAGGTTTGTAGTGAATAATCCTGGCTATTATAATTTTATTACGATAGCACCTGGTAAAATTGGTGATAGAGCTCCACATATTAACTTTCTAGTTCAACATCCAGATTTTCCAGAATTCACAACGCAAATGTTTTTTGCTGACCATAATTGCGATAATTGTGCTGATCCTGTTCTTGAAGATTTTGTTAGTAACGGGCTTGCAAGCCTTCTCATAACACCATTTACTTACAGTGATCAGGTCATAAAAACCTATACGTTTAACATTACCTTGGGCGGATATAATAAGTTCTCTAATAAAAGATAAAAAACCCTTGCATGTAAGGGAGTCCATAGTAAACTTGAGTGTTATTGTACTTAGGATGTACATGAAAAATATCTTACTGATGTTTTTGCTATGTTTTATGTACAGTTTACAACTATTTGCAACGGAGATGCCAGCAATGAAAATAACAATTTCTAAAATTTCGCCCGATTTTAAAACAATAGTAATGGGTTTATTTGAAGACAATGAAACCGTAAATGATGGCGGAGTTTTGCAAGGAAAACAGATCATAGATAATATAAAGCAATTTAGCGATTTTAATGGAAGCTTTGGTGAATTTTCTTCTACCATTTTACCAGAAGGAAAAAACGTTGTAGTTGTTGGACTTGGTAAGAAGGATGAATGGAATGAAAATAAAGAATTAAATATTGGTGGTAAAATATATTGTGAGCTAAGCAGATTAAAAATTAAGAAAGCAGCGATTTTAATCGAAGGTAGTGCAGCAAATGTTGCATATGGTGCGTTTCTGCGTAGTTTTAAGTTTGATAAGTATAAAACTAAAAAGGACGAGAAAATTACAGAGGTAGAGGAAATTACCGTATTAGTAAAAGATGAGCAATTAAGTAATGCTGAAAGATCATTTGAGCACTCAAGGCAAGAAGGTGAGAGTATATTCCTTGCGCGCTCTTTTATAACAGAGCCTCCTAACATTCTATATCCAGAATCCTATGCTGATCATATAAAAAAAGAGCTTACTAAGCTTGGCCTTGAAATCGAAGTGCTTGATAAAAAGCAGATGGAAGAGAAAAAAATGGGAGCCTTGCTTGGAGTCGCACAAGGAAGTAGTAAAGAACCAAAATTAGTAGTGATAAAATGGAATGGGGCTTCTAAAGAACAAAAGCCAATAGCTTTTGTTGGTAAAGGTATAACGTTTGACACTGGTGGAGTATCACTCAAACCTTCACGTGGTATGGAGTCGATGAAATATGACATGGCAGGCTCTGCTGCTGTAGTTGGGGTGATGCATGCTTTAGCAGGACGAAAAGCAAAAGTAAATGCAATCGGCGTGGCTGCACTTGCAGAGAATGCAGTGGGTGGTAATGCTCAAAGGCCGAGTGATGTAGTAACTTCAATGTCTGGACAGACGATAGAAGTGTTGAACACCGATGCAGAAGGAAGGCTCATACTTGCAGATGCTTTATGGTATACGCAAGACAGATTCTCACCAAAATTTATGATTGATCTTGCAACTTTAACTGGTGCTATAGTGGTTGCACTTGGAAATAACGAATATGCTGGTCTTTTTTCAAATAATGATGAATTAGCAAACCGTCTGATTGATGCAGGAAATGAAGTAAGTGAGAAGTTATGGCGTTTTCCTATGAATGAAACTTATGACAAAATTATTGATTCACCGATTGCTGATGTTCAAAACATCGCTCCTGCAGGCTCTGGTGGAGATAGCATAATGGCTGCACAGTTTTTACAGCGTTTTGTGAATGAAACTTGCTGGGCACATTTAGATATCGCAGGCACTGCTTGGCACGAAAAAGGTACTGACATTTGTCCAAGAGGAGCAGTAGGTTTTGGTGTAAGGTTACTTAATAAGTTGGTTGAAAAGTACTACGAAGCCAATGATTAAAGGTCTTTATACTGGATTTATGGCTTGACTCACAGCTACATGAACGTTTATTTTCGAGGTGCAGCAAATGAAAGTAGCTGATGCATATTTCTTTTTTTCTGGTCAAGCACTGGAATGATATCAAGGAGTAACTTTTTATTTAAACAATGATTATAATAAGAGATCTATTGAAATTTTAAAGTTATTAAATATTGACGCTATATACTTAAGTGTTAAAATAGAATGAAAAGTTTTTAGGAGTTTATATGGCAGTAGGTGGGAAAGCAAAGACAGCTAGTAAAAATAACCCTACTCAGCGTAAGAAGGCCGAGCAAAAAATGTATAAAGATAAACCGGTAAAACCTGTTAGATATATAGATCGTGACTCGCGCATGAATTATATGTCTGCTCAATATGACAACGGCAATCTGGTTGAAGATGAGGTAAGCGGCAATCCTATAAAGTGGGAAGCTGTATAATAGTTGTGGTTAAAGTTACTATTAATTCTAAGGAATGTGAAGTAGAGCATGGGCTCACTATAATTCAAGCTTGTGAAGTCGTGGGCGTTGAAATTCCACGTTTTTGTTATCATGAGCGTTTAGCAATTGCTGGTAACTGCAGAATGTGTTTGGTTGAAGTTGAGGGTGGGCCTCCAAAACCAGTAGCCTCTTGTGCAATGCCAGTTGCAGAAGGGATGGTTATTCACACTGATACCCCTAAGGTTAAAAAAGCACGTGAAGGTGTGCTTGAGTTTTTGCTAATTAACCACCCGCTTGATTGCCCGATTTGCGATCAAGGTGGTGAATGCGATTTGCAAGATATCACGATGGCTTATGGGAAAGGAACCAGCAGACTTGATGAGCATAAGAGGGCTGTGCCAAAAAAACACTTCGGACCACTGATTGAGACTGCGATGAATCGATGCATTCATTGCACTCGGTGTGTTAGATTTTTGTCTGATGTTGCAGGTACAAATGAACTTGGAGGAATCGGAAGGGGAGAAAATGTAGAGATTAGCACTTACATAAAAAGGCATATTAGTTCTGAATTATCTGGAAATATCATAGATCTCTGCCCGGTAGGGGCTTTAACTTCAAAGCCTTACTCCTTTACAGCGCGTCCATGGGAGCTATCACATTGTGAGACTATAGATGTGCTAGATGCTGTGGGAAGTAGCATTAGAGTTGATTATCGTGGCCTGGAAGTTATGCGAATATTACCAAGACTGAGCGAAGAGGTAAATGAAGAATGGATATCAGATAAAACCCGCTTTGCCTATGATGGACTAAAAGTTCAGCGTCTTGATCAACCTTATGTAAAAAAAGATGGTAAATTAGTTCCAGTTAATTGGAATGAGGCATTAACTGCTGCTGCAAAAAAAATTAAAGAATACAAAATCAAATAAAATAGCTGCGCTTGCAGGGGATTTAGCAGACTCTGAGTCTATGCTTCTGCTCAAAGAAATGATGCAAAAACTTGGTTCTGGAAATATAGATTGCAGACAAGATGGTGCAAAACTGATCCCAAACAATAGAGCTTCTTACGTATTTAATACTACAATTGAAGGTATAGAAAAAGCAGATTTATGTCTTCTGGTAAATACAAATCCAAGAATAGAAGCGCCGATCATTAATGCAAGATTGAGAAAGAGATACTTGCAAGGTGATTTTACTATCGTAAGCATTGGTCCAAATATTGAATATTTATATAATGTTGAGAAATTGGGCGATAATCCTGATATTTTGAGTGAAATAGCAAATGGAAATCATAAATTCTGCGAGCTGCTGGTAGCTGCTCAAAACCCTATGCTGATCATTGGTCAAGATGCATTAGTAAGAGATGATTCTGAATCAGTTCTAGTTCTAGCTGGCAAAATTGCAGAAAAATTTAACATGATCAGAGATGATTGGAATGGCTTTAATGTGCTGCATAAAGCTGCAGCAAGAGTCGGTGGTCTGGACGTTGAGTTTGTTCCTGAAAAAGGTGGAAAAGACACTAATCAGATACTGGAAAATGCAGAAAGTGGTGACATAGAAGTGGTTTATCTTCTTGGTGCAGATGAAATTGATACATCAAAATTAGAAAATACATTTGTAATTTATCAAGGTCATCACGGTGATAAGGGTGCACATGTGGCAGATGTTATCTTGCCTGGTGCTGCATATACAGAAAAATATGCAACTTATGTAAACACTGAAGGTCGAGTGCAAAGAACAAATTTAGCTGTATTCCCACCTGGTGAAGCAAAGGAGGATTGGTTAATTATTAAAAATCTTTCACAATATTTAGACCTTTCTTTACCGTATGATAGTTTATTTGATGTGAGAAAAAAATTAGATACTATCGGTCCACAGTTTAGAAATGGCGATCAAGTGGTAAAAAACACATGGGTGCCAATTAGCAATGATGGGATAAGCTTAAGTAATACACCTTTCACTTTAAAGGAGTGTAATTTTTATATGACGGATTCAATAAGTCGCGCTTCAAAAATAATGGCAGATTGTACTAAAGCTTTTTATGAACACGCTAGTTAATATTTTATTTATTTTAATACCGCTACTACTTTCAGTTGCGTACTTGGTATACTTTGAGCGTAAGGTTATTGGTGCAATTCAACTGAGACACGGCCCAAGTGTAGTTGGACCTTTTGGGCTATTGCAGCCATTTGCAGATGCTATTAAGCTACTGATTAAAGAGCCGATAATACCATTTAGAGCGAGCACCATACTGTTCATTATGGCTCCAATGCTTACCTTTATCTTGGCATTAATTGCCTGGGCAGTTATACCGTTTGGTGCTGAAGTAATTGTAGAAAATGGCCAGCAAGTAGTGATTCCTAAGGTTATAGCAAATATTAATGTTGGAGTGCTTTATGTGCTAGCTATATCGTCGCTGGGAGTATACGGCGTAATTATTGCAGGCTGGTCAAGCAATTCTAATTATGCATTTCTTGGCGCTATACGGTCGGCTGCTCAGATGATTTCATATGAAGTTTCAATAGGCTTAATAGTTGCTACAGTTGTTGTTACAACTGGTACGTTGAACCTTGGAGAGATGGTGGTAGCGAAACACAATATGCCATTTTGGGTTGATTTGCTACTAATACCTATAGGAATAATATTTTTTATTTCTTTGCTTGCAGAAACTAATCGTCACCCATTTGATTTACCAGAAGCTGAAGCAGAGCTTGTCTCTGGATATAACGTTGAATATTCATCCATGCCTTTTGCCCTCTTTTTTCTTGGAGAATATGCAAATATGATTCTAGCAAGTGCTATGATGACGATATTCTTTCTAGGAGGATGGTATCCGCCGCTGGAGTTCAGTTTACTTTACAAAATTCCAGGTTCGATTTGGTTCGTTTTGAAGATAGTTATACTTTTGTTCGTATTTATTTGGATTAGAGCAACAATACCTCGTTATCGATATGATCAGCTAATGCGTCTTGGTTGGAAAGTGTTTCTGCCAATATCGGTGCTTTGGGTGGCACTCATTTCAGGAGTGTTGCTCTTTACTGGGAATTTACCTGGGTCCAATGTTTAATTTTCCAAATACAAGATTAAGGCGCAGGCGCTCGAGCAAATGGGTTCGCAATTTAACAAGTGAAAATAGTTTATCAGTAAATGATCTGGTTCTTCCTCTGTTTGTTCACGACAGAGAAGAAACAACTGAACCAATTTCTGGCTTACCAGGCGTAAAGTGTTATTCAATAGATGGATTAGTGTCTATAGTTAAGGAAGCTAAAGATTTAGGAATTAATGCTGTTGCAATTTTTCCTGTAGTTGATAGTAAACTAAAATCTGAAAACGCTGAGGGAGCATATAATTCTGACAACTTAATCTGCAAAGCAATCCGTGCTGTAAAATTAAAGGTACCTGAAATTGGTATTATTGCAGACGTTGCACTGGATCCATACACTATTCATGGCCATGACGGCATTTTAAAAGATAATCAGATGGATGTAGAAAACGATGAAACTATATCAGTACTGTGTAAGCAAGCACTTGCTTTAGCGAAGGCAGGATGTGATATAGTTGCTCCTTCTGATATGATGGATGGTAGAATAGGAAGAATCAGAAAATCATTAGATGATAATAACTTTCAAGACGTATTAATATTATCTTATGCGGTGAAATATTGCTCTAGCTTCTATGCTCCATTCAGGCAAGTCGTTGGTTCATGTGGGCTATCACATTCTATAGACAAAAGTGGTTATCAAATGGATTATAAAAATGCGCACGAAGCAATGTGCGAAATTGAAATGGATATAAATGAAGGTGCAGATTTTATTATGATTAAACCAGGTATGCCATATTTGGATATTATCAAAACAGCAAGTGATAAGTTTAATTTTTCGATTTTTGCTTACCAAGTAAGCGGTGAGTACGCAATGATAAAAGCTGCTGCAAATAATGGCTGGCTAGATTATGACAAGGTGATTTATGAATCTTTGATTGGTTTCAAACGTGCGGGTGCAAGTGCAATATTCACTTACGCTGCACTTGATATTGCAAAAAATTTAAGTGCACAAGCCCTATAAAATTACTAAATTTTTGGCGCATGTTCTTCTACTGTTGCTGCATATTACCTAAAATTTTCCAATACATGTTTTAAGTTATTGATAAGTCTGTTACAATACAGTATTATAAATAATGTAAACCAAGTGTTACTTAGAGCATGGGGATTTTTTTTGAATTTTTGGGAAAGATGCTAGGTAAGGTTTTTCCTGCCAAAACAGTAAGCTCTTTTTTGGGAATAGGATATTTACCAGGTTGGCAGAACTATTGGTCTTCTTTTTTAATATTATTTATTGTCGATGTTATATTGATTTTTACATATGGAGACGAATATTTACTATATAAAATGCCAAATTCAGGAATAGTTGTAGCTGCTGTTTTTACAAAATTGGCAATAGTTATGTTAGTAATGCAATTAATTGGAATATTTATTTTTCATGCTCAGGACCCTTCAGCAAACAGTGGTGAAGACATAGTAATACAAATAGCGTCAGGGCAAGTATTGACTGTAGCACTTTCAATGCCAGCAATAATATCAATTTATTATACTGTAAGTAAACTCTATGGGAGTATATGTAAGCAGATGTTTCAATGCCCATTTTGGTTTAATGATTTTATGCACTTTTTCTTTTTTCTTATGATACCTTACGTATTTTTTAATGTCGTAGAAGTGATAAAACCATGGCCAATAAGTTCAATACAACTCAGCTATAATAATGCAATTTCAATTACATTTGAGGGGATTTTTCACACATTTTATGCGGTGATTTTACTGTATTTAACAGCATTTATATTCTGCGATTTAACTATGCATGATGCAATTGTCCTAAATAAAAGCATAATTCAGTATGTGAGGGAAAGTTCAGCAGTTTTAGGTGATTATTTACATAGTGCTGCAAAAAAAATAAATATTGAATAGTACTTATTTATTTATATATTTAGTATAAAAAGTGTGCAGTTTGTGTGAATTTACAAAGTATAATAAAAGAGTTGCAAGATTTTTGGGCTGGTGAAGGGTGCGTTATACTTCACCCATACACATCTGAAGTTGGTGCTGGTACATTACATCCTGCAACAATTATGTCTGCAATTGATACAAAACCGACAAAAATTGCATATCTACAGCCAGTAATTAGGCCAGCAGATGGACGCTATAGTGATAATCCTAATCGCTTGTATCAACATCACCAATATCAAGTTATAATAAAGCCATCTGGTAATAATTTACAAAACGTCTATTTAGATAGCTTAAAAGCTCTTGGCATATCTACAGAAAAATATGATATTAAGTTTGTTGAAGATGATTGGGAAAACCCAAGTGTTGGTGCATCAGGACTTGGATGGGAAGTTACATGCAATGGAATGGAAGTAACACAGCTTACTTATATACAGCAAGTTGGAGGGATTGACTGCAAGATGATTCCTGGTGAGGTGGCATATGGGTTGGAACGTTTAGCAATGTGCATACAAGGTGTAGATAATGTTTACGATATAACTTGGAACGATAACGGTGTAACTTACGGAGATATTTTTAAACAAAGAGAATATGAATTTTCTTATCTAGCGTTAGATTATTATGATACTAAAGTGGTACAGCAGCAATTTGAAGATACGGAAAAATTATGTAAGTTCCTTATTGAAAAGGAGCTACCAATGGCAGCTTATGACCAATGTATTAAAACTAGTCACCTACTTAATCTGCTTGATGCAAGAGGTGTGCTTGGTGTCAATGAACGTACAGCGCATATTGGTAGAGTTAGAGAGCTGACAAAAAAATGTTGCGAATTGTACATGAGTAAATAGCATATGTCGTTGCAGTTGTTATTTGAGTGCCTTTCAGAAGAAATACCACCGAGAATGCAGAATGTAGCTGCAACTCAAGTTAAGAGCTGTATTGCCAATGTTTTTAACAAAAATAATGTAAAATTTACATCAATGGAGGTTTTTGTAACGGCACGTCGCATTACCCTATTTGTTAACAACATAAATGCTTTGGAGCTAAAGGATTCCAATAACGAAGTTAAGGGACCAAACATTAACACACCAAAAAGTGCTATCGAAGGTTTTTTAAGAAAATATCAGAAAAATGAAGAAGATTTGCTCGTTCGAAAAGTAAATAATGAGGATTTTTACTTCATTAAAAGAGAAAGCTGCTCGTTTAACATCAGAGAATTCCTCAAAAATCAACTGGAGGAAATGCTCAAAAACTTTTCTTGGTTGAAGAGCATGAGATGGGGCGAAGGAAAAGAAAGGTGGGTTAGGCCAATTAAAAACATTTTATGCATTTTAAATGACGAAATAATACCTGTGTCTTTTGCAGGGATCACAGCATCTAACACAACATATGGCCATCGATTTCTCTCAAGTGATGCGACGTTAACTATTAAAGCACCTAAAGACTATTTTGAATTGCTAGAAAAAAACAGCGTAATTCTCCAGCTGGACAAAAGAAAGCAATTTATACTAGATCAGATTAATAAATTCACAAAAGAGCAGAATTTACAACTTGAGAAAAATGATTATTTACTAAATGAATTGACAGGGCTTATAGAGTGGCCAATCGTACTGTTTGGTGAAGTGAATCAAGAAAAGTCATTTGGATTACCGAAGGAAGTAATTCTTAGTATAATTAATACGCAGCAAAAATATCTTGCTTTAAGTAATGGAAAGAGAATTTCACACTTTGTCACTGTTGTCAACGTCAACAATGGTGAAGTTGTTAAAGGACACGAAAGAATATTAGAAGCACGTCTTGCTGATGCACAATTTTTGATATCTCAGGACAAAAAGGAAGATCTGGATCATTATGTCAAAAAATTGGGTTCGATATTATTTCATGCTTTTCTTGGCAGCGTGGGGGAAAAGGTGAAGCGTATTACGTCTCTGTCAAAGTATATAGCTATATTTATTCCACATGCTTCGCTGATAAAAGTTGAACGTGCTGCATATTTGGCAAAAGCTGATTTGGCAACATCGATAGTAAGAGAGTTTCCAGAATTACAAGGAGTAATGGGTGGATATTATGCTTCTTATTTTCAAGAAGATAGAGAAATAGTGGAAGCTATAACTGAACACTATAAGCCAATCGGGCCAGAGCAGGAGTGTTCTAAATCCCCTTCAGCAATTGCTGTGTCAATTGCTGACAAAGTGGATAGCTTAGTTGGTTTAATTGCAGCAGGTGAGAAAATCTCTGGTTCGTATGATCAGTTTGGTTTGCGGAGAATGACAATTGGTATAATTAGAACAATACTTGAAAATAATTTGGATATTCCAATTAGGCTATTGATAGATAAGTCAGTATCTTTATATTCAAGGCTTCTATTTAATGAAAATACAACATCAGTTGATAAGCCAAATAGAAAACAAATTTCAGAACTAGTATTTAGATTCTGCTTAGAAAGATTCAAGGTTATTTTAAAAAATAGAGATATAAGGCAAGATGTCGTAGATTCAATACTATATAAAATCGATATTAATGATCTGCTGACAGCAGAAAAGCAAACTGTTATATTGGATCGTTATCTTAGTACGCCAGAAGGTGAACAGATTCTAAGCACTTACAAAAGAGTCAGTAACATGATGAGCAAAGTAAGGAAAAGTGATGGCACTACTTATAGTGCATCTTACGGTAAGAGATTTTTGATTGAAAATGAAGAAATTGCGCTATCAAATTGTGCTATAACTGCTTGTAAAAACATAAAACAAGCGATAAAAAATAACCACTTTAATGCAGCGCTTGATGAACTTGCTGGTTTTGCTCCGTTTATCAATCAGTTTATGGACAGTGTAAAGATTAACTGTGATTCTGATAAGCTGAGAAGAAACAGATTATCTTTGCTTGAAAATGTAGTTTCCGTCTTTCATTTAGTAGCAGATTTTAACCTCATACAAGTCAAGTAATGGATCAATGTTCAAGCAATATAAAGAACAGATAAAATTATCTCCGCAGTCTTGTGGTGTGTATAAGATGATTGGAGATAAGGATAAAGTTTTATACATTGGTAAAGCAAAAAACTTGAAATCGAGATTATCTGACTACCTTCAATTTGAAAACCTTTCTGAACGAATTAGAGTTATGCTCTCACAGGTTGTTAAGGTTGAAATATTCATCACTGAGAATGAAATCGAAGCACTGCTTCTTGAAGCACAGTTAATAAAATCATTGAAACCACTTTATAATATTGTGCTCAAGGATGGAAAATTTTATCCTTATATAATAATTTCCAAGCACGATTATCCAAGAATAGCAAAATATAGAGGCAAATTTAAGAAGAATGAGTTTCATTATTATGGTCCCTTTACATCTGCCGCTGCTGTTAAGCAAACTATATTGTCATTGCAAAAAGCTTTTCTCCTAAGAGTATGTTCAGATCAATACTTTTCCTCAACAAAAAGACCATGTATTGAATATCAAATTAAGCGCTGCTCAGCACCATGCATAAACAAAATCACAAAAGACGACTACTGCCAATCAGTAAAACAGGCACGAAATACATTGCTTGGAAGAAATAAGGAAGTGAAAGAACAGTTACTTTTCACAATGAGAAAGTGCAGCAGTGAAGAAAACTATGAGCTTGCTGCTATATATAGAGATCGGGTAAAGTTTCTTGAGCAAATTCAAATACAGCACACGGATTTTTCTTTTGAAAAAGATGCAGATTTCTTCAGTATTGTACATGAAGAGGATCTAGCATGTATTAGTGTGTTATCGTTCAGAAATAAAGACAACTACGGCAGCACTCCTTACTTTGCCGAGAACTGTGGTGATCACTCAAATGATGAAATTTTATCCACCTTTTTGGTCAATTTTTATAATTCAGCTAACATATCTCCAATACAAATTTACGTTCCAGATTCTATTGTGGATAAGGAAATTATAGAACAAGCACTATATAAGGTTGCTCAAAAGCCAGTAAAAGTTCTGCATGCAAAGAATAAAAAAGAGCGTGATTTATTGAAATTTGTTTATGATAACTCTCAGCATAGCTTAGAGCAGAAGCTTATCGATTATAGAAATAACCTAGAAAAGCTTGAGGAGCTTAGCAAAATCTTCTTGTTACCAAACATTCCAAAGCGTATTGAGGTTTATGACAATAGCCATATATTTGGAAATCAACAAATTGGTGTAATGGTTGTTGCAGGGCAGGAGGGTTTTTTAAAAAGTGAGTACAGAAAATTTACTATAAAGGAAAAATTTTCAGGCGATGACTATAAAATGATGAGGGAAGTGCTAACCAGACGTTTCTCCGGCAATATAAAAGGCATAATACCTGATTTTTTACTGATTGATGGTGGACCAGGACATGTTTCCATAGTACAGAATGTACTGGAAGTATTGAATATAAACGTTCCTTTTGCTTGTATGGCAAAAGGTCCTGATCGTAACGCAGGAAATGAAACATTTTATATGCTGGGTAGGGAAGAATTCAGTCTGGCAAATGACAGCAAAGTCATGCTTTACTTACAATTGCTGCGTAATGAAGCCCACCGTTTTGCGATAACTTCACATAGAAAAAAACGCGATAAACAGTTTATAGTTTCACAATTAAGCACAATACCCGGCATTGGCAACAAAAGGAAAAAGGCGTTGATGTCTTATTTTGGTTCAGTGAAAAATATAAGCAAAGCTTCTCTGGCTGAAATTCAAAACGTACATGGAATTAGTAAAGGCTTAGCAGAAGTCATTCTTAAATACGTGAATTATAAGAGAGGAGTGCTCTTAACCTGACACATATGGCTTTTTGAATACTCCTAATGAACATATTTATAAATAAATATTTACTCTTCTTTTTTATTGTTTTTGGGTTTTTCTTGATCAACCATTTCTCCACCGATCTCTTTTATTTTTAGTATCAACGACTCTGGTACATACATGTCAATTACTTCTTCTGCTGTCACAAATAAAGCCTGATAAGAGTGTGAATTTATTATCCAATTAGGCAATATGTCTTCTGCTTTTATTTCAGAATGTTCCTCTTTTTTGCCATATTCTTTTTTGTCATATACTGTGTAGCAATATAAGTGCACAGCAAAAAATAATACATAAGAGAGCAATATTCCTTTAAGCACTCCGAGAAAGATTCCAGTAACTCTATCGATAAACCCCAACCTTATGGGTGATAATATGTACATTAGCCAGTTGTTTATTATCATGAATATAAGATTAAGTATAATAAATACAGAGATTGTAGAAAGTATGTTTAGTATAACTTTAGAATCAAAATATTTACTATAATTTGGAGTGAAAAAATCATAGTGATTAGCTGTCAGAAAAATTGATAAAAATAGAAACATTAGTGCGCATAGCTCTTTTATAAAACCTCTAGTTACCGAGATTATTACGCATAGAACAACAATGAAGATAATTAGGCTATCGAAAAGCATATTTTATATCTATATGGTTTTCAAGATATAATAGTTGTAAATAACAAGGTTGTAAAATTAATTGTATTTATGCTGCATCAATTGATCTAAATACCTAGCGATCATGTCAATTTCTAAATTCAGATAATCATTTATTTTGTTGTACTGAAAAGTTGTATTTTCCCATGTATAGGGAGTGATATTTACTGTAAATTCCTGATTAATAACTGAATTCACTGTGAGGGAAACCCCGTCTAGTGTAACGGAGCCTTTTTTTGCAACAAATTTAATTAATTCTTGTGGGCACGATAGTTTGATTTCATGAGAATCTAAATTTCGCTCAATTGTTAAAATTTTTACTATCCCATCAACATGACCCTGAACCAAGTGGCCATCGATTCTGTCGCTTAGCCGCATTGCTTGTTCTAGGTTTATTTTTTTTCCTATTCTCCACGTATTTAAGTTAGCAACCTTCATAGTTTCTTGAGACACTTGAACTGTGAATACATCGTTCAGTATGTTCACAACAGTTAAGCATACACCAGAGCAAGCTATTGAATCTCCTTTGTTTATAGAGGGTAAATTTTGTGTTTTGATATGGAAAATTTGATCAGAGTTGGAGTGAGTGGTAGTATCAGTTATAGTCCCGATATCCGTGATAATTCCTTTAAACATATGGTGAAAATAAATAATTTTACCATGAAAAATTTTTTACAACAACTTACTTCTATTTTGTTATAGCTAAAGTAATTCTGGTTTACCGACGATTTAAAAAACGACAAATTCGTCATTCCGCTGCTTGTTAGTGGGATCTATGTGAGATACCGTGACGGTATGACGTAGGACTGCTGTCATCCCGCTGCTTGTTAGCGGGATCTATCCGCGGCGGTATGTCGTAGGAAAACTGAGCCTGCACTAGCTATAGGCGCGAGAAAGGGGATCGTTTTCACTTACTTGCTTAACAGATTCTATAGAATATTCAGAATATATAAAGTAAGCTAAACTCAAAACACATAATGTAATCAATGTTGGTAACCCTATGTTCAATGCTAACCCAATATTTTCTCTTTTTTCTGGTGGCACTAATCCTTTTAACATTGACACTTTTCCTAATGGAAAATGCCATAAGCAAAGTGTTGATGCAGATGCTACTATTATAAATAGACAAAAATAAGCCTTTTTTGAGGAAAATACAGTTTTTAACGGTGATTTGAGTGTAATGTTAGTAGGTGGTAGAGTTTTAGCTTCATTTGTTACTGGCGAAGGATCTTTAGATTTATTTATTGGTAAAGGGTTTGTAGATTTATGAGGAGTATTTTCATGTTGCGTAGGCGGTTGTTGTATATAAACACCTGAAACTAATTTGAGCAATTGCTCTTTTTTTTTTATATACTTGCTTATGTAAATACTCTTTTGGAAAAGAAGACTTGCCAGCTGGTTGTGGTATTTCTAATACTTCTGATATCTCACCTGACTCTAATATTTCATGTAATTGTTTATCTTGAAAATAAACAATATTGAATATTGAGTTAAAAACATTGCGAAATGTTTCTGGATCTTGATTTTTGTATCCATTCATCACTTCAATAAATATTTCATCGAGTTTTTTTCCCCTGCGCTCAATCTGGTTATCTAACATAGCTACTCTAGCATCATTTTGTGCTTGTTTTATGTCTAATTGTTTTTCTTTCTCTGATAGTTCTTTGGTCTGCTTTTTTGACTTCTTTTTTCTGTTAGCCTTAAAATACTCTGTGTGCGAAGTAGTTTGACCTACATTCTGTTCTGCTTCTTGAGGTATTGGATTTCCTATACTACTTGTCATCCAAGTAGCTGACACTGGGGTCCATTTTTTTTCTGGATTCCAGCGTCAAGCGCTGGAATGACACCAAATGGTATATTGTTGCTCTGTATAGAAGGTTTTGGTGTTCTTAAAAGGGATAACCTTATTACATCATTAAAAAAATTGGATAAGGGAAGGAAGATTCTATATTTTGGTGTATTAGCTTTTATTGCAGCAGTAACCACTGGAGCTTTACAATTTACTTTGCTTGCTACGTTAAAGCCAAACGAGCCTGTAAATGGTACAATTTGTCTATTTTGTGCGTTTTTTTGCTTAGTTTCACTCTGTTCTTGCCTGTCTTCATTTTCTGCTTCTTTTACTTGTAGTGTAACTTGACTCTGTTCCTCATTTTCAGTTTTTTCTGCATGTTTTAGCTTTTCATTTAAAAATGACCCTATTTGGTGCAAATTATCTAAATTAATGTCTTTAACATTTGTTTGTAGTATGATTGTTATTCCTTGCAGAAGGATTTGAGGCGGAGCATTATTTACGAATTCTTCTACAGTTTTATCACTATTAGTTTTACAGTAGTTATTATATAATTCACTGCTTTCTTTTTGTACTTTTATGTTGACTGTAAAATTTTTTTCCCGAGAAAGGCAGATTTTAAAAAAATCAATTAAAGATTTTATTTGAAATGGTCTTGTATTAAAGGTGTCTTTACCTGTTGCTGTTAGCTCAAATGAAAATTCTTGTATATTACTTTCAATACTTCTCGAGCGAATGGTACTGATCTTAATTATTTTGCTAGAAAATGCTTTACTTATGTTTTTGGATCTTTCCTTAAAGAACTTAGGTAAATCCTCTATTTTGTACTTATTATCAGTTTCAGCGTCACTGTTGTGCATGGTTGATACAGCAAATTCATCAACGCAAAGGTAAATAAAAAAACCAATTGGTCAATAAATTAATAATTAAAATGGGACAGTTTTTAGATTGTTGATGCTATTCAAGATTTTACTATAATTAAAGTTTAAGTCAGCGTTTCTAAGATGAATAAAGAGCTACTGAATGAAATACCTTCACTTGAAGATAAAGCGGTCTCTGAAATTGAGAATGCTTCTTCTTTACAAGATTTAGAAAAAGTCAGGCTATCATATTTGGGAAAAAAGGGTGTAATTAAAGCTTATTTTGACAACTTAAAAGAGATAGAAGACGCAGGAAAAAAGCGCAATTTAGGCGAAGTTATCAACGTTTTACGTAATAAGCTAGATCAGCTTATAATGAATAAGGAAAATGCACTAAAAGCCGAAGAAGTTAACTTTAAATTGCAGAACGAGGCGGTTGATATCACGTTGCCCATTAGACCAGAAAAAATGGGCAAGGTCCATCCACTCAGTAAGGTTCTAAATGAAGTAAAGCTTATTTTTGCACATATGGGTTTTAAAGCAGTTGATGGCCCTGACATTGAAGATGAATTTCATGTATTTGATGCACTGAATACTCCAAGTCACCACCCTGCGCGGGAGGAGCAAGATACCTTCTACTTAAAGAATAAAATAAACGACAAAAGAATGGTGCTGCGCACTCATACCTCATCTGTGGAGATCAGAACTATGGAAAAAGCGAAAACTTTTCCGATTAAAATCGTATCTCCTGGTAGAGTATACAGAAACGACTTTGATGCAACTCACACCCCTATGTTCCATCAAATAGAGGGGTTATATGTCAATGAGAATGTCAATATGGGCCAGTTAAAATTTACTATTCATCACTTCCTTAATAAGTTTTTTGGAGATAAAGGGCTGAAGATACGTTTTCGTAATAGTTTTTTTCCCTTTTACCGAGCCTTCTGCAGAAGTGGACATAAGTTATAAAGGTAGTAAATGGATAGAAGTACTGGGATGCGGTATGACGCATCCAAATGTATTTCAAAATGTTGGAATAGATCACACTAAATATAGCGGTTTTGCGTTTGGCATTGGTATAGAAAGGCTTGCAATGCTAAAATATCAAATTAGCGACTTAAGGAGCTTTTATGACAACAAAATCAGCTGGCTTGATCATTACGGTTTTCATTTTTCATCTTTAAGATAAGTGATAAGTAAAACTCATACGTTCGTTATACTTGCTGCAGGGCATGGCAGGCGGATGAATTCAGATTTGCCTAAGGTCCTACACAAAATAGGCAGTTTTTCCATGCTCCAGCATGTCATTTACAATGCAAAACAGTTAAATCCTGAAAATATTGCTGTTGTAGTTGATCTGCCTTTAATTGAAAGACTAAAGTGCTTTAAGGATATACAGTTAATTACACAAGAATTAACACTTGGCACGGGAGATGCAGTCAAAACTGCGATGAGAAACCTGAAAGAATTGCCAGATTCGAGCATAATTATTGTGCAGTATGGAGATACCCCACTCATAAAAAGCAGCACAATAACTAAAATGGTTAGTTGCTTAGAAGGCAAGGCTCTAGTTTGCCTAGGTTTTAGGACAAGCAATAAAGAATACGGTAGGTTAATTATCGAGAATGGTTCCTTAAGAGAAATCGTAGAAGCAAAGAGTGATAAAAATAATCATGAAGAGTTTCTTGCAAATGCTGGAATAATGGTTGCATGTGCAAAGAATTTACGTGAATTGGTGGAGAAAATAGAGTGCAATAGCTCAACTCATGAATATTATTTGACCGATATAGTTTCCATTGCAGTGAAGAGTAATTTAAATGTCGGTTACGTTATTACCGGTGGAGAAGAGGCAACGGGAATAAATAACAGAAATGACCTTATAAAAGCTGAATTTTACTTTCAAGAAAACAAAAGAAAATTTTTTACCAACTCTGGAGTAACGCTTGTTGCTCCAGAGACTGTTTTCTTTTCTCTTGATACGCAAATTGCCAGAGATTCAGTTATTTACCCATATGTTTTTTTTGGTACTGGAGTGAAAATAGAGTCTGGTGCGAAAATACTGCCATTTTCGCATTTAAAAAACTGCTTAATTAAAAGTAATGCTGAGGTCGGTCCATTTACCAGAATACGCGGAAACACAACAATTGGTAATAAGGCAAAAATAGGAAATTTTGTGGAAGTGAAAACAAGTGAAGTTGGTCAAAACACTAGAATAAAACACTTAAGTTATATAGGAAATGCTAAAGTAGGGCAGAGGAGTAATATAGGAGCAGGTACTATTGTTTGTAATTATGATGGGAAAAAGAAACATAAAACGAACATAGGAAGCAATTGCTTTATTGGTGCCAATAGCTCACTCATTGCACCGCTTAATGTTCATGATGACTCTGTAATTGCGGCAGGTAGTGTTATAGTGGAAGATGTACCAGAAAAAAGCCTTGCAATAGCAAGAGAAAAGCAGGTGATTAAGAGAATAAAGTAATTCGCTGCAATTATATTATTTTTAATGCTTATATTTGTATACATGCGTATATCAATATTTGGAGGGTAAAAATGAAAAAATTACTTACCTTAGTAGCTATATTACCTGCTGTTTCTTTGTCAGTACCATGTTTTGGAGTTGATTGGGTTAGAGATAGGATCTATACTTCTTCGTCATACAGTTCTGGCAATTTTAGTCATAGTATCGGTTATCACTACACAAACAGCGTAAAAATTTCAGTTGAGCCTATGATTTCAGTTGCAAATATTTTTAAATATAGACTGCAAGGAGGAATTTTAGCAAATTTACGTTATCATTACGAGTTTACAAACACGGATATCACTCCGTATGTCAATGTTGGTATAGGTGCTGCTATCGATTTGAGTAAGTTAGAATTTGGTTTCTCATATAAAATAAGTTCTGGTCTGGACCTTCCGCTTTCTTCAAGGACAAGTGCTTTTGCTGGTTATAGTCTATTGAAAGCATTTGAAGATTATAATCATGGATTTGAGCTTGGAGTAAATTATAACTTATAAAACCCCAGCTGAATAGCAACAGGTTGTACTTTTTTCAAATTGAAGCTGAATTTTTGCTAGATAATTAATAAGCCATATTATGGAGTTTTAATTAGAGACCTGCCGCAAAAGCAAAGTGAGGGAGATTAAAAATGATCAAGTTTTGCTTCTGTTCAAAACAAGATTTTTTGAGAATTAATTATTGTCTGAGAAAAAGCAGATAACAAGGTGAAAAAAGATAGAAGTATTTAAGTAGCTCAGAAGGAGCATTAAGTCATGTTTTTTATTTATATTGACAGCATGTATGACATCGTTTACGATTAAAGTTAATAACAATAATTTATATTTATCATGTTTGCAGTAATTGAGACTGGTGGAAAACAATATTTAGTAAAAGAAGGCAGTATAATAAAAGTAGAGAAGTTAGAAGTTGGAGAAAAAAAAGAGGTAGAAGTCAATAAGGTGATTTGTATTTCAAATAATGGCTTATCTTATTCATCTAATGCTACTGTTAAAGCTGAAGTATTGGAGCAGTGTAGAGGAGAAAAAATTATAATCTTTAAGAAGAAAAGAAGAAAAAATTACCGTAGAAAGACTGGTCATAGGCAGTATATAACTGTTCTTCGTATCAATGAAATTAATCTTCAAAAGTAAGAGGTAAGATATGGCAACTAAAAAATCAGGTGGTAGTTCCTGTAATGGTAGAGATTCAGCAGGTCGTAGGTTAGGAATAAAGAAGAATGGGAAGGTTATTCCTGGTAATATAATTGTGCGCCAAAGAGGCACAAAATTCCATCCTGGGAAGAATGTTGGTATAGGTAAAGATCATACGATTTTTGCCAAAGTAGAAGGCTGGGTCAGCTTTAGAAGGTCAGCAAATAAAAAGACTTTTATTGATATCTTGCCTACAGATAATATGAAAGCTTCAGCTTGAATAAATCAGGGGTCTGTAGCTCAGGTGGTTAGAGCGCACGCCTGATAAGCGTGAGGTCGGAGGTTCAACTCTTCCCAGGCCCACCATTTAGTAATTACTAACTGTGTTTTTTATAGCGGTTTTGGTATTGTATAAGCAGAAACCTAAAGCATGAGTTTATATAAAAATTTAGTAACCAGTGAGTCAGTGGCGGCTGGTCATCCAGATAAAGTAGCAGACCAAATTTCAGATGCAATACTTGATGAATACCTTTTCACTGATCCTTTTGCGCGAGCTGCAATAGAGACTTTAGTCACCAAAGATAACGTTATTATAGCTGGGGAAGTATTCGGACCTAACATCAAAAATAGCAGGATTGAAAGTATTGTATGGAATACAATAAAAGATATTGGTTATGAGCATGATGGTTTCCACTGGAGAAAAGTGAAGGTAAATATACTGCTGCATGAGCAATCAAATGACATTGCAATAGGGTTGGATCAAGGTGCTGGGGATCAGGGCATAATGTATGGCTATGCAACAACAGAGACAGAAAACCTTATGCCAGCACCCATTTTTTATGCACACTCGATTCTGAAAAATATCATGAGCGCAGTTAAAGAAGCAAAGCTTGGTCCGGATGCAAAATCACAAATCACTTTGGCATATGAGAATAACCTCCCGGTACGTGCTGAAAGTATCATTGTCTCAATACAGCACCCTGAGAATTTGGATCAATCAAAAGTAAAAGAAATAATTTATCCTTACATAGTTTCATCTTTACCTAAAGGGTGGATATGTCCTGAGGAAAATCTCTTAGTCAATCCAACTGGTAGATTTGTTATTGGTGGACCGGTTAGTGATTGTGGATTAACCGGACGAAAAATTATGGTTGATACCTATGGAGGTTATATTCCACACGGTGGAGGGGCATTTTCCGGAAAAGATGCAACCAAAGTTGATAGATCTGCAGCTTATATGGCAAGATACCTTGCTAAAAATATTGTCTTTGCAGGTTTAGCTGAACGTTGTCTTGTGCAGCTTTCTTATGCAATTGGTGTATCAAAACCTACTTCATTCTATATTGATACATTTGGTACGAATGCGGTGGAGGAAAGAGTAATTAAAGAGTTTATCGAGAATAGTATAGATTTATCAACAAAAGGCATAATCAAGCATTTATCGCTTAATCGCCCTATATATAAACGTACAGCCTGTTATGGACATTTTGGTAAAGAGTCAGAAAATGACGGTGGATTTTCTTGGGAAAGCATGAACTTGTCTGCTGATCTTTGTAGAGAATTCAATATAGAAGGTAATAGTAAAATTTCTTTAGATTGCTAAAATTTTTGATTTACAGCCTCATATTTATATACTAGCTTATTGTTGAAGTATAATTGCTTTTTCATAATAATTATACTATATTAGTGATAATTATTATATTCAGTTTTTATTGTGAGGCTCATAAAATGTATAACGGAATAGAAGAAGAATTCTGTAGCATAGCTATAAAAGAATTATCTGATCTTATTGATAGAATAGAAGAACATCCTTTTTATGCTGAATTGATGAATGGCAAATTAAGTTATAAGAAGTTCAAGTTCTACGTTCAACAGACTTTTTTATGCTTAGTGGATTGCACTCGTGTTTTTTTAATTATTGCAGCTAGAGCTAATGATATTGAAACAATGGATAAATTAACCTTTATAGCTCGTAAAATATTCAGTATGCGAAGTCTATGTGAGGAGCAGTTTACAGAATGTAACTCATCCGATAATCACAAAAGATCGAAATCTAGTTCTGCCTTTATTGATTTCTTCATGCGTGCTGCATACCATAATTCAGTAGCTGAAGGCTTAGCAGCTTCTTATCCATGTTTTGGTATGTGTCAGATCACCTTTCAACATACGGTAAAAGATAGCATTCCTTCAAGCAATAAGTATAAAAAATGGATTAATCTCTATAATACTAATATAGTGGATAACACAGCTGATGCTATAACTGAGATTGTGAATAAGCTGTATAGAGAATCTAGTAATAAGGAGAAGAAAAAGATGCTCGAGTTTTTTCGTAACGGATTAGAACTTGAGGTAATATTCTGGGATGAGATGTATTATTCTAATATATCTAGCAAAGAATATTAGAAGCGGATTATTTACGTTGACTTGATCTTTATCGGTAACTACAGTGTTCAGTGGCATAATTAGGAGCTGTTACGGGTCAAATCTTTTAAAGGATATAATTGAGCATCCTTTTAATGTTAAGTTGGCGAATAACACCCTAAATATAGAGAACTTCAAATTCTATGCTCAACAAAAGACGTTGCTCTTAGGTGATTATATTCGTACCACCTTAATTACTGCATCCAGAATGGAAGATTATAGTAGTATTATCTCGCTTACTGAAGTAGCCCAAAGAGCAGTGACTGTTAATAGAGTGCTATATGACTACTACTTTACTATGTACAGTATAAGTCGTGGAAAGAAATCTCTTGAGTGTTTTAATTTCACTAATTTTCTTTTATCCATCTCGCATAGTAATACCTATGAGGCTATGACGGTTTTGTATTCTTGCATGTTTATATACAAGACTGTCGTTGATAGCATGAAAAATAGATTCAAAAAAAATAATAGATATAGGGATTGGTTTTATTTTTGTTACAGTGATTCAGCAAAGTCTGGATGCATTATTTTGGAAAATATTATTGATGGATATTGCAGCAGAGCAAGAGAAAATGAAAAGAGCAAAATGCTTGAGTTGTTTAGAATAACTGCACAATTTGTGTTAGATTTTTTGAACGGTGCATATAATTTTTCAAGATTCAATCAATTTCCTAAGGAACATTGACAATTTTAAGCTAATTTGTATCCTTAGTAAGTATTTTTTAAAATGCTATGAAAAGTAAAGAACATGATTTTCATTTAGTGGACCCAAGTCCTTGGCCAATTGCTATATCAGCAGCAATTCTTATTCTTACACTTGGATTAGTTGGCGCGCTTCATAAACAAATTTTCGGAATGTTTTGTTTAGTTCTGGGAATCTCCGCAGTATCAGGGGTGCTGTTCTATTGGTGGAGAGATGTAATAAGGGAGGCCATTTATGACAAATGTCACACTGCCATTGTAAAACATGGACTCAAATTTGCAATGTACTTATTTATTCTCTCGGAGGTCGTGTTTTTTATAGTGTTCTTTTGTTCATTCTTTAAAGCCTGGCTTGATCCAGTTTTTTTATTTGAGGCGTTTTCTCCTGCAAAAAAAGTTGAATGGCCCCCTGAGGGGATTTTGCCGCCTGATCCATGGTCATTACCATTCATGAATACATTAATATTATTGCTTTCTGGTACAACAATTACTTGGGCAAATCACTCTTTACTTGAAAATGATAAAAAGAGCATGATTAAAATGCTGTCCATAACTATATTGCTTGGGGTTTTTTTTATAATAGTGCAAGCAATAGAGTATCATGAAGCGAGTTTTTCTCTACAAGAAACAGGAGAAAAGCTTATTTATACATCCAATTTTTATATGATTACCGGTTTTCACTGCGCACACGTTATAATAGGAATAATATTTTTATCAGTGTGTTTATTTAGAGCGCGGAAAGGCCAGTTTACACCTCAGGACCATTTGTGCTTTGAGTTTGCCTCCTGGTATTGGCACTTTGTAGATGTAGTCTGGATGTTTTTATTTTTGTTTGTCTATTGGTTAAGCGTTTATTAAGTGGTTAAAATAATAGGTCTAGATCCAGGGATAAGCAAGACTGGTTGGGCCATTATCAGCCTGAACGAGAAAAATAATATTGAATTTTTGGGCGGCGGTACCATATCAACTGATGGTAAATTGGGTACAGGTGAACGCTTACATATAATTTTTGAACAATTAAAGAAAGTAATATTTCAATATTCTCCGAATGAAGCTGCAGTAGAAAAAATTTTTGTTAATAAAAATCCTAAATCTTCACTAACTTTAGGATATGCAAGAGGGGTTGTAATTTTAGCGTTAAAAATAACAAAGCTAACTATGAATGAATATGATGCAAACTATGTAAAAAAAAGCATTACCGGAAATGGCCATGCTGATAAGGATCAGATTATATTTATGGTGAAGCAAATAGTTAAAAATTTGAGTATAAAATGTCACCATGCTGCTGATGCTCTTGCTGTAGCAATTTGTCATGCTTATACGAAAGGTTCTTGTTTTGTTGAGTAACTTTTATATGAGATTCAGTTTGAAGATTTCCAGATCTGAAAAAACTATTTGATTGTATTTATCTTGTCTAACGTTCGTTGCAAAATAATACATGCGGAGATTTTATCATCTATTTTTTTCGATTTTGTGGTTGATATTCCAGTGATTTTTAGTGTATGAGTTGCGATAGATGTTGAGAAGCTTTCGTCTTGTAAGTATATATGTACTTTATATTTTTTTATTATTTTATTTGCGAATTGGATTATGGTTTTACACCATTTAGTTTCTTGCTCGTCCATTTTTAATGGTAGTCCTATTACCATTGATCCAGCTTCATTTTCTTTGAATATTCTATGCAGATAACCTAAATCTTTGCTCATATTTTTCCTATAATATACACTATGAGCTGTGGCTATAAGCTGTGTTTTATCGCTAAATGCTATGCCTATTTGCTTTTCTCCCATGTCAAGGCACATTATGCGCTTATCTTTTGGAATAGACTTTAGAAACTCATCTGGATTTCTATGTAGCATCTATTAGACTTCCTTTAAAGTGACCTTACCCAGAAAAAGTAGAGAGAAAGTCAAGAAAATTTTTTACAAAAAGAATAATGAATCAAATTGCTCAGGAATGCAATAATTAATAGCAGAATGTCTACGCTGTTTAACATACAGCTTCTAATTAAAACTCAACTGTATATTCTCTTCTTTTTGTCATTACTACTCCTTTTGAAAAAACATTTTTATTATAAAAAAACGCCTTTTCTTTCTCTTCACTCTTTCTGGGTAAGGTCATATTTTAATTACTATAGGTTAAAAAGTTAAGACAAAAAATAAAAATGTGGGTTTTGTTTTGACTTTTTGTGTTAATTTTGCAGAATATTAAGATTATCATTTAAATAAAATACATGACGAAAGAGGATTGGGAAGCGGTAATTGGGCTTGAGGTGCACACTCAAGTTTCTTCTAATACGAAGCTATTTTCTAGCTCATCAACGGAGTTTGGTGCTGAGCATAACACTCAAGTTTCTCTAGTTGATGCGGCAATGCCAGGTACGCTGCCAATACTAAATTATTACTGCATAGAGCAAGCAATACGCACTGGTCTTGCACTTTCTGCAGAAATTAATAAGTGTTCTTACTTTGATCGGAAAAATTATTTTTATCCTGATTTACCGCAAGGTTACCAGATAACCCAGTTTTTTGAGCCAATAGTTAAAAATGGTAGAGTATTTATCAACGACAATGAAAAGGAAATAAGAATTGCGAGAATTCATTTAGAGCAAGACGCAGGAAAGAGCGTTCATGAGGAAAGCAAAACTTATGTGGATTTAAATCGTGCAGGGGTTGCTTTAATGGAAATTGTTTCAGAACCAGATCTCCGTTCATCTGCGGAAGCTGCAGAATGCATGAAAAAATTGAGGCAGATTTTGTGTTACATTGGTTCATGTGATGGTGATATGGAAAAGGGATCACTTCGTTGTGATGCAAATGTTTCTGTCCGCCTAAAAGGCAGTAGCACATTTGGCACTCGTTGTGAGATAAAAAATCTGAACTCGATACGTTATATTGTGCAAGCTATAGACTATGAAATACAAAGACAAATTGAAATTTTAGAAGGTGGGGAAGAAATAAGTCAAGATACCTTATTGTTTGACGTTGCTTCGGGAAAAACAAAAGTGATGCGAAACAAAGAAGATGCAAGCGACTATAGATACTTCCCTGAGCCTGATTTATTACCTGTTGAGGTAAGCCAGGAGAAAATTGATTTAATTCAATCATCTTTGCCTGAGTTGCCAGAGCAGAAAAAGCAGCGATACATTGAAAAATTAGGTATCAATGAATACGATGCAAACGTCATTACTTCCGATAAGGCGATTGCTGATTACTTTGAGGAACTGATAAAAAAACATGATTCAAAGCTCGCGGTCACCTGGTTAACTGTAGAGCTTTTCGGTCGTTTAAATAAAGCAAATATTGATATTGCTGACTCTCCAATCAAAGCAAATGCTTTGTCCGAACTCTTAGATTTTATTGTTGATGGAACAATCTCTGCTAAACTTGGCAAACAAGTATTCGATAGTATGTTTGAAACTGGCAAACCTGCATCTCTCATCATAGAAGAGCAGGACCTAAAGCAAATAACCGATAGAGGTCAAATATCGGAAATTATCGACACAATCATCAATAGCAACCAAGATAAAGTTCAAGAATACAAAAGCGGTAAAACAAGATTATATGGATTCTTTGTCGGTGAAGTCATGAAATCCACTAAGGGAAAAGCCAGCCCTGATGTTGTGAATTCAATTTTGAGTGAAAGATTAAGTAATTAGTCACATTTTTTTATTTACATAACAGCACATCTCGTAGATATTCCAAGGTCTTTGTTACGATATCTGTATATCATGACATATAACTTTTTTACCATTTATGGGTACTATTTATAAAATTATGTGAGGTTGAGGATGCCTGAAACTTATCCTGCTGGAGGGAGAAAACGCTCTTTTCATGGTGATATTTACCAATTGAAGTGGCTAATGCTGTTTCTCAAACGTGCAGTAGATAGAGAATATTCTTTCCGCTTAGCCACAGAAATGGAATCAGCTGCAGGTTTTGATGATATTGTTTTTCGATATAGGCAAAATGGAACAACAGTACATAGGTTTGTACAAATCAAACACAAGCAAGATAAATGCGAAAAAATCGGTGTAGGCAAATTGCTTTCAAAAGATAAAAGTGGTGAATTTAGCTTGGCAAAATATTTTGTTCCCTACCTAAAGATTAAAAATAATCAAGATTTTGCAGATGGTGACCTAGAGGACTTTATTATCTGTACTAATATCGGTTTCGATCTAGCTCAAAGTACAACACAAAACACAATAAAAAAGTTGAAAGTAAAAACTTCGGGACCAAACAAGGGAATAGAAATTGCAGTTAAAGTAATAAGCACTAGTGATATTTTTTTTAAATACGGCGGTACGAGATACAAGTTCTCTTGTACTCACGATAACATGATTTCAATAGTGCAACCGGCATTTAAGAGTGCTGTAAAAGAAGCAATAGAAGAATTGGAAAAGGAGATAAAAGAACTTCAAGGTAAATCAGATCAAAACTAAAAAAGAAAATTGGAAAGAAATCAGGTATGGCAACGTGAGTTTGAGCAAATGACAAATGAAGGCAGGTTAGAAGAGAATATAAGGGAATTTTTTGATAAATTAGTATTTGCAGTAAATCAACCTAACGAGATAAAACTAGCGGAAATCATTGAGAATGAGTTAGGCAAAGAATTTAATAATATCGATAAAAAGAACGTTTTTGGTCGCTTTCTGGTAGAAGTTCTGGATTGGATGAAAGCAAGAGAGGGAAAGTTTCTATCACATGAAGAAATAAATGAGTTTTTTGAAAAAATAAGAGAGGAAATTTTAGGAGCGATTTGGTTTGGCATAATAGAGCCAGTGGCATCTTTTACTGGTAGAAGTATTGAATTAAAAGCCTTACATGACGCACTACAAAGGAGCACGGGCAGGCAAGCGGTGATATCGCAGGTTGCTACTATTAGTGGTCTTGGAGGAGTGGGAAAAAGTGAGTTAGCTAGGAAATATGCTTACAAGTATGGAAAGTATTATGGTGGCAATGTTATATGGATAAGTGCTGAAAACTCTCAGACTATGGAAAGTTCTTTTCTGGACTTAGCTAAAGATGATAAACTAGGCATTTCTCCCCAGGATAAGTACGGAAATGACAAGATGATAGAAACTATTGTTAAAGAAACATATGCTTTTTTTGCAAGAAGGGGAAGGAGAAGCCTGTTCATTTTTGATAATGCTGAGGGATATAAAGGTATTAAAAGGTTTTTACCTTCATCTTTACATCCTAGGCATAAAAAACCTTATGTTTTAATTACTTCTCGTGACTGTAAGTGGAATGTGAGAGGAGAAGGTGATATAAAAGTAATACAATTAGATGAGTTTGGTGAAGTAGAAGCTTTAGAATTTGTTAGAAAAGCTTTGAACATAGAGAACAATTTACAGGATAGGGAAATAGAAGAGCTAACAAGAGAATTACAATATTTTCCATTAGCTTTAGGACAAGCAGTTGTATATATTCAAGATCGAAATGAGGAATCAAGATTAAGGGGTGATAAGAGATTTAAAATAAGTGATTACTTAAAAGAGTATCAACAAAATGCAGGTTAATTGCTTAAGAAAGGAGTTTATGAAAATGAAGATCGTTATACTAAAACAGTTTTAACAACTTGGAACATTACGATGACATATATATGCAAGGAATATGGCTTTGAAGCATTAAGCATTCTTGAAATAATGGCCTATCTTGCTCCTGACAATATCCGCATCAAAGAAATTTTTTCAAAATTAATAACAAATGATAAGGCAAAGCTTTGGAATGCTGTTGAGTTACTTAATCGATATTCAATGATTAAATTAAGGGAAGGAGTAGTAAATATCCACAGGCTAGTACAGGAAGTAACAAGATTAAAATTACAAGAGAACCGACAAGAAGAGAAAACCCTCAGAAAGGCTCTAGAATTGATAAACAGTGGTGATTTAGCGAAAGATAGTAAAATTCATGTTGCATCTATTTGGGGATATGCAAGTAAACACGGTAGGTTGATTGATGACTTTTACAAAGATACTAATTTACATTTGCTTGTTGAAAATGATGATTATAAAGCGATTAAAAACTTATTAGCATATATAAAGAAAAAACATCAAGATAAGCTTAGTGAGATTGTTAATGCTAAAGATGGGTGTGATATTGCTCCATTGCATTTAGCTGCTGGAAATGGGAAATTGGACATAGTAAAATACCTGATCAATAAAGGTGCTAGTATTGATTCTAGGGACTGTTTTTACCAAACGCCATTATACTGGGCTGCTAAGAGTGGAGAGTTAGACATGGTAAAATATCTTGTAAATAAAGGCGCTAGTGTTGATATTGAAGATAGTTATGGCCGGACTGCGTTATACTGGGCTGTTGAGAATGAAAATTTTTATATAGCAGAATACCTTATAAAAGAAAAAGGTATTGATGTTAGTGCTAGGTACAGCAATGGCAAAACTATGTTACATGAGGCTATTAGGTTTGCGAAACTGGATGCGGTGAGGTACCTAATTGGTAAAGGAATTGATATTGATATCAAAGACGGATATGGCGGTGCTCCATTGCATTGGGCTGCTATCAGAGGAAAGATTGATATGGTAAGATATTTTATAGAGCAAGGTGCTGACGTTAATGCTAAAGATAATGATGATCTAACGTCGTTACACTGGGCAGTTTTATACGCGAACTTGAAGGTAGTAAGATGTCTTGTTGAAGATGGTAGTGATGTTGATGCTAAAGACAAACGTGGCTGGACACCATTGCACTTGATTGCCAAGAATAACCGTCTATTATGGGGGGATGATTTGAATGAAATGTTGGGAACAACAGAATACTTCATTCAAAAAGGTGCTGATGTTAACGCTAAGGATAAAGACGGCAACACACCACTACACCTCGCTGCTATGAAGGGAAAGATTGATGTAGTTAAGATACTATTAGAGTACAATGCAGACGTTAACACTAAAAATAATGAAGGAAGAACAGCATTGTATTATGCAGCTAATAATAATCACCAAGAGCTTGTGGAATTGCTTTTAGCTCATGGTGCATCCCGTGACTATTGAAATTTTGCATTTAATTTATAGCTCAGCCTCTGTCAGGCCATAGGATGACAGAAGTGGGCTTTAATAGCTGTAGTACTATAGCTGTTATACTCCAAAAGTAAGTATTAGATATAACAAATAGAAGAAATTAGATAGAATGATTAAAGGGGCAAGGATATAAAGGTTTAACTTGAAATAACCTGATAAAATTTGAATCACACTTCCAAGTGCTGGCACCCATGAAAGTAATAAAGTTGCAAAAATTAGCAAATTTTTTGTAACTTTTGGCATTGTATATTCGTTTTCTAATTTGTGGTATGATTTTCGTATAGAGATTGTTATTCTACCTAAGTACCAATTAACTATTCCACCAAGGCTTGATCCTAGTACTCCAAAAAATAACATAAGTAGTGGAGTGTAATACGACCTGAAATAAAGCATGGTATTGAACACAAAACCTTGATGTATGGGTAAGACTAATGATGATACTAGACTATCTGTGAATAACAGGAAGTAGTTTTCCATATGAATTTACCAGGTTGTTGTACCATCTTCATTGTCAGAAATTGTAATCCCCTTTTGTTTCAACTGATCCCTTATTTTGTCTGCAGTATCGTAATTTTTATTTTTTTTTGCAATTTTTCTTAAGTCTATCAACCTTTCTATTTCTTGATGATTTACATCCACAGCAAACCACTCTTGATAACTTGACTCAAGAAGACCAATAAATCTGGCACTCTTAACAAAACTCTCAGTTAATTTAAGCTTTTCACTTTCATTACTCATTTTGTTGATTTTTGCAGCCATTTCATGCAGTATAGCTAGAGCTTCAGGAATGTTTAAGTCGTTTTTTAAAGCGTCTATAAAATCTTTAGAAATCTCTGCGTTACTTTCATCAATATTCGTTGTATCTAAGCCACGTAATAACCGATAAAATTTATTTAAGGTTTCCTGTGCATCAGAAATAACGTTTTCTGTCCAATCAAGTGGTTTTCTGTAGTGAGTTTTGAGCAGTGCATAGCGTATTACTTCACCCTTTATTCCACTATCTAGCAAATCTCTTACTTTGACTATATTAAATAAGGACTTGCTCATTTTTTCTTCATTTACTGTAAGAAAGCCGTTATGTATCCAGTATTTTGCAAACATTGATCCAGCAAATGCAGACTTACTCTGTGCAATTTCATTTTCATGGTGAGGAAATTGTAAATCTATGCCGCCACCATGAATATCAAAATCTTTGCCAAGATAAGCATATGACATTGCTGAGCATTCTATATGCCATCCAGGCCTGCCCTCTCCCCATGGGCTATCCCAATAACTTGAAAGTTTGTAGTCAATATCACTTGCAGGCTTCCACAGTACAAAATCTCCAGGGTGCTTTTTATTTTCATTAACTTCAACTCTGCTACCTGGAACCAATTCATCAGTTTTTTTTCCTGATAAAGCACCATATTCATGGTAAGATTCTATATTAAAATACACGTGTTTGTCAGATTCGTAAGCGTGGCCTGATTGCAGTAAATGTTCAATTAATTCTATAATATAATCTACGTTTTCCGTTGCTTTTGGCTCGTGTGTTGGCTCTTTACAATTTATGCTTTCCATATCATCATGAAAAGCTTTAATGTAATATGTGGTTATACTTTCTATGTTGCTATTTTTCTCGCTTGCTGCATTAATTATCTTATCATCAATGTCGGTTATGTTACGCACATAGGTAACTTTGCCATAACAAAACTTAAGTAGCTGAAATAACACATCATACACAACAACAGAACGTGCATTGCCTATATGTGCTGTGTCATATACTGTTGGTCCGCAAACATACATTTTCACATGATCTTTATCGATTGGTGTAAAAAGTTCCTTTTTTTTTGTTAAGGTGTTGTAAAGCCTAACCATATACGAAGCTTTTGAGAAAAGAAAATGCCCCAATGATAAGTTGTGGCCCTTTGACTACTACAACAAGAGTAAGCAATAGTCCGCACAATGATATTAAAACTCCCAATATGGATAGAAACCCATCTTTACTCATAATACCAAGTGAAATAAGAGTCGTACCAATTGCAGGAATAAAGTTGGTAAGAGGTAATGGAAGAGCTATTGATAATGCACAAAGCAACATTACAAAAGCTAAAATTTTTTCGCCAGGCCCATAGAAAATAAAAGACATTCTTGGTTTCATGAACTTTTCTATTTTTTTTAATGCTGGAGAAGTTTTTTCCACCACAAGAGCTAGTGTTGAACGCTGAAAAGACCTTCTTTCCAACCAATGCGGCATCCAAGGAGAATCAAATCCAAATAGAAGCTGCAGTGAGAATAAGATTAAAGGCATAGAAAGAATAGTTGTATAACCAGGTGGAACCGGTATAGGCACCGATAGTGGCAAGGAGAAGATGATTATTAAAATACCAAAACCGCGCTCATGCAAAGCTGTTTTAATATCGAACAAAGTTACTTTATCGCTATCATTGTTATTGGTATCTGCAACCTCTTTTAGAATATCAGAAGCTAGTTTATCACTTTTAGTCAACTTATCATTTTTTGACACGAAAAACCCTTGATAAAAATAATTCTTAACACAATTATTGTTTTATTTCAATATGCATTACTCATTTCGCGCTAGTACTTCATTCTTTTGTTAAAGTGTTGTAAAGCTTTTAAGAAGAGAAAGTGCTCCGGTTATAAGTTGTGGTCCTTTGACTATTACAACAAGAGTAAGCAACAACGCACACAATGACACTAAAACTCCCAATATGGATAGAAACCCGTCTTTACTCATAATACCAAGTGAAATAAGAGTTGTGCCAATTGCAGGAAGGAAGTGAGTAAAAGGTAATGGAAGAGCTATTATTATTGCACAAAGCAACATCATAAAATCCAGAATCTTCTCACCAGGCCCATAGAAAATGAAAGACAGTCTTGGCTTCATGAATTTTTCTATTTTTTCTAATACAGGGGAAGTTTTCTCTACCACAAGAGCTAGTGTTGAACGCTGAAAAGACCTTCTTTCCAACCAATGCGGCATCCAAGGAGAATCAAATCCAAATAGAAGCTGCAGTGAGAATAAGATTAAAGGTATAGAAAGAATAGTTGTATAACCAGGTGGAACCGGTATAGGCACCGATAGCGGCAAGGAGAAGATGATTATTAAAATACCAAAACCGCGCTCATGCAAAGCTGTTTTAATGTCAAACAAAGTTACTTTATCGCTATCATTGTTATTGGTATCTGCAACCTCTTTTAGAATATCAGAAGCTAGTTTTTTATCTTTAGTTAGTTTCTCACTTTTTTGCACAATTATCCTTTAATAAAATATTCCTCCTAAGCTAACATAGTTGTTGCTGTATTTCAATATTTGTTATTTATTTCATACCAACACTTTATCTCTTTCATTTTTTAACCTGACTAAGTTTTTAAACAGATGACATGCACTAAGGTGCATGTCACGAAGTATGAGGACGCTAACGATCTGGCTCATTAGACGATAATTTTTCTGAGTCCTTAAGCTCCTGTTTAAGGTTTTTGATGCCTTTTCCTAAATCACCCATAACTTGCGGTAATCTACCTGCACCAAACAGAACTAAAATTATTATCAAGACTAGAAACAATTGCCATGGTCCTAAACTCATTTTCACCTCCATTTAAAATATTGACCTTTAAATATTAAAACTTGACTGAAGTCAAGTAACACATAGATTATATCACCTTTATTTAATTATAAATCAAGGTTTTTTAATTATTTTATAACAATTCCAAACTAGATTGTTTTCTTGCAGCGAATAAGTGGAAACTTTTCGCTTAACTATAGAGGAGAGGAGAGCTCACTAAAAAACTTTGCTAGCGTACCATCTTTAGGCCTATGGTATATATCGCTAGAAACTCCTGATTGAATAATTTTACCATTTTTCATTACGTAGATAAAATCTGCAACTTTCAATGCTTCTTGCGGGTCATGAGTTACCATTAGCACAGGGATATTTTTACTTCTAAAAAGGGACAATATATGTTGTCTTATTCGGCACTTGAGCAGTATATCCAAATTAGAAAATGGTTCATCTAACAACACAACATCAGGGTTTTGTGCCATCACTCTTGCTATTGCAACTAATTGTTGCTGTCCTCCAGATAAGGCGTTAGGGTACATATTTTCATATTTTTCTATATTGAGTAACTTCAAGATTTCCAATGCAATTAGGTGCTTTTCTCTCTTGGAAGAGCTGCGGATAGCAAAGGTTATATTTTCTACTACTGTTTTGTGAGGAAATAATGCAGAATGCTGAAAAATCAATCCGATATTTCTATGCTCTATAGCGACTGATGCCTTATTGCTTGCAACTAACCTATCATTTATAAAAATAGTTCCAGATTTTGGATTTTCTATCCCTGCAATTAATTTCAAAATTGTTGACTTGCCACAGCCAGAATGCCCCAATAAACATGCAACACTTCCTTTTTTTACTTTAATGTTTATATTGCTTAAAGCAAAGTCGTCTTGATTGTTATAGAAATAACCAATGTTGTTAACTAGCATTAATCTTACTTAAACCATGTTATTAAATATAATAGCATTATACTCAAGAAGTACAGAAATGTTTCTTGTCGTCATAAATTGGTTATGCAAGAAATCTAGAAAAGAGAAGGATTTTTTGCTATAACTTTACATAAATGGTAGGAAACACGGGACTATAGCTCAGCAGGATAGAGCGTTGGACTCCTAATCCGAAGGTCGTGCGTTCGAATCGCACTAGTCCCACCACATTGCTTCACAAATTTCATGGAGATTTTTTTCACAAATACACACACCTATTCCAGTGTCAAGCACTGGAATGACAAGTTCTTGGCAACCCCTACGTCATACCGCCGCAGTATCTCTTAGCATAGATCCCGCTAACACGTAGCGGGATACTTGACCTTTACAGGGATGACGGTTGTCGTTTAGTTATAAATATTTAAGAAATTTACTAAACGAAAAAAAGGCAAAAGAAGCCCCATGGTGCGAGTTTTGACCCTATAATAATTTAAACTGGCGCTGTAATAATGTGCTAACGCTTAAAATAAGCGCGATTTGGCTGAATGTAGAAAAAATTTAAAAGACATGCAGCCGCTATAATTTTATGTAATCCGCCAAAAAATACCCTAAGTTTTTTACTGAATTTTGTCATTGAGCCTGCAGGTCAAAAACAAGTTTTGAGTCATAAATACCCTTATTGTCATAATAAGGGGGCTGGCGGAGTTTGTCAAGCAAGTTTTTCGTTTCTACTTAATGACAATTGTGGCTTGGGAGGTAGTGCAAGAAGTCTACTGATGGCTTTCAAAGCAGTTGAGCTTAATTATTAGAGTAGTAATGTTTATTTTTATATTGACTATTGAGGTTTATTATTTTATAACTAAAAACTTAGTTATTTTAATGAGCTTGAGTTTATAACATATGCCTACGATAAATCAATTAATACGTAAGGGTAGATTAGGATTGACCCATAAGAAAAAGGTACCAGCTTTGGGGGAAAGCAACCCTCAAAGGAGGGGTGTTTGCACTAAGGTGTATACTACAACTCCTAGGAAGCCTAACTCAGCACTCCGTAAAGTAGCCAGAGTAAAAATTAGTGGGTATGGTGAAGTGACAGCTTATATACCTGGTGAAGGTCATAATTTACAAGAGCATTCTGTTGTTTTGATACGTGGTGGGCGGGTTAAAGATTTGCCAGGTGTGCGTTATCACATAATAAGAGGTGCCCTTGATCTGCGTGGCGTGCAAAATCGAAAGAAAGCTCGTTCAAAATATGGTGTAAAGAAATCTGGTTAAAGTTTATGGCTCGTAGGAATAAAGCAAAAAAAAGAGAAATAAGTCCTGATTCGCGTTATGGCAGTGTTTTGCTGATGCGTTTCATTAATACAATCATGAAATGTGGTAAAAAATCTACTGCAGAAAAGATTATCTATGACGCTTTGTCTTTAGCTGAAAAGAAAATAGGCGAAGGTGGGTTATCAATTTTTGAAACAGCGGTAGGAAATGTTACTCCTTCTATAGAAGTGCGTTCTCGACGCATTGGTGGTGCAACTTATCAAGTGCCTGTTGAAGTTCGACAAGATAGGGCGATTTCTTTAGCGTTAAGGTGGATTGCTAAAGCAACTTCTGCTGCTCGAAAAAAGAGTGGAAAAACCACTGTTGATTGTTTGCAATCTGAAATACTGGATGCTTATAATAAACGCGGTGGTGCGTTTAAGATGTGCGAAGAAAAATATAAAATGGCTGAGGCTAATAAGGCATTTTCTCATCTTCGTTTTTAATGTTAGCTAATTAATTGTGATATGGAAATTGGGATATCTAAATACAGAAATATAGGAATAATGGCTCATATAGATGCTGGTAAGACTACCACAACAGAGCGTATTTTATTTTATACTGGTAAGCAAAATAGAATTGGTGAAGTGCACGATGGGGCAGCTTCTATGGATTGGATGGAGCAGGAAAAAGAGCGTGGTATTACAATTACATCTGCTGCAACAACATGTTTTTGGAATGATCATAGGGTCAATATAATAGACACTCCAGGTCACGTTGATTTCACTATTGAAGTTGAGAGATCTTTAAGGGTTTTGGATGGTGCAGTTGCTGTATTTGATGGAGTTGCTGGAGTTGAACCTCAATCTGAAACAGTTTGGCGTCAAGCTGATAAATATAGCGTTCCTCGTATCTGCTTTGTTAATAAGATGGATAGAATAGGGGCAAATTTTTATCGATGTGTTGATATGATAAAGACGAAGCTTGGTGCAGCACCTTTAGTCATTCAGTTGCCAATAGGAAGTGAGAAAGATTTCAAAGGTATAATTGACCTTATTTCTATGAAAGCCATTATATGGCAAGAAGAAACGTTGGGTGCTAAATTTTCTTATGAAGATATTCCTTCTGATTTGCTTGACAAGGTTCAAGAATATCGAAATCTTTTATTAGATGCTGCAGCTGAGATGGATGATGAAGCGATGAATACTTACTTTGAGTCTAATGATCTGCCAGTAGATTTACTGAAAAAATGCGTGAGAAATGGAACCATCAAAGGAAAATTTGTTCCTGTATTATGTGGATCAGCTTTTAAAAATAAAGGCGTACAACCACTTTTAGATGGTGTGGTTGACTTTTTACCTTCTCCTATTGATGTTGATGTAATTGTTGGAACTGATCCTAAAGATTCAGAAAAGAAAATTGAGATCAAACCTTCAGAAAAAGAGAAATTCGTTGCTCTTGCGTTTAAAGTGATGACGGATAAGTTTGTAGGCAGCTTGACGTTTATTCGTATTTATTCCGGTAAGTTAAAATCCAAATCCGCTGTGTTAAATGCGGGAAAAAATGAGACTGAAGGAATTGGCAGAATGCTGCTTATGCATGCAAATAACAGAGAAGATATAAACGAAGCTAAAGTTGGCGATATAGTTGCCTTAGTTGGATTAAAGAGAACAATTACTGGTGACACTTTATGTTCACCTGATTTTTCTATATTATTAGAGCGTATGGAATTTCCTGAGCCTGTTATTGAAATTGCTGTGGAACCTAAAACTACTTCAGATCAGGAGAAATTAGGTGTTGCTTTAAATAGATTGGTTGCAGAAGATCCTTCTTTAAGAATGTCAGTAAATGCGGAGAGTGGACAGACTATATTGAAAGGCATGGGTGAGCTGCATCTTGAGATTATTGTTGATAGAATGAAGCGCGAGTTTAACGTTGAAGCTAACGTTGGTGCGCCTCAAGTTGCATATCGTGAAACTATCACTAAATCTGTTGAAATTGATTATACTCATAAAAAACAGTCCGGCGGTGCTGGCCAATTTGCAAAAATAAAGATTATATTTGAACCTCTTGAGCCTGGTTCTGGTTTTCAATTTGAAAGTAAAATTGTAGGTGGTGCAATTCCAAAAGAATATATTCCTGGTGTACAAAATGGTTTAGAGTTGATAAAAGAAGGAGGCATGATCTCTGGTTTTCCGGTTATTGATTTTAAGGCTACCCTTATTGATGGTGCTTTCCATGAAGTTGATTCTAGTCCTTTAGCTTTTGAACTTGCTGCTAAAGGTGCTTTTAAAGAGATGGCAAATAAAGCTGGTCCAAAAATGTTAGAACCTATAATGAAAGTTGAAATCATTACGCCTGAAGAGTATATGGGCGATATCATGGGCAATGTAAATAGCAGAAGGGGGCAAGTTTCAAGTATGGAAACGCATAATAGTAGCACTATAATTCTTGCTTTCGTACCTCTTGCGAATATGTTTGGTTATATAAATGTTTTGCGTTCTATATCTCAGGGAAGAGCTCAGTATAGTATGCATTTTTCTTATTATGAACAAGTACCACAATATGTGGTTGATGAGTTAAAGTTAAAGTATAATTAAGGGTAATAATTATGACAGCAGTAGTGGAAGCATTTGGAAAGCCGCATGTAAATGTGGGAACAATAGGACATGTGGATCATGGGAAGACAACGTTAACAGCGGCGATAACAAAGCATTATGGAAATTTTGTAGCGTACGATCAGATAGATAAGGCGCCAGAAGAAAGGAAAAGGGGGATAACGATAGCAACAGCGCATGTTGAGTATCAGACGGAAAAAAGGCATTATGCACACGTTGATTGTCCTGGACATGCTGACTATGTAAAGAACATGATAGTAGGTGCAGCACAGATGGATGCGGCGATATTGGTAGTGTCGGGGGTTGATGGGCCAATGCCACAAACGAGAGAGCATATATTGCTAGCGAAGCAGGTAGGTGTTGGATATATCGTGGTGTATATAAATAAAGCTGATGTTGCTGATGCTGATATGATAGATTTGGTAGAAATGGAAGTGAGGGAATTGCTGAATAAATATGGATTTCCAGGGGATGAAGTGCCTGTGGTAGTGGGGTCTGCATTGAAAGCGCTGGAGGATGACAGTAGCGAATATGGAAAGAAATCAATAGATAAATTGATGGAAAAGTTAGATGAGTATGTGGCGGTTCCACCAAGGCCTGTGGATTTACCATTTTTATTGCCAATCGAGGATGTATTTTCGATATCGGGGCGAGGAACGGTGGTAACAGGAAGGATAGAGAAGGGAGAGATAAAGACGGGAGAAGAGATAGAGATAATAGGTCTGAAAGCGACGCAAAAGACGATATGCACAGGTGTAGAAATGTTTAAGAAGTTGCTGGATAAGGGGAGTGCAGGACTCAATGTAGGAATATTGTTAAGAGGAACAAAAAGAGAAGAAGTGGAGAGAGGGCAAGTATTAGCAAAACCGGGGACGATAACGCCGCATAGAAAGTTTAGGGCGGAGGTTTATATATTAAAGAAAGAGGAAGGAGGAAGGCATACACCATTTTTTGCGAATTACCAGCCACAGTTTTATTTAAGGACAACGGATGTAACTGGGAGCATAAAATTGCTAGATGGGAAGGAGATGGTAATGCCAGGAGATAATGTGAGTGTAGAAGTAGAATTGCAAGTACCGATAGCAATGGATAAGGGATTGCGTTTTGCGATAAGAGAAGGCGGTAGAACTGTTGGTTCTGGTGTTGTTTCTGAAATTTTGGAGTGAGAGTTTGAGTTATAGGAGTGTAGCTCAATTGGTAGAGCGCTGGTCTCCAAAACCAGAGGTTGTAGGTTCAATTCCTATCGCTCCTGCATTAATGTTGTGGTGAAAATGTTAAAAAGTTTGTGTGTTTTTTTCTATGATATAAAGCAAGAAATACGAAGAATTGCTTGGGTAAAGAAACAGGAGGTGTTGTCATCTCTATTTGTTGTGATGATTGTGATATTATGCTTTTCGATTTTCTTCTGTTTTGTGGATTTTATGTCTCTTTACGTAATTAAGGCTTTATTTGGAATTATTTATGGAATGTGAATATAAATGGTATATCATTAGAGTTGATTATGGATATGAGCAAAATATACGCGAATTGGTAAGTAATGCTGTTTATTTTAAGGAAGTGTTTATTCCTTATCAAACGGTATGTAATTCAAAGTCTGATATAAAAGAGTTATGTGAAGTGTATGTATATATGCATCTATGTGATGAAAGCAAAAATATTTTGAATCAAACGCCTGGATTCTGCAGTGGCGAATCTGGTGATTTTGAGATGATTTCAGATGATGAGATAAGTTTAAAGTGTAAAGAATTTAATAGATATAAATGGTATATCTTGAGAGTTGCTTCCAATTGTGAAGAGAAAGTGCGCCAACATATATTGGAAAATTCTATAAGATTGAGTGTTAATGGTTACTTTAAGGAAGTTTTTATTCCATATGAAGAGCTAAGTGGAGTAGAGTTGAAATCTAAGAAAATTGCTACACGAAGGAAATGCTTTCCTGGTTATGTCTTTTTATACGTGAATTTATGCGATGAAGTATTGAATTTTATCAATAATATACCAAAATCTCTTAAGGTTTATGGGTTTTTGAAAAATGGTAATATTCCAAAGGTGATTTTGGACGATGAGATTCACTCAATGTGTAATGCACTTTATAATGCTCAAGAGACAAAGAAGTTAGGTTATGGTTATGAAAAAGGTGAAAAAGTGAAAATTAATGATGGTCTTTTTCAAAATTTTACTGGTAAGGTAAATATGGTAAACGATGAGAAAAAAATTATTAATGTGGAAGTATCAATTTTAGGTAAGCCGACAATAATAGAGCTTGATCTGGCTCAAGTAGAGAAAATAGAGGATTAATTATGAGTGTTATAGTTGCTAAGATTAACTTACTTATGGAAGCTGGGAAAGCAATTCCAGGACCGAAAATTGCTTCAGTACTTGGTCCACGTGGTATACCTGTTCCTAAGTTTTGTGAAGCTTTTAATAAAGTTACTAGCGCTGCTAACGCTAATTATAAAGTAGGCGGTTTAGTAACAGTGCGAATTTCCATAAAGGATGATCGCTCTCATGATTTTACTGTCAGCGGTCCACCTGTGGCTTATTTACTTAAGCAGGAGGCTAAATTAAGTAAAAGTTCTGGTAATCCTGGTAAAGAATTAGTGGCTAAGTTACCTATGTCTGCTATAATTAAAGTGGCAAAGTGCAAGATGGTTGATATGAAAGTGGATAATGAAGATTCAGCAGTGAAAATGGTTGTAGGCACTGCAAAATCTATGGGTATAGAAGTTGTGGAAGGTTAGGTAAATGAATACATATAATGATAATCCTAAGCAGTGTTTGAAGAAGATTATTGAGTCTGCTTCAGCAAAATTTAATGAATCAGTTGATATTGCAGTCAATTTAGGCGTAGGTTCACGTAAATCTGAAGAGCAGGTGCGTGGTACAGTAGTTTTGCCTAAAGGTATCGGGAAGAATATTAAAGTAGCTGTTTTCGCTCAAGATAAACATTTATTAGAAGCTGAAAAAGCTGGTTCTGATATTGCAGGAGGAGAGGATTTAGTTGAAGAAATAAAAAAGGGTAGAAAATTAGATGTTGATTGGTGCATTACTACTCCTGATTTTATGGCAAAAATCACTCCTATTGCAAAAGTATTGGGTGCTAAAGGGCTGATGCCTAACCCTAAATTTGGTACTGTGACTTCTAACATTGCAGAAGCTATTAAAACCATTAAGTCTGGTCAGATAAAATTTAGAACAGATAAAAATGGTGTTATTCATGGTAAATTAGGAAATATTAAATTTGATATTGATGACTTGCTAGAAAATTTAAAAGCCTTTCTTAAAGTAATTAAAGATAATAAACCTATTTCTGCGAAAGGAATTTACTTTAAGGGTGTTTTTTTAAATTCAACTATGGGTGAAGCTTATAAGATAAGCAAAGTGGAAGATATAATTTAAGGGAGTGATACCGTGAAGCATAAAAATAAGGATGAATTTATACAGAGCATAATAAATGTATTTGTAAATAATGATTTCTTGATATTAGTAAATTTTAAATCTATAAATGCTAATGATTCATTAACTCTGAGGAATAGCCTGAAGTCTATAGCAGGTGGGGTATTAGTAGTTAAAAACACTCTAGCGCGCTTGGCTTTGGAAAGGACTGGTAAATTTTCTTATTTATCAGGTAAATTTTCTGGTTCTGTTGCTATTATATACTCTAGTGGCATAGTAGAAGCTGCAAAGTTAATAGTTGATTTTATTAATGCTAACAAAGAAAAAATGTCTGTGATTTGCGCGGCTCATATAAATGAATTGTTAACAGTGGAAGATGTTAATAAACTGGCTAAGTTGTCTTCTTTGGATGAGTTGCGTGTTAAAATTATGCGTTTAATATCTTATGATATTCCTGCTCGATTGGCGTTGTCTATTAATTCATCTTCTATGAGGCTTATGAGAGTTTTGGATTATTATAGTTCTAAAAAATAAATTTGTTGTTAAGTAAGGTGGTAATTATGAGTAATGTAACAAGTGATTTGGTTGATAAAATATTATCTTTAAACCTATTAGAGGCTTCTGAACTTGTAAAAGTTCTAGAAGAGAAAATAGGGTTGCCTGCTGGTTCTTTTCTTGGTGGGGCTGTTGGTGCTGGGGCGCCTATTAGTGATAATGCTGCTGCTCCTGCTGCTCAAGAAAAAGCTGAGTATAAAGTTGTGATTAAAGAAATTGATGCGAGTAAAAAAATAGGAGTTATTAAAGCTGTGAGAGAAGTTAATTCTACATTGGGTTTAAAAGAAGCAAAAGAGTTGGTTGAATCTTTACCTAAAGATTTAACTGCTAATGTTCCTAAAGACGAAGCAGAAAAAATCAAGCAAAAACTTATTGAAGCAGGAGCAACTAAAGTGGAGCTTGAATAATATTTAATGTATTAATTTTATATTGATATAGCTCTTTTAATTAGTTTGGGGTATTTTAATGGTTGATTTTTCTTATATGTACGCTTCTGGTGCTTTTGTTCCTAGAGTTTCTTATTCTAGGTCGATTGATTTAAAAAATTCTTTATTGGATTTGGTTAAGGTTCAAAAAGAATCGTATGATTCATTTGCTCCTAAGAATAAGGGTAATGAAAGACTTGAAGTTATCTTTCATACAATCTTTCCAATAAATGATCCTTTGCGTAGGGCTACTATTGAGTTTATAAGTTGTAGGGTAGATGATCCTAAGTATAATGAATCTGAGTGCATAAAGCGTGGTGTAACTTTTTCTGCTCAGGTTATTGCTTCTATACGTCTTGTTGTTATGCAGGATGGTATTTCTCTTGATGAATATAAATCGATTAAAGAGAGTGGAGATCATTCTAAACTTGCAACCGTTGTAAAATCTATAGAAGAGCAGGAAGTCCACTTTTGTGGGTTGCCTATGATGACTGATAAGGGCACTTTCATCATTAATGGTGTAGAAAAAGTTATTGTCTCACAAATGCATAGGTCTCCTGGTGTATTTTTTGATAGCGATAAGGGAAAAACTTACAATTCTGGTAAATTGATCTATTCTGCTAGAATTATTCCTTATAGGGGTTCTTGGCTTGATATTGAATTTGATGTTAAAGACCATTTGTATTTTCGTGTTGATAGAAAAAGAAAATTGCCAATCTCAGTTTTGTTAAAGGCGTTAGGTCTATCAAATAATGATATACTCGATAGATTTTATGAGAAAATAAAGTATGTAAAACATAAAGATGGTTGGAAAGTGCCTTTTGTTCCTGATAAATTTAAAGGAGTGAGGTTGCCTTTCGACTTAATGGATATTGAAGGTAATGTGCTGCTTAAAGCTAACGTTCGTATCACCTCAAGACTAGCTAAAAAGCTATATGATAATGAATTGAAAGAATATCTGGTTCCTTTTAATTCTATATGTGGTTTATTCCTCGCAGAAGATTTAATGGATAGTGCTAGCTCTACGAAAATTTTATCTGCTGGTGAATCTATAAAGCTGGAAGACATAAAGAAGCTTGAGTTATTGTCTGTGGATGAAATATCAGTATTGAACATAGATAATGTATCTGTTGGACCTTATATATTAAATACGCTTTTCTTAGACGAAAATATGTCTTATCAGGATGCGCTATATGAAATATATAGAGTTTTGCGTCCTGGTGAAGTTCCTGTTTTAGAGATAGTAGAGGAGTTTTTCCGTAATCTTTTCTTCAGTCCGGAATATTATGATTTGTCTAACATTGGTAGGTTGAAGCTTAACTCTTACCTTGGATTAAATTATGATGAGGATTTAACTGTTTTAACGTATGAAGATATTATTGAAATTGTAAAAAAAATAGTATTGTTACGTGACGGTCAAGGATCTGTGGATGATATTGATCATTTAGGAAACAGAAGAGTAAGATCAGTTGGAGAGTTTATAGAAAATCAATTTAGAACTGGGTTGTTGAAATTGGAACGCGCAATAGTTGATTCTATGTCCACTTCTAGTTTAGATAAAGTTTCTCCATCTGATTTTATTAATCCAAAAGTGTTAACTAATGTCTTAAGAGATTTCTTCAATTCTTCTCAATTATCTCAATTTATGGATCAGACTAATCCGTTATCTGAAATAACACATAAAAGAAGGTTGTCCGCGTTAGGTCCTGGCGGTTTAACAAGAGAACGGGCAGGATTTGAAGTGCGTGATGTTCATCCAACTCATTATGGAAGAATTTGCCCTATTGAGACTCCTGAAGGGCAAAATATAGGGTTAATCAACAGTTTAGCTATATACGCGCGTATTAATAAATATGGTTTCATTGAAAGTCCTTATAGAAAAGTAGTTAATAGGGTTGTTACTGATCAAATTGAGTATCTGTCTGCCATAGATGAAGGTTTATATTATATAGCTGATACCAGCGCAAAGCTCGATGAAAATAATTGCTTTGTTGATGATATGCTATACTGTAGATATTCTAGTAGTTTCATTATGGTAAGTAGTGATCAGGTGAGTTACATTGACGTATCTCCTAAGCAGGTAATATCAGTTGCGGCTTCCTTGATTCCATTTTTAGAAAATGATGATGCTAATAGAGCATTAATGGGCTCAAATATGCAACGTCAGGCCGTACCTTTATTGAAGCCTACCGCTCCTCTGGTTGCTACTGGTATGGAGTTTTTTGTAGCTTCTGGCTCTGGTGCTGTAGTTTTAGCAAAACGCGATGGCATAGTTGATAGTTCTGATAGTAACTCTATAGTTATACGTGCTTTTGATAAAGAAAGGGTTAACTACTTGGACGTAGATATTTATCATCTAAGGAAATTTCAGCGTTCTAACCATAATACTTGTATTAATCAAAAACCGCTAGTGTGCGTAGGTGATTATGTTAAAAAGGGTGATGTAATAGCTGATGGTCCTGCAATTAACAGTGGTGAGTTGGCGCTTGGTAAAAATTTGCTAGTCGCTTTTATGTCTTGGCAAGGTTATAATTTTGAAGACTCTATTATTATTTCTAGTGAAGTTGTTAAAAAAGATCTCTTTACTTCTATTCATATAGAAGAATTTGACTGTGTTGTACATGATACCCCTTTAGGATCAGAAAAAATAACTCGTGCTATACCTGGTGTTAATGAAGAAAATCTATATCACTTAGATGATAGTGGTATAGTGAAAATTGGTACAAGAGTTGGTCCAGGCTATATTCTGGTAGGTAAAGTTACACCTAAACCTTCTCTTTCATTGCCTCCTGAAACGAAGTTATTAATGACAATTTTTGGTGAAAAGTCATTCGATTGTGCGGATTCCTCTTTATATACATCTCCAGATGTTGAAGGGACAGTAATTGATGTACAAGTCTTTACACGCAGAGGGGTTGAAGAAAATGAAAGGGCATTACTCATCAAACAAAAAGAGGTAAATGACTTTGAGGAAGAGCGAGATTATATAATCAATGTTACTAGTGAATATTTCTATGATGAACTGAAGAAACTTCTTATTAATTCTGGTTCTCAAGATCGAGAAAAATTTGACTCTATTGAACGTGAGCAATGGTGGGGTATAGGATTAAAAAACCAATCCATTTCTGAGCAAGTTAAGAGCTTAAAAAAAGATTTTGATGAAAAAGTATCACATGCAATAGCACAGTTTAAGCGAAAAGTAGAAAAATTACATGAAGGTTATGACCTGCCTCAAGGTGTGTCGATGTCAGTAAAAGTTTTCATTGCTGTGAAACATAGTCTGCAACCAGGGGATAAAATGGCTGGTAGACATGGGAATAAAGGTGTGATCTCTCGAGTTGTGCCAGTGGAAGATATGCCTTATTTGGAAGATGGTACTCCTGTTGATATTATTCTTAACCCTCTTGGTGTTCCTTCACGAATGAATGTAGGGCAAATACTGGAAACGCATGTAGGTTGGACTTGTAGAAAATTAGGGGAAAGGGTAAGTAATATTCTCGATGAGATCAATAAAATCAAAAGTGCTTTTTGCAAGGGAATTAGGTCCCTTAACGATGATAATTTTACACAATTTGCAGTAGCATACCTTGACAATAAAAAAATTGAAAATATTGATGATGATGAAATAATGGCTTCTGTTTTAAATACACCTAATAAAAATGCACTAAATGACGAGTTGAATGCGTTAGTAGAGAACTATTTGAACTCTTGTAAAAGTTCATACAGCAATTTACGTAATTTCCTGATTGAGGTTTATAGCTATGGTAGTAACGTGTCTATCTGTAATGATATTCGTAATATTAGTGATAATAATCTCATTGAATTTGCACGTAAATTACGTGATGGTGTTCCTGTTGCTGCACCTGTATTTGAGGGTCCAAAAGATGAACAAATAGCAAAATTATTTGAACTTGCTGGTTTGGATAACTCTGGACAAGCTGTATTATATGACGGTTGCAGTGGTGAAAAATTCGACCGCAAGGTTACAGTTGGTTACATGTACATGCTTAAGTTGCACCACTTGGTTGATGGTAAAATTCATGCGCGTTCAGTAGGGCCTTATAGTTTGGTTACTCAACAACCTCTAGGAGGAAAATCTCATTTTGGTGGTCAGCGTTTTGGTGAAATGGAATGTTGGGCATTACAAGCCTATGGTGCTGCTTATACTTTGCAGGAAATGTTAACTGTGAAGTCTGATGATATTAATGGTAGAGTTAAGATTTACGAATCGATAATAAAAGGTGACAGTAATTTTGAATGTGGAATTCCTGAATCCTTTAATGTGATGATAAAAGAACTACGTTCTTTATGTTTAAATGTAGATTTAAAGCAAAATGATGTAGTGATTGAAGATATATCTCACACTAACATTGCACAACCTTTTAATGAGGTTAGCATATCGATTGCTAGTCCTGAAAGTATTAAGCGTATATCTTGTGGTGAGATAGAAGATGTTTCAACTGCAAATTATCGTACGTTCAAAGTTGAGAAAGGTGGATTATTTTGCCCTAAGGTTTTTGGCCCTGTCAATGACGATGAATGTTTATGTGGAAAATACAAAAAAAGAAGACACAGAGGTCGCATATGTGAAAAATGCGGAGTAGAAGTTACATCTTCTAAAGTAAGAAGAGAAAGGATGGGTCATATAGAGCTTGCATCTCCTGTTGCTCATATATGGTTTTTGAAATCGCTTCCTTCAAGAATTGGAGCATTATTGGATATGTCTCTCAGAGATATTGAGAATATTTTATATAGCGATAATTATATCGTGATAGATCCTCTTGTTTCGCCTTTTAAAAAAGGTGAGATTATTAGTGAAAAAGCTTATAATGAAGCTAAAGATAGCTATGGGATCGGTAGTTTTGTAGCTATGCAAGGTGTTGAAGCTATAAGAGAGTTGCTAACGCGCCTTGATTTACATGAAATTAGGAAGGATTTAAGACTAGAATTAGAGTCTGTTGCTTCTGAGATAAGAAGAAAGAAAATTATAAAGAGATTGCGTATTATTGAAAACTTCATTAAATCTGGAAATAGGCCTGAGTGGATGATACTTACAACTATACCTATTTTACCACCTGACTTGCGTCCTTTGGTATCGCTTGAAAGTGGTCGTCCTGCAGTTTCTGATCTGAATCATCATTATAGGACTATTATTAATAGAAATAACAGGTTGAGGAAATTGTTGAGCTTAAATCCTCCTGAGATTATGATTCGTAATGAAAAAAGGATGTTACAAGAAGCAGTTGATTCTCTTTTTGATAATAATCGTCGTAATACTTTGGTAAACAAAGCTGGTGCTGTTGGATATAAAAAGTCCATTAGTGATATGTTAAAAGGAAAACAGGGTCGTTTTCGCCAGAACCTCTTAGGAAAAAGGGTAGACTACTCTGGACGTTCTGTAATAGTTGTTGGTCCAACTTTGAAACTAAATCAGTGTGGATTACCAAAAAGAATGGCTCTTGAACTATTCAAACCTTTTGTTTACTCAAAGCTTAAGATGTATGGTATGGCTCCAACTATTAAGTTTGCTAGTAAGTTGATAAGAGCAGAAAAACCAGAAGTTTGGGATATGCTTGAAGAGGTAATAAAAGAGCATCCTGTTTTGTTGAATAGAGCGCCTACGCTACATAGACTTGGTATTCAGGCTTTTGAGCCAATCCTTATTGAAGGCAAAGCAATACAGCTTCATCCGCTTGTCTGTACGGCGTTTAATGCTGATTTTGATGGTGACCAAATGGCAGTGCATGTGCCAATTTCATTGGAAGCTCAGCTTGAAGCTAGGGTGTTGATGATGTCCACTAATAACGTTTTAAGTCCTTCTAATGGCAGACCGATTATAGTTCCTAGTAAAGATATAGTGCTTGGTATATATTATCTGACTTTACAAGAACCTAAGGAAGATAATTTACCATCTTTTGGTGCTTTTTGTGAAGTTGAGCATTCTTTGAGTGATGGTACTTTACATATTCATTCTAGTATAAAGTATAGGATGGAGTATATTAATAGCAGCGGTGAAACTCACTATAAAACTGTTTGTACAACTCCTGGCCGTTTAATATTATGGCAAATTTTTCCTAAGCATGAGAATCTAGGCTTCGATCTAATAAATCAGATATTAACAGTCAAGGAAATAACTGGTATAGTTGATTTAGTATATCGTAACTGTGGTCAAAGTGCTACAGTGGCATTTTCTGATAAATTAATGGTACTTGGCTTTGAGTATGCCACATTTTCTGGTGTTTCTTTTGGTCGTTGTGATCTGGTTATACCTGAAACTAAAGCTACACATGTTGATCACGCGAGGGGTGAAATTAAGAAATTCTCTATGCAATATCAAGATGGGCTAATAACTAGAAGTGAGAGGTATAACAAGGTTATAGATGAATGGTCTAAGTGTACGGATATGATAGCTAATGATATGTTAAAAGCAATATCTATATATGATGGAAATAGTAAGTACAACTCAGTGTATATGATGGTTAACTCTGGTGCAAGGGGTTCTACTTCACAGATGAAACAGCTAGCAGGAATGCGAGGGCTCATGACCAAACCTTCTGGTGAGATTATAGAAACACCTATAATTTCTAATTTCCGTGAAGGATTGAACGTATTTGAATACTTTAATTCTACTCACGGTGCACGTAAAGGTTTAGCTGACACTGCGCTTAAAACTGCAAACTCTGGATACTTAACTCGTCGTTTAGTTGATGTGTCTCAAAATTGCATAGTTACAAAGCATGACTGTAAAACAAAAAATGGTCTTGTTGTGAGAGCTATAGTTGAAGGAAGTACTATAGTTGCATCTCTAGAGAGTGTTGTGCTGGGTAGAACATCTGCAAATGGTATATATAACCCAGTGACAAAAGAATTATTAGTAAAAGCAGGGGAATTAATTGATGAGGATAAAGTAAAGCAAATCAGCATTGCAGGTCTTGATGCTGTAAAAATTAGATCTCCTTTAACTTGTGAAATAAGTCCTGGTGTGTGTTCTTTGTGTTATGGAAGAGACCTTGCAACTGGTAAAATTGTTTCAATAGGTGAAGCAGTTGGTGTTATAGCTGCTCAATCTGTTGGAGAGCCAGGTACTCAGTTAACGATGCGTACTTTCCATATAGGTGGGGTAATGACTAGAGGCGTTGAATCCTCAAATATTATAGCTTCTATTAGTGCTAAAATAAAGTTAAACAATAGTAATATAATTATAGATAGAAACGGAAATAAAATTGTGATAAGCCGTTCCTGTGAAGTCGTGTTGGTTGATAGCCTTGGTAGTGAGAAGTTGAAGCATAGTGTACCTTACGGTGCTAAACTTTATGTGGATGAGAGTGGATCAGTAAAAATTGGCGATAAAGTTGCGGAATGGGATCCTTATACATTGCCTATTATCACGGAGAAGACTGGTACAGTGTCTTATCAGGACTTAAAAGATGGAATTTCGATCACTGAAGTGATGGATGAATCTACAGGAATATCAAGCAAAGTAGTAAAAGACTGGAAATTGCATTCTGGTGGAGCTAGTTTACGTCCTCGTATTGTGCTGCTTGACGATAATGGTGAAGTAATGACACTCGCAAGTGGCGTTGAAGCATGTTATTTTATACCAATTGGTGCAGTGCTCAATGTACAAAATGGCCAGAAGGTTCATGCAGGTGATGTTATTACAAGAACACCAAGAGAGTCAGTTAAAACTCGTGATATTACTGGTGGTTTACCGAGGGTTATAGAGTTATTTGAAGCACGTCGTCCTAAAGAGCATGCTATTGTTAGTGAGATAGATGGCTATGTAGCGTTTTCTGAAAAAGACCGTAGAGGAAAACGCAGTATATTAATTAAACCTGTAGATGAACAAATTTCTCCAGTTGAATATTTGGTATCAAGAAGTAAGCATGTAATAGTCAATGAAGGTGATTTTGTACGTAAAGGTAATCTATTGATGGATGGTGACCCTGATCTCCATGATATTTTACGTGTGCTTGGGTTAGAAGCTTTAGCGCACTATATGATTTCTGAAATACAGCAAGTTTATAGATTGCAGGGTGTTCGTATAGACAACAAGCATTTAGAGGTGATCTTAAAACAAATGCTACAAAAAGTGGAAATTACTGATCCTGGTGATACTATGTACTTGGTTGGCGAAAGCATTGACAAGCTGGAAGTTGATAGGGAAAATGATGCTATGAGTAACTCTGGCAAACGGCCTGCTCATTATCTTCCTATTCTGCAGGGGATTACTAGGGCAAGTCTTGAAACTAGCTCCTTTATTTCTGCTGCTTCTTTCCAAGAGACAACAAAAGTACTTACAGAAGCAGCATTTTGCGGAAAGAGTGATCCTTTAAGTGGATTAAAAGAAAATGTTATAGTAGGAAGATTAATTCCTGCTGGTACAGGTTTGATTATGAATAAGATCAGAGCACTTTCACTTTGTGATAATATAGATAAATATGAAAAATATTTTGATATTGAAACTTATGACGAGAAATGGTTTATGGATAATAATTGTCATTTACACTCTGGTGAGGAAGAGAGCGTAGTGGCATATGATCAGTCGAATTGAGTACAGCTAGTGTGTCTCTTGACCAAAAAAGCCAATAATATTTTCTTTCACTTCTGTGCTATCTGTCATGTTATTTACTCTCATGCGAAATTCAGATGAGCTTTGAAGCCCGCTACTGTACCAACCTATGTGTTTGCGGGCCATCTTTATTCCTGTGTCATTTCCATAGTACTCAAGAATATTGTCGTAATGCTCGAGTATGATGCTTAATCTCTCTGAAGCTGTTAGCTCAGAAGTTTCACTTCCACTGAGAAAGTTCATTGCTTGATTAATCAGCCAAGGTTTACCGTAGGCACCACGACCTATCATCACTCCGTCTGCTCCAGATTCTTTGAGAGCATTCTGAATATCATTTAAATTTTTAATATCGCCATTTACTATAACTGGAATTTTCACTTGCTCTTTAACATTTCTAACGAATTTCCAATCTGCTTGGCCGTTATAGAGCTGTGCCCTCGTTCTTCCATGCACAGTGATCATTTTTGCTCCTAAGTCTTCGGCAATTTTCGCAAGCCTCGGTGCATTGCGATTTTCATCGTTCCATCCAGTGCGCATTTTCACCGTAACTGGCACATCCACTGCTTTGACCACGGCCTCAATTATCTCAGCGGCTTTTTTCTCATCGCGCATTAGTGCTGATCCTGCATAACTGTTTACAACTTTTTTAACAGGACAACCGAAATTTATATCTATTATTTTTGCACCCATATCCTTGTTGAGCTTTGCAGCCTCTGCCATTACATCCGGCTCGCATCCAGCAAGCTGCACAGCAGTTAATTCATCGACTTTTGCTTTTTGCAGACTCTGGCGAGTTTGCATAATCATGGCTCTGCTTGCAATCATTTCTGAAACTAACAAACTTGCACCTAGCTTCTTTACAATACTTCTAAACGGATAATCAGTTACCCCTGACATTGGAGCTAAAATAACTGAAGAATCAATCGTCAAACTTCCTATTTGGAGGGGCATAAGGTTAATGGTAATCCTTCATTGTAAAGTATATAGCAACCTGAGCTGTATTCTGCACCCTTGAGGTAAGAGAGGTGTCCGTTCCTGGTGGAAGATCGCATAAAAGCCCTTTTTCTAGATCTTCCTTCCATTTTTCATCTTCCATAAGCGCTTTTGTAAACTCTCTTCTTTTCTTTTGCAATTGTTCTGGATTAGGCTTGTATTCCAATAACTCTGCGTCAATTGCATCAAATGATTTACCTTCGTTGAGCATTTGCGTAATCCTATGAGCGTTTTCCAATGCAAATATTCCACAATTATGTCCATCGCTTTGTTGTTTGGCTCCGGAGCTTCTTATATTACAGTTCTCTATTTCCAAAACTGCTTCCAGTGCGCTCACTATATTATCAGTATTTATTGGGACATTAATTAATTCATTTTTCTTGTTCCGACACGTTTGTGCTGTCTCTTTGACATCTTTACTCATTTCTTTTTTTCCTTGCGCATTCAACTCACTAGCTTGATCAGTAAGAGGTGTAACCAATTCTTTAATTGCATTTGCAAGTTCTATTTTCTTACGTTGACTACCAGAACTTGGTAAATCAGCACTAAAAGAATCACAATAATAAGCTCTAAATTGTTTATTATCTAAGCTGTATGCAACAACTAGCGTTACCCAATGATTACCACCCAAATTAATAACTGAAGTAAATATCCTTTTCGAACTCTCTCGTTCTGCTTTATTTTTATATTCTCTCAACCTTTCACTCAAGGTTTCAAGATTACCAGGAATACAGAAGAATACACCATCCGTAAAACCTTCTGAATACTTATATTTAATTCTTGCAATATGAGCAATATCATGTTGCTGCAACCAGTAAGCGTAATTCGCTCTATTTGTCTGATGCACAAGAGTGTCCAAATTTTCATGAAACTCTTTACCACCCAAACCACTATCCAAAGAGCTTCTACGACTACTGTTCCTTGAATCGGGTTCACTGCCTGGTACAATACCACTATCTCCATCTTGAGTTTTTTGCTCACCTTGACCTGCTCCTTTTCCATTAATATAGTTCTTTGCTAAGTAAAATAAAGGTTCAACAACCATTTTGTATGCTACTGTAAGAATTATTCCCATTAAAACCCAAACTACGGGGTTAGAGATGAGCATAGCAAGTGGAAAGGTCAATAGAGGGAATCCTATTATCAACCCCAAATAGCCAACAGCAAATGTGGCTGCTAGGCATACACAAGTAGCGTAGATAACGAATTTTCCACCAGCAAAGTAAGTGCTCTCTTTAAATTGATTATATTTTTTTATGATGCCCGACATACTATATCCTATGAACGCTAAGTTAATTAAATTTTAACAAATTCTAACAAAAAAATCAACCATAATAATTTTAGTAGTATGAGAAAATATTGAATATTAAGAGCTTTTGAAGTACAGTAATAATGTTAGTAATAGCACAATATATGCACGATATAGAATATATACGCAAAAACCCTGAAGGATTTGAAAAGGCAATGAAAAGCAGGGGGATAAGAGAGTTTACTGCAAAAGAGGTATTAGAAATTGATCACGAGAAAAGGTCATTAACCACTAAATTGCAAGATTTAAATAGGCAGCGCAATGAAATCACAGAGGAAATAAAGAAGCTTAAAATGAGCAAGAGCCCTTGTGAAGGGCAAATAGAGTTGTCAAAAGACATCACGAATGAGATAGAGGCAATTAGCTTAAAGGAACAAGCAGAAAAGGATAAGTTAGTGAATGTTTTATCTAACTTGCCGAATATTCCTGCGCAAGATGTGCCAATAGGCGCAGATGAGAACTCTAATTTAGAGGTGAGAAGATATGGAGGAAAAAGACAGTTTGATTTTGTACCAGAATCTCATTATGAACTCGGAGAAAAATTAGGTTTAATGGACTTCGAACAAGCGGCGAAAATTTCCGGATCAAGATTTGCGATATTAAAAGGACAGTTAGCTAAGCTTGGACGAGCGCTAATAAATTTTATGCTTGAAATGCATGTTAATGAATTTGGCTATACTGAGGTGTACCACCCAGCTTTAGTGAAAAACGAAGCTATGTATAATGTTGGTCAGCTACCGAAATTTTCTGACGATTCGTATTTAACTACCGACGAATTGAGGTTGATTCCCACAAGTGAAGTGTTTTTAACAAATTTGTTTGCTGATAAAATAGTGGAGGAAAAAGAACTGCCTATTCGTTTTACTGCGTATTCAGAGTGTTTTCGTAAAGAAGCAGGCAGCGCAGGACGAGATACGAGAGGCATGATAAGGCAACACCAATTTGGTAAAGTGGAATTGGTGAGTATTACAACTGAAGACCAATCAAATGATGAACTTGAGCGCATGACGAGTGTTGTTGAAGAGATATTAAAAAAACTAGAATTACCGTATAGAGTAATGCTACTGTGTAGTGGTGATATGGGCTTTGCTGCGCAAAAGACTTATGACATAGAGGTGTGGTTACATGAGCAAAAGAAATATAGAGAAATATCAAGCTGCTCAAATTGTGGTGCATTTCAAGCAAGAAGGATGAACGCTAAATACTCTTCAGAAACTGATAAAAAGATAAAAAAATATGTTCACACTTTAAACGGCTCAGCTTTAGCTATAGGAAGAACGATTATTGCCATAATGGAGAATTATCAAAATTCTGACGGGTCGATTGCAATACCAAACGTGTTGCAAAAATACATGAGTAATGATACTGTTATAAGCAAATAATAATTTTGACATATAGAAAAGCGAGGAAATAAAGATGAAGGTTCTGGTTATAGGTTCTGGTGGACGTGAGCACGCTCTACTTTGGGCTCTAAAAAAATCTCCTATCTTGACTGAGTTATATGTAACTCCTGGTCGCCAAGCTATGAAAGATCTTGGGACTCTTGTGGATGTAAATATTCAAAATTCAGTGGATGTTACACAATTTTGCAAGAGAGAAAATATAGAGTTGGTTGTTATTGGTCCAGAACAACCAATAATTGATGGGCTTGCTGATGATTTAGTTGCAGAGGGAATAAATGTTTTTGCTCCGAGTCAAGCAACTGCAAAACTTGAGGGATCAAAGTCTTTCACCAAAGGACTATGCAAGCGATATGGCATACCAACTGCCAAGTACGAGTGTTTTGTTGATGAAGGATTAGCTAAAGATTTTGTACGTAGCAATAAAATAAAGTTTCCACTTGTAGTGAAAGCAAATGGAATTGCGGCAGGGAAAGGCGTGATGATATGTTGCGCAGAAAACGAAGCTTTTTCAGCAATAGATTCAATGCTAGTGGAGAAAGAATTTGGTGAATCAGGTGAAGAAATAATCATAGAAGAATTTTTAATTGGAGAAGAAGTAAGCTTTTTTGCTCTTGTTGATGGGTTGAAAGTAGTAACTCTTGGGTGCGCAAAAGATTATAAGAGAGTGAATGAAAATAATGAAGGCCAAAATACTGGGGGTATGGGATCGTACTCATCACCTTCAATTATAAGTAAGGACATGGAGCAAAAAATCATCCAAAAAATAATATACCCTACAGCTCAAGCATTGGTTAACATGGATACGCCTTATAAGGGAGTACTCTTTGCTGGTTTAATGATTTGCAGAGATGGCCCAAAACTTCTCGAGTATAACGTTAGATTCGGTGATCCAGAAACGCAATCTATATTACCTAGATTTGATTCAAATTGCGATTTGTTAAAATTGATGTTGTCAGCTGCAGAAGGAAAGTTAAATGTCAAAATGGTGGAACTTAACAACAAATCTACAGTTTGTGTAGTTGTTGCAAGTAAAGGCTATCCGGGTGATTATCAAAAGGGAGAAGTAATTAAGGGATTAGATAAAATTGAAAGCATTCCTGGTATATTGGTATTTCACGCTGGTACTAAATTAGATGAGAGTGGTAATTGGGTTTCAGATGGCGGAAGAGTGCTAAATATAGTAGCAGAAGGGAGCACTATAGAGGAAGCCAAAAGTAAGGTGTACTCAGCATTAAATTTTTTAGAATGGTCAGGGGGCTTCTTCAGATACGATATTGGTAGTTAATGTTAGCTGTCGGTTAGCAGGTAGCTCACAGAAATGCAAAACTTACTTGACAAACTCCGCTAGTCCCCTTATTGTAGTACTAAGGGTATTTATGACTCATTGTTTTTGACCTGCAGGCTCAATGACAAAATTCAGGGTATTTATTGGCGGGTTACATAAAATTATAGCGGCTGCATGTCTTTTTTATTTTTTCTACATTCAGCCAAATCGCGCTTATTTTAAGCGTTAGCACATTATTACAGCGCCAGTTTAAATTATTATAGGGTCAAAACTCGTACCACGGGGCTTCTTTTGCCTTTTTTTTTATTTGGTAAATTTCTTAAATATTTATAACTAAACGACAACCGTCATCCCTGTAAAGGTCAAATATCCCGCTACGTGTTAGCGGGATCTATGCTAAGAGATACCGAGAATGAATCGCGGTATGACGGTTAAGTAGGGTGTCATTCCCGTCTGGAATCCAGTTTTCCATATAATCCATCGGAAATGTTGTAACCACTTTCTATGCTAGTTTGCTTGTGAGCAAGCAAACTTTCCTGGATCCCAGTGTCTGGGCACTGGAATGACATCATAGGGGCGCTGGGATGACACCGTCATAAAGTGAAACTAGATTGTATCTTATCGGTAAAAAAGAAGAGCTATTTTAGGAAGTTTTTATAGGGCTAAAACTAAAGAAAACTTGCATACAAGTTCATCAAGTGTAAAATTAGAGTTGTTTTAAAAGAATAGGTCAATTATGAATCTTGTAACAAAATCTGCTATCGATTTTACTGCTTCAGCTGTTCTCTCTGACGGAGAAATTGTTGATGATTTCTGTCTGAGTAAGCACATAAAAAATAAGTATGCTGTCCTTTTTTTCTATCCACTTGATTTTACTTTTGTTTGCCCAACTGAATTGATATCGCTCAATAATAGAATAAATGAGTTTGCAAAGCGTGGTATTGAAGTGATAGGAATAAGTGTAGATTCAAAATTTTCACATTATAAATGGCGAAACACTCCAGTTAATAATGGTGGTATTGGAGAGGTTAGCTACACTTTAGTGTCTGATATCAAAAAGTCTATATCAAGAGACTATGGGGTCTTATATGATGACTCAATTGCGCTGAGAGCAACTTTCGTTATTGATGATAAATTTATTGTACGTCATCAATCGATAAATGATTTGCCTTTAGGGCGTAATATTGATGAGTTTATTAGAATTGTTGATGCAATTAAACATAATGAGGAGCATGGTGAAGTATGTCCAGCAGGGTGGAAGAAAGGTAAGCCAGCAATGCAGGCAAGCGATGAAGGAGTAGCTGATTATCTAAACTCATACAGTGAAGAATTATAGATTTAGTACAAAAGTTCTTATTATTGGATCTGGGGCAGCAGGGCATGCTGCTGCTGTATATGCAGCACGTGCAAACTTAGAGCCAATTGTAGTAACGGGAATGCAGCCTGGTGGTCAGCTTACAATTACTACAGATGTTGAAAACTATCCTGGTTTTGTTTCAATACAGGGTCCAGAACTAATGGAGCAAATGAGGTTGCATGCAGAACAGGTTGGAGCAAAAATAATAGATGATGAGATAAAAAGCGTTGAACAACTTGAGAATTCTAATAAGTATAGATTTAGATCTTCTGGTAATATCAATGACTACTACTCGGATGCAATTATAATTGCATCCGGTGCGCAAGCAAAATGGCTTGGTTTGGAGAGTGAAAAGGAATTTCAAGGTTACGGAGTTTCAGCTTGTGCAACTTGTGATGGTGCGTTTTTTAGAAATAAAGTTGTAGTTGTAATTGGTGGTGGAAATACCGCAGTTGAGGAGGCAATATTTTTAACTCGATTTGCCAAAGAAGTGATATTAATACACAGGCGTGATAAATTGAGAGCGGAAAAAGTAATGCAAGATAGGCTCTTTAAAAATGATAAAATAAAAGTAATGTGGAACCATACCGTAGAGCAGATTCTTGGAGAAGAAAATCCGAAGAAAGTTACTGGTATTATAATTAAATCAACGGAAGCTCAAGAATTAAAAGTCGATGGAGTGTTTATTGCAATTGGGCATGCACCAAATACAGGTATTTTTAAAGGCTTTGTTGAAATGGATGAACAGGGTTACATAATTACAAAACCTGGAACAACTTTAACTAGTAAAGCAGGAGTATTTGCTGCAGGTGATGTTCAAGATAAGGTGTATCGCCAGGCAGTAGTTGCAGCAGGAACAGGGTGCATGGCTGCACTTGATGCAGAGAAGTTTCTAGAGTTGTCTGAGGTTTTTAAATAAATTGCTTGCAATTTTCCTTTTTTTTATATAATTATATTAGTAAATCATTAATAAAGAGGGTTTAGTATGCTTTATAGAAACGGTGTAACATATTATGGAGCTTATGGAGGTGGTGATAACACAGCATCGCAAGCTCGAAATCCGACAACTTCAAGAACAGCTAAGTGAATCAACAAAACAGTTATTTAAAGCTATTGATAATGAAAACCTAGAAGCTTTTAAACAAGCTATAGCAGAAGGTGCGAATGTTAATGCGTTTGATGCGGGATATACACCACTAATGACTATTATCATGAATGGTGATGACAGCCCTATATGTTTGAAAATGATGATGTTGCTTTTACAACATCAAAATTTAAATATTAATGCTCAAGAAACTAAAGAACGCAATACAGCTCTACATCTAGCTTTTCATATGGGAAATAGGAATTTTGTACAGATGTTACTTAGACATCCTAAATTAAATATAGATGTTAAAAATAGTTATTTAGTTATTAAACCTGAATACCAACAATTCCCTGAAGAATATCTTCATGATTCTCATAAAGAGCGTTGCTTTCATACTCCTGAAGAATATATTAGAAAAATTGGAGAAGCACAGGATAAAGACTTTTCACACCTTACGGTAGAAATACAAAAAGCCCAAAGAGGAGAACAATTATTAAACGCTCTTTCCGATGGAAATATTAACCAGGCGAAGGCGCTGCTTGAGAAAAAGTTTACTAGGCAAGACCTCATTCACATGGGTATTTCACGAGAGTTTGTTGAACAAATGCTTAACCCTAATATCCAAAGTGAAGAAATAGAAACACCACTTAGCTTAATTATCAAATCATGTTTACAAGAAATAACACAAGATAACGAAGAAGTATTGATTAAACTTTTAAAACATAAAGACCTAGATTTTAGTCAAATAAAGCCAATACAAGCTATAGAGCAAAATCCATGGGTGAAGCAAATAATTGAACAAGCTATTACAGCGCGATTAGCTGATGCTATTAATAGAAAAGATTTAGATGATGTAGAAAAGTTAGTAGAGGATAATTGTTTCATAAATCGTGCAATTGTTACTGCTGCATTTGGAAGTATTGAACGTATCAGAAATTATCTAAATGAAAAATTCCCTACAAGTGCAGAGCAACCTGTAGCAAATACACATAATGTTCAACCAGAAATAAACGACGAATTCATTGCTAAAGAGTTGCAGCAGCTCGAAAACCTTAGAGATGAACTTGAAAGAACAAAAGCTCAACTTGTAGAGAAAGAGCAAGAGCTAGCAAATAAAACTAGCAAAATTTCACAATTAGAAAGAGATTTGAAACAAGTAAGGGAGGAAAGAGATAGGCTTTCATCAGAAAATAGACTGCTCCGTACTAAAAGTCTGAGTAATAAAAACGAAAAATCCTCACAAGCAATTTCTCCTGGTAAAAAACAAAGCAACTATGCTTATGCATTTTTTATATTATCTGGAGCATTGACTGGTTGTGTAGGTTTAGCAATTTTATACGATTATCTAGTAATAGGTGCTTGTCTTACAGCAGTTGCACTGGTTCTTTTTTTAGTAGGATATTATTTATGTAAAGCGGATGAACGAGATATAGGACCTGGTGGTACCACCGACAATCCTCAAGTTACAAGGGTTTTGATTTCTTCTCCAAGCCCTGCTGAAAATCTTTGTACATGTTAAAAACATCTTGATAATTGAGGTGAGTGTAAACCTGGGTGGTTTCCAGGCTTGAGTGGCCAAGCAGTTGTTGTATTGATCTTATGTCAATATCTTCCTGAAGCAAATGAGTAGCAAAACTATGACGAAATGCATGTGGAGATAAGATTTCTGGCAGATTTAATATTCTCCTTATTTTCTGCAAACGATTAGCTACATAAGTTCTTCCCAATTTTTTTCCTCTTACTCCCAAAAAAAGATATTGTGTTTCATTATTAATGCCAAAATAAGGACAGGCTTTTACATATTCCTGTATACACTTTTTTACTACCGGAAGAATGAATACCTGCCTTTGTTTATCTCCCTTACCTGTTACTATTAAACTTTCATTGTTAATATCACTAACCCCAAGGTTCAACGCTTCACTGATTCTTAAGCCTGTACCATATAGCAGGACGATAATTGCAATTTCTCTTTTTACCACCCAAGGTTCGCTCAAGTCAGATAACTTCATTTCTTTCACCAAAGTTTTTATATCAGGTATTGATAATGCTTTGGGCAGAGTTCTTCTCTGAATTGGCCTTGATAAGGAAAATACAGCTTCATTGTCTATATTGTAGTTGTTTTTTATGTACTTGAAGAAATTTCTGATTACTGACAATGCACGAGCGTTAGATCTTGCATTCACACCTCTTGCATACCGAGAGGTAAGCCAACTTCTTAACTCAGGTACGCTCAATTTTTCCAAAGTGCCGACATTTACTTCTCCACCAATGTGAGTATTTAGGAAACTTATAAGATCCTTCAAGTCCCTCATGTATGACTCTAAAGTGTTTGGTGAATAAGATCTTTTGCATCTCAGCCACTCATACCATTTTTCAATGATTGAACCGAGGTCCACAATTATTTTTTAAAGAAAGCATCGATGCACGCATCTCGAAAGGCTTCATTTATATCAGGATGAGAGTGACAAATTCTGTATATATCCTCTGCTGCTGCACCATATGCCATTGCAACCGCTGCTTCGTTGATTAGCGTATCAGCGTATGCTCCTATGATATGCACACCTAGTATTGTATCTGCTCTGCTACAAGTCAGCACTTTCACGAATCCTTCAGCATCATCAGTGATTTTTGCTCTGCCGTTTGCAGCAAATTGACATTTACCAACTTTGTACTTATAGCCAGCATTTTTGAGTTCCTCTTCGGCTTTACCGATCGAAGAAACAGCAGGGTGAGTGTAAATGACAGATGGTATAATTTCATAATCAACGTGAGGTGACTGTCCTGCTATTATCTCTGCAACTGCCACTCCTTCTTCCTCTGCTTTATGAGCAAGCATTGCTCCACCAATCACATCACCAATAGCAAATATTCCTTTCACATTAGTTTTATATCTGTTGTTAACTTGAACGAAACCGCGATTATCTTTTTCTATTTTTTCATCAATACCAAGACCATCAGTACATGGTTTGCGTCCTGCTGCAACCAATACCTTATCCGCCTCTATAGTGTTTGTTTGATTATCTTTTACAGAGCAAACCTTCACACTCAAAGAGTTACTACTTTGTTTTATTCCCTCAACTTTAGTGCTAAGTAAAAATTTTATTCCTTGTTTTTGTAGACTAGAAAGTAGAGACTTACTTAATTCTCCATCCATTGCTGCAGCGATTCTGTCAAAAAATTCTACTACAGTGACTTCAGACCCTAGCCTCCTCCATACAGAAGACATTTCAAGCCCTATTGCCCCGGCTCCGATTACGACAAGTTTTTTTGGTACTTCAGTTAAAGACAATGCACCAGTTGATGAAATAATACTTTTCTCATTGATATTAATTCCTGGCAAAGAAATAACGTCAGAACCGGTTGCAATTACTATATTTTTTGTCTTCAGCACCTTATCTTCAACTGAAACTTCAAGATTACCTTGGTCAAAAGAAGTAATTTTCCCAAGTCCATTGATTTTAGTGATTTTGTGAAGGTTAAACAGATACTCTATACCTTTTCCAAGTTCCTGAACTCTGGCGTCCTTATAGCCTAGCATTTCTTTTAAATCGAAACTTGCATCCTTAATTTTTATGCCAAGCTTCGACAGATCATTTTTCGTGTGAGCATACTGATAGGAAGAATGAAGTAGTGCTTTGGAAGGTATGCACCCAACTCGCAAGCATGTACCACCAAAAATGCTATTTTTATCTATGCAGGCAACTTTCAATCCAAGTTTTGCAGCAGCGATAGCACACTTATAACCGCCTGGACCACCACCTATAACAATCAGGTCATAATCAATCATAAAGAACAAACCTATTTTCTAAAGAATAAACACCATTTCCCTCAGTTGTTACATATATTTTATCGTGAGTAAACACTGGAGTGTGAAACACATTACCAGGTACTTTGACTACCTTTCCTGCACTTTCAGATCCAGGAAAAGCAAGCATTGAACCTTTATTGCTTGTCACCCACAGTGTATGGGCATGCACAATTGGAGCAAACAATTGCGTATTTTCTATTAAATCAGATGCCCAGACTGTTTCTCCATTTTTTATATCCAGGCCGATTATTTTATTATCTTCAGTTACTATAAAAATTCTTCCGCCTTCTTTTTGTTTCTCTGCAGGAATAAGAGGACTATAATATGACTCAATGTCTGATACACTTTTTACTTGCAGTGACTTTGACCACAAAATATTTCCTGATTTCACGTCAATACCATAAATATAAGAATTGTTTGTAGCTATTAAAGTATCGCCAAGCACTCCCGGTGTAGTAGTTACATCTGTGAGCTGTGTATCCAAAAGGTTTGTAGCCAATTTTTGGCTCCACAATTTTTTACCGTCTTCATTAAAAGCTATTAACTCACCATTTGAAAATGGTGCTATTATTTTATCGTTAGAAATTGTTGGCGATATGGAATACAAACCTCGAACCTCATTGATACCGTTTTGATAAGCCCAAACGGAGCTGCCATCTTTTATATCAAACACGTACAGATAATTATCAATAGTCAATACTACCAATTTATTATTTATTACTGCTGCTTTCCCTCTTACTGGAGCTCTCAATTCTTTTTCCCACTCAATCTTGCCAGTTTTTGCATCTATTGCGTGTAAAGTGTTATCCACTATAAAGAAAACATTTTTTTTATAATGCGATAGGCTCATGTTACCAATTTTTTTCCTATGTGAGAGGTGTAATTTCCAATTCATAGCCTTTGAGTTATCAATATCAAAGGAATATAAAGCGCCGTGCTTGTCTGATAAAATAACGCTATCTTCTGTAAGCACTGGAGCTACATATCCTTGAGATAGTTTTTTATCCACTAGACTTATTCGCTCGCTTGCCATTGTGTAACTGCTACACAATAACATTATTATAACAATTATTACTTTCATTACTTAGTTGAGAACAAGATTTATTAATATACATACTAGAAATCTTAATCACAATGAAAATGTTCTTGTTGTACGTTGAAACATTGATTTATGGACAGAATATTATATTATTATGTAAAAACCATACTCTTAGAGGTAATACACCTCATCCACTATGCGGCAACGTGCATAGCTGTATGAACATTGAGATATAAAAATAATTTATACCAAGAAGAAAGATGTCATCTACCGTCTTAAACATCAAGATAAAAATTATTGTTTTTTATCATAGCATTTAAACAAATGATGATTTTTCTCATTACAGCAACTAAAGCGACTTTGCCAGAGTCAACTAAACGCTGGTAAAATACTTTCATTTTTTTATTATGACGCATTGCAACCACAGCAGACATGTATAATGCTTTTCGAGCATAAAATCTGCCACCTATGACTTGGGCCTTGCTCACTTTCCTTCCGCTTTCACTAGTTTTTGGTGCAACTCCAACTAGACAAGCTATTTCCTTATTATCTAACCTACCAAGTTCAGGTACCTCTATGAGTAGGATACTTGCGGTTTTCCGTCCAACACCTTTATAGCTAGTTAGCAGTTTGCTTTTTTCCTTCAAATCAGGATCAGAGTTTATTATATCTTCTATGTCTTGCCTAATTTGCTCTAATTGTTTTTTTGCAAATTCTATCTGTTTTTCTATATATTCCCTGGCTTTTCCTGTAACCTTATGCAAACGACACTTATTTGCATGAACTTCATCGTTTAGATTGCGCTCAACTGCTCTTAGCTCTTTTAGTTCTTCTTGCTTTTGTGAAACTATGTATTCTATTACTTCGTCATTTTTTGTGATAAATTCAGCATATTTTTCTAGTAATTTTGCATCTAATTTATCTGTTTTTGCAAAGTGGTTGCAGGCTTTTGCAAATGCATACCCGATTTGGGTGAGCTCTGTGAACAGCTATGTTATGTTCTTGTAACAATTTTATTACAAGTTTCTCATAACCTCCTGTGGATTCTACTACACATAACTTAACAAATACGTTAGCCATTTTCGACTTTATAAACTCAGATATAGCTCTCTCTGCATTTTCTATACGCTGATGTTTATTGTTGATTGAGATATCAAGTGTTTCTTTTGAAACATCAATACCCACAAAAACTGTTCTAGCCATTTTTGTACCTATAAATATAATCAAATAATAATGTAAATGCTGTACAGGATTGTGATTCGATCTTTTAGATCCTCCTACCGTTCGTACTCCATTTTTTAAAGCTAGGAGTGTACTGAGATGCCTACGATTTCTATCAATCAATCCAATTGACAGTATCACTCCTTGCTCATTATAGTCTTGCGACTTTGATTTAATATACAATCCTAATCGGCGAAAAAAAGGTGAACAGATGTTATCGCTGAAGATACTGGCCTCTCTGTTGATTATATTGAGAAAATTCAAGAAAAGAAGTTTTAGCCATAACGTTTTTTTATTAAACCCTCTATTCTAGTAATTTTAATATTGCAATCCATTCTAATGTCTGTATAATGCCCCTTTTACATAATACTATTAATATTTAATGGGAGGGTAAAATGCCAAGGAAGACAGATCGTCATGCTGCAGTACTTAAAAAGCTACAAGATGTTATAAAACATACAGATTCTGAAATTGCTTCTGGAAGGAAGTTAGCTATTAAAAGGTGGGCGGAAACCTATATAGAGAATATTAAATTTTTTAAGGATGATAAGCTGCAGTTTTTGCACAATGTATTCCAAGATGAAGGTTGTTGGTGAGGTACAAGGTTAAATAATGATGTTTTAGGTACAAGATTGACTGAAGAGAAAATAGGAGAAATCGATAATCCACTTCGCAGAATGAGATGGCTTCTAGTTACTGTGTGGTAGAAAAAATTCTTCCGTTCTTTCAAAAAAGATTCGAATTTCTCAAGAGCAAATTTCCTCCTGGTAAATTTGATGGCAAAACTGAAACTGAAATTGACAAATACGTACGAAACTCCCTGCTAGATACGATAAAGAGGAATGGTCGTATTTTTGATTTCTGGATCAATAGAGAGTCTGGGGAATTAAAGGAGTATGATGCAGTAGAAGGTTTTGACAGTGCTGTAAAACTTAAATGGAGTGAAGGAGTAGAGTATTTTTATAATCATCTAAAAGAAGAAGATAAAGAAAAGAAGCTTACAGAAGCTGTTATTGCTCTTTCTCGTCCTCAATCTGTTGAGAAAGACGCTCCTATTTTAGATTTTTGTGTAAGGAATATAGCTGACAAAGATACTCTTTTACAGAAATTATTGCAGAAAGATAAGGGAGTATATTCCCTTCTTGCTGAATTAATAGAGTCATGTTTTTTTGATACGGTTCATGATTTGGTACAGTGCTGGTGTTATAAAGGCGTTCCAGCAGGAGGAGACTGTTCGGACAAAATATTCTCACAGCGAGACTATGAGCTTCTTCTTTCCTCACTTTCAGATGTGATGTTGAAAAATCCTGAGTCAAGTGCTCAAGCTAGGTCTGTTATTATGAAAATTTGGGAGTGTGACAGCTTGGATGAATACAAAAAGACTGCTATTATTGATACTTCGAATGGTAGAATTCCTATAAAGGGTGTACTTGCAGAATTGATAGTTAACTGGAAACGAGAAGACATTTATAAGTCTGATGAGGAAAAAGAAATAGAGAAAAAAGAAATACTAGATATGATGTTATTTGCTAAAAATAGCTTTCCTGAGAGATTTGAGTTCTTTAAGGAAAAGATAATAAAAAACCTTAGATTGTGTGGTAGAGAAGGTAAAAGAGTAAATGTAGATTACGGTCTGTTTGCAGAAGAATTATTCTCTGAGTTAGAGAAAACAATTTTACCACCTGGTCCTGTAGGTGATGGCCCTAGGTATGATTTACGGACGCAATCTCAAGCTCATGGTAGTAAGAAAACATCTTTGCCACTTGATGGTTCTGGTGATGGTCCGCAGTCCAAGTTTGAAGCTCCTAGTATGAGTGGTGTCTCTAGCCGTAGAAAATAGAAGGGTATCTTATATGAATAATGGTGATGGACTTATTAGGAGTTTAGTGGATGGAGATCTTGAAGGCTTCAGACAAAGGTTTGAATCTTTTTTAGATCAATGTCCATCTTTCTTGTATCATGTAAGTGCAGGTTGTTTCCTTCCTGTATTCTTTTTAGTATGTTTGCTACTGCGCATGATGAAGGTATTTTAGATCCAAGTGAAAAAGTCTATTTTCGTTTTGATAACCATGGTGTTAATCCACGTAATGGTGAAAATCGAGATACGGGAAACCTAAAAGTTGCTGTTTATCGTGACGGACAGCAAGTTGTCAGATGCTACAGTATTTCTGATCGTCCTAATAGTGATGGGTTAAGGTTCAGTACAAGGGAAAGAAATGCTCTAGTGCGAGAGATTAGAGGGCAAAATCCAAATTTAAGGGAAGAAGACCTAAATTTTGAGCAATACAAAGTATGCATGCATGGAAAGGGCAAGAGTCAGGGAGAAGCAATTGCAACAGTATTCGAGGTGATTCGTGAAAAAGATCTTAGAGGTAGAGATAAATTTGGCAAATATTCAGCATCTGAAATTAATCTTATTAGACAGCTCTTAGAAGATCACAGATTAACAATTAAGTAAATAGAAAGGAGACAACTCAATCGAAATCAGTGTGAACAGCTTGATAGGTTGATCAATTTTGCACGAGTCGAACCTAGTCAACAAAGAATTGGCGATTTTATAGAAATGCTAGCAAGCAACCAAAGACAAGATGTAAGAGATTCTCTCCGAGAAGATATTTTAGAATATATAACTGATACCTATAATAATTATAGAGCGCAGATAGAAAATAATATTGAAAATCGCAGTCAAAAGTTTGAGAGTCACGGGTTTTTATTAGGTTTCTTAGCAAATTTTAGTCATCACTACGCAATAGGCATTGACCTTGACTTATCTCCTAGAAACTCACATGTTGCATTTCTTGTACGTCATCAAGCAGAAAGAGAAAATATTCCTATTGTTATTAATCTTGCTATATTTGATACACCGTCAGATGTTGCATTAAACTGTGCCATAGGCTACGCTGGAAGGTTACACACTTCTTCATTTATACCTATTCATACTGAATCAAGAAATACTGTCTGTGTTGGATTAAATTTTAATTTAAATCTAGATCCCTTTAGTGTTGATATAGTAGAACTTCAACAGGATAGATTTCCTTTAGTACAAAGATTATTTGAGTGTTTGGAGAATGAAGGAATTAGAGAAAATATTAGAGATTTCTTGCTTCAACACCTTCCTAATGAAATACCAAGGAATGCAGAGAATTATAACAGAATATTTGATTGTATAACTGGTTTTGCTTTTGGGAGTAGTGCTTTTGATATACATCATTTACAACTAGAAGGTGAAGAAGAAGTAGAGGTACCTATAGCAAAGTATATACTTAGATATGATGATGGGGATCATGCTTTAACCATGGTCTTTCATGCTCAAGGTTCTGATATAGTTATATTTAATATCAGAATTAATGATGATGTACAACAAGAAGCTATCAATTTACAAACTCTCAATATTGATGGGAATGATGTTCATGTATGGAAAGTTTCATTCACACTTAATGACCAATTTGAGCTAGATATTGATCAACCAAATGACCTTGGTTTGTATCACGATTACCAAAATAATAATGCAAATAATTTTCTTGCTGGTGATCTTGTACAAGTGCCTAATGCTGAAAATGTACATAACACTTTGAATCAAGTTATGAATGATGGCTGGCAAAATGTAGGTCAGCATAGAGAACTATTTCAAGAGATCTCTGGAGCATTGATGCCACTTATGGATGCAATAAATGTTAATAGTGAGGATAAATTTCGTTCTATACTACATGGTACATTTTATGCTAGTGATAATCCTTATAAAGTGATTACTATGTATAAAATTGGTCAAACATATAGTTTGAAAAGGGGTCAGGAAGAAGAAGGAGAAAGGGTAATACTCACAAGAATTACAGAACAGAGATTAGACCTTTTATTATTAAGACAACCTACAGAGAATGATCTAGATACTCATCCAATTGGATATATATTAAGATTTGCTGGTAATGCAGAAGAAGTAGCACAAAAGGAGAATAACGCAAAAGATCGAATAAAAGAACTTATGAACAAGCAAAGAGGATATTTGCTTATTACTTCTGGAAATGAGGTGGTTTTGTCTTATGCTCTATTTAATAGAGATGCACGAAGAGAGGAAGAACTTATAACTATTCCACAAGAACTGTATGTACATATAATTGATCGTCATAGTCGTGTTTTAGGGGCAGAACAGACTGGAAGACCTGAAATAGTGGAGGGAATAGGGAATCTAGATGAAAGATTTAGAAATTTTCAGGAAAATGTTAATGAAGGTGAAAGACAGCCATCAACTTTCTTATATAGTCGAGGTAATGATGAATGGGTTGAGGTACATGTTATACGTCACTTCAAGGGTACAAGAGAAGAGGTTTTAAGGAGAATAGGGTCAGGTACAGATAATATTGCACATAATGGATCACAAGGAACTACAACTACTCATTTATCACAAGAACAAATATTACGACAAATAAACAATCTTCTTGGAGATGGTAATCAAATACAAAATGTCAACGATCTGCTTACACTAGAATTTGCGACGAGAAATGGACATTATGATTACTGGCTTCAACAAATTGATATAGCTCACGCTGGAAGATTGCGATATCAGCTTCGTACTGAAGGTAATCACACTTTTGAAGTAGCTAATTTGGCAAGGAATGACGGTAACGAGCACATTGTTAGAGTATTAAATCAATTTAGGGAAAATGAAGAACAACAGCGTTTAACTTTAATAATTACTTTAAATAATACTCATTGGGTTACACTAGTGATTGAACGTCAAAATGGGAACTATGTTGGGTACTATGCTGATTCAACTGCTACTGCTGTTCCAGGTGGTATTACCGATATCATTCAAAATAACTTAGGAAATAATATCAGGATTAATAATGTTTCTGTTCGTCAGCAAACAGATGGTTGGAATTGTGGTTTATGGACATTAGAAAATGCTAGTGATATTAATCGAGTTCTAAACGAAAATCATATTGGGCAAGTGCAGAATATCATAAATATAATACGCGATTTTCTTGGAAGAGGCCTCCCAAACAGAGATAGAAATTACTTTCAGAACATAAGAGTGGGCATTTCACAATTATTCAGGAATGATCCGGGATTTCAAGATGTGCAATTGCAAGCATACATTCAAAATAGAGAACAAATTGATCCATTACTGCGTACTTATCTAGAATTAGGATATCACAGAGTAGGAGGAGGGTATGGATTAGTAGAAGCACCTATATCGCTTGGTGTTAGTGATTCCAGTAATTTTGGTGACCTGCCACAGTCGAGCTTAGAAAGTCCTGAAGCTAGTCGTGTTTCTGACCTTAGCAAAGGTAAAGGCGGTAGGTAGAGGTAATCGGTAGATGAAAGGAGTGTAACAAAAACCTTATGCATCAAGTAGAGATTGTGAGCAAATTTAAAGAAGTTAAGGTGGGTAACCTGTTTTTTTCTACTTGCAGCAATGTTTCAAAAAGTATATGTGTCGAGTTGGGTAAAGTTGAAGGAGGTTCTTAAATGAGCAACTATTAATTTGGTAGTATATAACATTAATAAATTTAAACGATGCAACCATTTCCAGCAACAAAAACCAGCTAGCGTGAGAAGATTTTTTCTTGGAAT